>NZ_NEIU01000002.1:0-457469 GCF_002113595.1 Pseudomonas sp. B3(2017)
GTCAGTCTGACTCCACAAACACCCACACGAATTGCTTGATTCAGTTGTTAAAGAGCGGTTGGTCAAGCCTTTCGTCTCAACCGAGGCGCGCATTCTACAGCAGCCTCATTTGCTGTCAAGCGGTTATTTTCAGAAGTTTTCAAAATTTCTTTTTCAACTTCAACCACTTGCGCTTTCGATCTCTCGTCAGCGGGAGGCGAATTCTACAGCGTTGCACGCTGCTGTCAACACCTCTTTTTTTCCGCCTTCGACCGGGAGGATCGAAACACCGAAAGGGCCAAACATCACCGCCCTCTTCGACTCCCTCCGGGCTTCGCTGAACTGAAGCGATCCGCTGCCGAAAACTTCGTAACTCGTTGAATTTCAAGGAGTTTTCCGTTTCGACTGCGCCAGAAGTGGGGCGAATTATAGAGAACTAAAACTCGCCGTCAACCCTTTGTTTCAATCTTATTCAGATTTCAGCGTGATACGCGCAAACGCCTTCTTGCCAGCCTGGCAGACATGGGTCGCACCCAGCACATACATGAAGGAACGATCGACCACCTCACCATCGACACGCACACCGCCAGAACCCAGCAAGTCGCGCGCAACTGCCGAGTTCTTCACCAAGCCTGCCTTATTAAGCACCGCCGCGATCGGCATGTCCTCAGCAGCGGTCAGCTGGATCTCCGGCAAATCCTCCGGCAGCTCGCCATCCTTCATGCGGTTGCCTGCGGCACGATGCGCATTGGCCGCGGCCTCTTCACCATGGAAGCGAGCGACAATCTCTTCTGCCAGCTTGATCTTGATGTCACGCGGATTGGCACCCGCCTCGACATCCGCACGCAAGGCATCGATCTCGTCCATCGAGCGGAAGCTGAGCAGTTCGAAATAACGCCACATCAACGTATCGGGAATGGAAACCAGCTTGCCGTACATGACACCTGGAGCCTCCTGGATACCGACGTAGTTGCCCAGCGACTTGGACATCTTCTTGACGCCGTCCAGCCCCTCGAGCAACGGCATGGTCAGAATGCACTGAGCCTCCTGACCGTAGCCACGCTGCAGCTCACGCCCCATCAACAAGTTGAATTTCTGGTCGGTACCGCCCAGTTCGACATCGGCACGCAAAGCGACCGAGTCGTAGCCCTGAACGAGCGGATAGAGGAACTCATGAATGGCGATCGGCTGATTGGTGGTATAGCGCTTGTCGAAGTCGTCACGCTCGAGCATGCGGGCAACCGTGTACTGCGAAGTCAGGCGAATGAAGTCCGCCGGCCCCATCTGATCCATCCAGGTGGAGTTGAAGGCGACTTCGGTCTTCGCCGGATCCAGAATCTTGAACACCTGACTCTTGTAGGTCTCGGCGTTCTCCAGCACTTGCTCACGGGTCAGCGGCGGACGGGTCGCGCTCTTGCCGCTCGGATCGCCGATCATGCCGGTGAAGTCTCCGATCAAAAAGATCACCTGATGCCCCAGCTCCTGGAACTGGCGCAGCTTATTAATAAGCACGGTGTGCCCCAAGTGCAGATCCGGCGCAGTCGGATCGAAGCCGGCCTTAATACGCAGCGGCTGGCCACGCTTGAGCTTTTCGATCAGCTCGGACTCGACCAACAGTTCTTCCGCACCACGTTTAATCAGCGCTAGCTGCTCTTCAACCGACTTCATAACAGACCCGCAAGGCTCAGATTCAAAGGGAACCAACCATACAAGATCGCGCACCAAATACAAGGTTTGCCCGGCACGCGGACGCCAATCCGCAGGCACGTCGCCCGCAGACTTGCTTCAGAGATGATTTGGTTATATTTTATACAGTTATTTCATCTTCATCATGTCATTCATCTTTTCCAATTCATCTTTTTCAAAGTCAAAAGTCCTTTATGACCACAGAATCGTCTAAAGCGCCGCCGCTTTACCCGAAAACCCACCTGCTGGCCGCAAGTGGAATCGCCGCTCTCCTCAGCCTGGCCCTGCTGGTATTCCCTTCCAGCGATGTTGAAGCCAAAAAGACAACCTTGAGCCTTGAACTGGAAAGTCCTGCTGAACAACTGACACAGGATCAAGACGCCGCCGACGCCGTCCAAGCCACAAGCGAGCCCGTCACTTCCCCTTTCGCACAGATTGAAAACAGCGACGAAACGGCTCCGGAAACCGCCCAGGCGCCCGCCGCCCCTGCCGCGCCGGCCGAAGCAAAGAAGGCCCCGGGCCACAGGGAAGTGGTCGTCGCCAAAGGCGATACGCTTTCCACCCTCTTCGAAAAGGTCGGCCTTCCGGCCGCCGCCGTGCACGAAGTGCTGGCCAGCGACAAGCAAGCCAAGCAATTCAGCCAGCTCAAGCATGGCCAGAAGCTTGAATTCGAACTGAACCCCGAAGGCCAGCTGGTCAACCTGCACAGCAAGGTCAGCGATGTTGAAACCATCACCCTGACCCGCAACGACAAAGGTTTCGCGTTCAACCGCGTCACCGCCAAGCCGACCGTCCGCACCGCTTACGTCCACGGCGTGATCAACAGCTCCCTGTCGCAGTCCGCCGCCCGCGCCGGTCTGTCCCACAGCCTGACCATGGACATGGCCAGCGTATTCGGCTACGACGTCGACTTTGCCCAGGACATCCGTCAGGGCGACGAATTCGACGTGATCTACGAGCAGAAAGTGGTCAACGGCAAAGCCGTGGGCAACGGCCCCATCCTGTCGGCACGCTTCACCAACCGCGGCAAGACCTACACCGCCGTGCGCTACACCAACAAGCAAGGCAACAGCAGCTACTACACCGCTGACGGCAACAGCATGCGCAAGGCGTTCATCCGCACGCCGGTCGACTTCGCCCGCATCAGCTCGAAATTCTCCATGGGCCGCAAGCATCCGATCCTCAACAAGATCCGCGCCCACAAAGGCGTCGACTACGCGGCCCCCCGCGGCACGCCGATCAAGGCAGCCGGCGACGGCAAGGTGCTGCTGGCCGGTCGCCGCGGCGGCTACGGCAACACCGTGATCATCCAGCACGGCAACACCTACCGCACGCTGTACGGCCACATGCAGGGCTTCGCCAAAGGCGTGAAGACCGGCGGAACCGTCAAGCAAGGCCAAGTGATCGGCTACATCGGCACGACCGGCCTGTCCACCGGCCCGCACCTGCACTACGAGTTCCAGGTCAACGGCGTTCACGTCGACCCGCTGGGCCAGAAGCTGCCGATGGCCGACCCGATCGCCAAGTCCGAACGCGCCCGCTTCCTCGCGCAGAGCCAGCCGCTGATGGCGCGCATGGATCAAGAGAAGGCCACCTTGCTGGCCTCGAGCAAGCGTTAAGCCATGGCCCTTTACATCGGCGTGATGTCCGGAACCAGCCTCGACGGTCTGGACATCGCCCTGATCGAACAGACCTCGGCGATCCGCCTGATCGCCACGCACTACCTCCCCATGCCTGAATCCCTGCGCGCCGAGCTGCTTGGCTTGTGCGCCAGCGGCCCCGATGAGATCGCCCGCTCGGCCATTGCCCAGCAGCACTGGGTGACGCTCGCAGCGCAAGGCATTCACACCCTTCTCGAACAGCAGCGGCTCAGCGCCGACGACATCCGCGCAATCGGCAGCCACGGCCAGACCATCCGCCATGAGCCGGCGCGTGGCTTTACGGTGCAGATCGGCAATCCCGCCCTGCTGACCGAGCTGACCGGCATCACGGTGGTCAGCGACTTCCGCAGCCGCGATGTGGCCGCCGGCGGCCAAGGCGCGCCTTTGGTTCCGGCCTTCCATGAAGCGTTGTTTGAGGAGCGTAACGGCAATCGCGCCGTTCTGAATGTCGGCGGTTTCAGCAATCTGAGCCTGATTGAGCCGAACGCACCTGTAGCCGGTTTCGACTGCGGCCCTGGGAATGTGCTGATGGACGCCTGGATCCACCGGCAGCGCGGCGAAAACTATGACCGCAACGGCGAGTGGGCGGCCAGCGGCAGCATAGATCCGGCCCTGCTGGAAGCGTTGCTGAGCGACCCGTTCTTCGCCACTCAGGGCCCGAAAAGCACGGGGCGCGAGGTATTCAACCTGCCTTGGCTGGAGCGACACCTGTCACGCCTGCCGCAGGTTGCGCCAGAGGATGTCCAGGCGACGCTGCTGGAACTGACGGCGCATACCATCGTCCAGTCCCTGCAGGCGGCTCAAACCGAGACGCGGGAGCTTCTGGTCTGCGGCGGCGGCGCCCATAACGCCACACTGATGAAGCGCCTGGCCGAGCGGCTGCCGGACACCACCGTTGCCAGCACAGCGACCCACGGGGTCGACCCCGACTGGGTGGAGGCCATGGCGTTTGCCTGGCTGGCGCATTGCTGTCTCGAAGGCATCACGGCCAATCGCCCGAGCGTCACCGGCGCCCGAGGCTTACGCGTGCTTGGCGCGATCTACCCCAACTGACCGAACCGCAAACAGCAGAACGCCGCAGCTCCGTGAGGAACTGCGGCGTTTTGCTGTTTGCGCAAGAAAAATTCAGATCGAGAACGAAGAGCCGCATCCGCAGGTGGTGGTGGCGTTCGGATTCTTGATCACGAACCGCGAGCCCTCAAGACCTTCCTGGTAATCCACCTCGGCACCGGCCAGGTACTGGAAGCTCATCGGGTCGACCACCAGGCTGACCCCTTCGCGCTCGACGATGGTGTCGTCTTCGGCCACATCCTCATCGAAGGTGAAGCCGTACTGAAAACCTGAACAACCGCCGCCCGTAACGAATACGCGCAGCTTCAAGCGATCATTCCCCTCTTCATCGACCAGGCTCTTCACCTTGTGCGCGGCACCCTGGGTGAATTGCAAAGCCGTGGGGGTGAAGGATTCGACGCTCATGCTGACTATCTCCCGGCGCTAAGCCGTCATATTGCGTGATGACGCGCATTATCCGCTTGTCCTAGAAAATCGGTCAACTATTGTTACGGTATATCAATAAAGCCTTTCACTGGCCCGAATGCGAAAAGGCCCGTGTTCCGGGCCTTTTCGCTGTTCGCAAGGACGTGTTACGGCAGCATGCCGGCATGGGACAGACCCATGCGCTCATCCAGGCCGAACAGAATGTTGAGGTTCTGCACCGCCTGGCCCGACGCGCCCTTGACCAGGTTGTCGATGACCGACAGCACCACTACCAGGTCGCCGTCCTGCGGACGGTGCACGGCGATCCGGCACACGTTGGCGCCGCGCACGCTGCGGGTCTCCGGGTGGCTGCCGGCCGGCATGACGTCGACGAACGGTTCATTGGCGTAACGCTTCTCGAACAGCGCCTGGAGATCCACCGAACGGTCGGTCACGGTTGCGTACAGCGTCGAGTGAATGCCACGGATCATCGGCGTCAGGTGCGGAACGAACGTCAGGCCGACGTCCTTGCCCGCCGCACGGCGCAGCCCCTGGCGGATTTCCGGCAAGTGACGGTGACCTTTCACCGCATAAGCCTTGAAGCTTTCCGACGTCTCGGAGTACAGCGATCCTACAGAGGCACCACGACCGGCACCGCTGATGCCCGACTTGCAGTCGGCGATCAGGTGCGAGGCATCGGCAAGGCCGGCCTCGAGCAAAGGCAGGAACCCCAGCTGCGTGGCGGTCGGGTAGCAACCCGGCACCGCGATCAGGCGCGCCTTGCGGATCTGCTCACGATTGACTTCCGGCAGACCGTAGACTGCCTCGTCCAACAGTTCCGGCGCGCCGTGCGGCTGGCCGTACCACTTGGCCCACTCGTCGGCGTCCTGCAGGCGGAAGTCCGCCGACAGGTCGATGACCTTGGTGCCGGCGGCCAGCAGTTCACCCGCCAAGGCGTGGGCGACACCGTGGGGCGTGGCGAAGAACACCACATCGCAGGCGCCCAGGGTCTTGATGTCCGGAACGCTGAACGCCAGACCGTCGTAATGGCCGCGCAGGTTCGGGTACATGTCGGCGACGGCCATGCCGGCCTCGGATCGGGAAGTGATGACCACCACCTCTGCCTGCGGATGCTGCGCCAGCAGACGCAACAGTTCGACACCCGTGTAACCCGTGCCGCCGACGATACCGACCTTGACCATGAACCTGCCCTCAACGAACCCACTGGAAAGCCGTCGATAATAGGGGCCGCGCGCCCCTGCGACAACCGTCAAGGTGACGTGCGGCCGCCCGAGCCTCTACTATCCGGCTACCGTGAACCTGGGAATCAATCCAATGCTCTATCTGTGGCTCAAAGCGTTTCATATCGTCAGCGTGGTCTGCTGGTTTGCCGGGCTGTTTTACCTGCCGCGGCTGTTCGTCTATCACGCGCAAAGCGAGGACGCCGTCAGCAAGGAACGGTTCAGCGTCATGGAGCGCAAGCTGTACCGCGGCATCATGGGGCCTTCGATGATCGCCGTGCTGATCTTCGGCGGCTGGCTGATCAGCCTCAACCCGAGCGCCTATTTCACCCAAGGCGGGTGGATGCACGCCAAGCTCACGCTGGTCGCCCTTCTGATCGGCTATCACCATGTGTGCGGCGCGTACGTCAAACGCTTCGCCCGTGGCGAAAACACCCGCAGCCATGTCTTTTATCGCTGGTTCAATGAAGTGCCAGTTCTGATACTGCTTGTTATTGTAATTCTGGTCGTGGTTCGGCCGTTTTAACCTTCATAAGCACAACTCATCGGGGGATGTCCCATGTCGCTGCCCGCTTTGCTCGACCAACGCTTGCGCCTGCCCGTCGTGGCCGCGCCGATGTTCCTGATTTCCAACCCGGATCTGGTGCTAGCCTGTTGCCGCAATGGCGTGGTCGGCAGCTTCCCCGCGCTGAACCAGCGCGAAAGCAGCGGCTTCAAGGCCTGGTTGGAACAGATCGAGGCGGGCCTGGCGCTCATGGAAAACCCGGCGCCGTATGCGGTGAACCTGATCGTCCACCCCACCAACCCGAGGCTGCAGGCGGATCTGAACATCTGCGTCGAACACCAGGTGCCGATCGTCATCACAAGTCTGGGCGCGGTCAAGGAAGTGGTCGATGCCGTCCACAGCTACGGCGGCCTGGTGTTCCACGATGTGACCACCCGCCGCCACGCGGAGAAAGCCGCCGAGGCCGGTGTCGACGGTCTGATCGCCGTAGCGGCGGGCGCCGGCGGCCATGCCGGCACCTGGAGCCCGTTCTCGCTGATCGCGGAGATCCGTCAGTTCTTCGACAAAACCCTGCTGCTCGCAGGATGCCTGAACCACGGGCATGAGATTCTTGCTGCCCAAGTGCTGGGCGCGGATTTGGCCTACTTCGGCACCCGATTTATCGGCACCACCGAAAGTCACGCGCCTGACGCATACAAGGACATGCTGCTGACTGCCAAAGCGGCGGACATCATCCATACTCCTGCCGTGTCGGGCGTACCGGCCAGCTTCATGCGCCAGAGCCTGGAGGCCGCCGGCTTCGACATGGCGGCCCTGCAGGGCAAGGGCGACGTGAACTTCGGCGAAAAGCTCAAGCCCCTCAGCGATGAGGCCAAGGCCTGGAAAACCGTCTGGTCGGCGGGCCAGGGCGTAGGCGGAATCAAGGATCTGCCGAGCGTGGAGCAACTGGTGGCCCGCCTGGACAGCGAGTATCGCCAGGCACTGGCGCACGCGGCGCAGTTGCCGAACCGCTGGCCACGCTGAGAAAAAGGCCAGCCGATCCGCGGCCGGCCTTACACTCACCGACTGCGACACCCCACTTCAATCCATCTCGCGACAAGGATGCCCGGCCATGAGCGAAACCCGTTACAAGATCATGTTCGACGGCGCTCTGCAGCCCGGAGTCGACATCACCACCGCCAAGCTCAACCTGGCGGATCTTTTCAAGAGCGATGTCGCCGCCATCGAGCGGCTGTTCAACGGGCGCACCGTCGCACTCAAGCGCGACCTGTCCCACAGCGATGCGCAGGTTTACCTGCAGGCACTGGGCAAGACCGGCATCGAAGCCCGGATCGAGCCCGAAACCACGGTCGAACTGAACCTGGCGGACGTGCACGAACAGGCGCCCGCTCAGGCGGAACCGGATTCGCCCTACGCCCCGCCCCGGGCCGACGTCGGCGACCGCCTCCCCGAGTTCGCCACCCTCAAGCCGTTCAGTGTCGAAGGCCGGATCGGCCGCCTGCGTTTCCTGGCCTGGACGATGGTGTTGAGCCTGGTGACCCTGCCGATCATCGGCATCTTTGCGTTCATCGGGCTGGGCCTGGTCAGCACGGACTCCACCACCGGGCTGATCATCGGCGGCATCGTCGCGTTCTTTCTGTTCCTGGCCTTCAGCCTCGTCAGCATCCTGTTCAGCGTGCAGCGCCTGCATGACATCGGCTGGTCCGGCTGGCTCTGGCTGCTGAACCTAGTGCCGTTCGTGGGCAGCATTTTTCCGCTGGTGATGATGGCCATGCCGGGCAACGACGGCGCCAACCGCTATGGCCCGCCGCCACCGCCCAACACCACGGCGGTCAAGGTGCTGTGCTCGCTGTGGATCGTGTTCGTCGGGCTCATCTTCGCGGGCGCGATGGTCGGCGGTATTTCGGCGATCCAGGAGGAGTACGAAACCAGCCTGGAAAGCAGCTACGAAAGCGGCTCGGTGACCACCGACGAGATCGACGCCGTGGCCGAACCGGCAACGATTTCCGAGGACGAAGCAGCCGAAGCGGCCCCGCCCCCTGTAGACTCTGGCAAAGAATGAACAGCGCTCCGGCCCGCGACACCTGCGTCGCCGGCCGGAGCTGTTGCGATGGAGAACTGCATGACCCGTTACGCTCTGATCACCGGCGCCTCCAGCGGCATCGGCCTGGCCATGGCCGAAGCCCTTGCCCGCCGCGGCCGCAGCCTGATCCTGGTGGCCCGACAGCGTGATCAGCTGGAAAGCATTGCGATCGAACTGACCCAGCGCTTCGGCGTCGAGGTGCTGTTCCGCGCCTGCGATCTGGGCGAACCCTTGCGCCTGTCCGGCTTCCTGCTGGAACTGGAAGAAGGCGACCGGCAGATCGATCTGCTGGTGAACTGCGCCGGCATCGGCACCTGCGGGCCGTTCCTGGCCCAGGACTGGATGACCGAGCAGGACCTGATCGAGGTGAACATCCTCGCCCTCACCCGCCTCTGCCACGCCATCGGCAACAGCATGGCGCTGCAGGGCGGCGGGCAGATCCTCAACGTCGCCTCGGTCGCGGCGTTCAACCCCGGCCCGTGGATGAGCACCTACTACGCCAGCAAGGCGTATGTGCTGCACTTCTCCGAAGCACTGCGGGTCGAGCTGAAGAAGTGCGCGGTGAAGGTCTCGGTGCTCTGCCCGGGGCCGACCCGTACGGCGTTCTTCCGCACCGCCCAACTGAACGACGGAAAGCTCAACGACAGCCGGCTGCTGATGAGCCCGGAAGAGGTCGCGCTGTACACCGTGCGCGCCCTGGAGAAGAACCGCGCGATCATCATCCCCGGCCGGATGAACCGCTGGTTCGCCTTCCTGCCGCGCCTCGGCTCGCGCTGGCTCAACCGCACCGTCACCGGCATGGTCAACAAGGCTTACTGCCCGCGCTGAAAGGCCGGCAGGCAAACGGCTGGGCGCGGTGAACCCGCATGGGTACACTCGACCCGCCCCACACAACGGAGAAAACAGCTGTGGATACTCTGTTCACCAAGATCATCAACCGGGAGATCCCGGCGAAGATCATCTACGAGGACGACCAGGTCCTGGCCTTCCACGACATCGCCCCACAGGCGCCGGTGCATTTTCTGGTGATCCCGAAAAAACCGGTGCGCACCCTCAACGACCTGACCGAAGACGACAAGGCACTGGCCGGGCACATCCTGTTCACCGCCCAGCGCCTGGCGCTGGAGCTGGGTTGCGAGGAAGGCTTCCGGGTGGTGATGAACTGCAATGAAAAGGGCGGACAGACCGTCTACCACATTCATATGCATGTGCTCGGTCAGCGTCAGATGAACTGGCCGCCGGGCTGAGTCTTTCCGCGGGAGGGGGCTTGCCCGCTCCCGCCGAAGTCTCCATCCCCTCTGAGTCACGATGACCCAGCGCAATCCTTCTCGGGCCGATTCGGTTAAACTGGCCGCCGAGATTCCCCCCGGAGGTCAGCATGACTACCCAACGTCACTACTCGCCCATTGACCGTCTTCTGCTGCAAGCCGATGCCGCCATGCGCACCTTGCTGCCGTTCAGCGGCCAGCCGCATCGCCCGTCGCCGGCCATCGTGCAGCCCGATGCGCAGATGAGCGACGAAGACACCCGCCATGTCGCCGGCCTGATGCGCATCAACCACACCGGCGAGGTCTGCGCCCAGGCGCTGTACCAGGGCCAGGCGCTCACCGCCAAGCTGCCGCAGGTGCGCGAAGCGATGGAGCATGCCGCCGAAGAAGAGATCGACCACCTGGTGTGGTGCGAGCAACGTATCCATCAGCTGGGCAGCCACACCAGCGTGCTCAACCCCTTGTTCTACGGCATGTCGTTCGGCATCGGCGCCGTGGCCGGACTGATCAGCGACAAGGTCAGCCTCGGATTCGTCGCGGCGACCGAACATCAGGTGTGCAAGCACTTGAACGAGCACCTGGAGCAACTGCCCGCCGAGGACGAAAAGTCCCGGGCGATCCTGGAGCAGATGCGCGTCGATGAGGAACACCATGCCGAAAGCGCGCTGCAGGCCGGCGGCTTCCGCTTCCCGGCGCCGGTGAAGTTCGGGATGAGCCTGCTGGCGAAGGTGATGACCAAGAGCACCTACCGGATCTGAACGCCTCCACAATAAAAAAGGCGACTGCCCCGGGGCAGTCGCCTTTTTTTGTGCTCGGGGATCTCAGCTCGGCATGTTGCGGGCGTAGAAGATCTCCAGCATTTCGTGTTTCACACGCTCGGTCACCTGGGCACGCTGCTCGGCCGACAGGTTGCTGGTGGCGTCGCCGAACAGGTAGTTGTCCAGTTCGAAGTTCTTCAGCAGCATTTTGGTGTGGAACAGGTTTTCCTGGTACACGTTCACGTCGGTCATCTGGTACGCGTCGCGGGTGTCTTCGGAGAGATAGTTCTGGATCGAGTTGATCTCGTGGTCGATGAAGTGCTTGTTGCCTTCGACGTCACGGGTGAAGCCGCGCACACGGTAATCCACGGTCACGATGTCCGAATCGAACTGGTGAATCAGGAAGTTGAGCGCTTTGAGCGGTGAAATCACGCCGCAGGTCGACACGTCGATGTCCACACGGAACGTCGCGATACCGTCGTCCGGATGGATTTCCGGATAGGTGTGCACCGTGATGTGGCTCTTGTCGAGGTGGGCGAGGATGATCTCGGGCAGCGGGCCCGGAGACTCTTCGATCTGACTCTCGGTCGGGGTCACCGGCTCTTCGGAGATCAGGATCGTGACGCTGGCGCCTTGTGGCTCGTAGTCCTGACTGGCGATGTTCAGGATGTTGGCACCAATGATATCGACAACTTCCGTGAGGATCTGCGTCAGGCGCTTCGCGTTGTACTCTTTGTTGATGTACTCGACGTAGGCCTGCTGGTCTTGCGGGGTTTCCGCGTAGCAGATGTCATAGATGTTGAAGCTCAAGGTCTTTGTCAGGTTATTGAACCCGTGGAGCTTGAGTTTGCTTTTCACCGTTGAAAACTCTCTATGTATGCGGCACGGCCGCGTGATCAAGCATGCCCGTCAAGTGCGAACGACGCACCTGCGTAGGACGGTTAACACCTCTTCGCGATGGCGATTTTGGTTATCTGTTCAGGCGGATGACCCGTCGGCAGACCGGTCACAGCCCTGAAAAAAGTGGCGCATTATGCAGACGTCGGCGGGGGATCGCCAGAGTCTGCACTGCTTTTATGATAGTTGAATGTCGGCTCAGCCGAGCTCGACGATCTCGTAGTCGTGGGTGATGGCCACACCGGCCGCGCCCAGCATGATCGAGGCCGAGCAGTACTTCTCGGCGGACAGCTCGATGGCGCGCTTGACCTGGGCTTCCTTCAGGCCGCGGCCCTTGACCACGAAATGCATGTGGATCTTGGTGAAGACCTTCGGGTCTTCGGTCGCGCGTTCGGCGTCCAGGAACGCTTCGCAGCTCTCGACGGCCTGGCGGGCCTTCTTCAGGATGCTGACCACGTCGAAATTGCTGCAGCCGCCGACGCCCAGCAAGAGCATCTCCATCGGGCGGACACCCAGGTTGCGGCCACCGGCCTCCGGCGGACCGTCCATGACCACGACATGGCCGCTGCCGGATTCGCCGAGGAACATGGCTTCGCCAGCCCATTGGATGCGTGCCTTCATCGCCAAGACTCCACTGTAGAAAAAAGGGCCGCCAGCTTAGCACAGGGCTACGCTTTGACAGCGACTGCCATTCCTAGGACGGATACGGCCATGACGTAGGTAAATTCTCGAATCTTCAAGGAAGTGTCTGGTAAGCTGGCGCCAAATCACTGACGCCCGGTCGACCTGTCAACGACCGCTCTCGGCGCCTCATAAAAAAATCAAACATAACCGTGCAGTCTTTTCGGGATACAACCATGGTTGGTATTACCCCCACCCCCAAAATCAAGAACCTCGACAAGCTGTTGATGCATTGCCAGCGCCGCCGCCATGCGGCCAAGAGCAACATCATCTGCGCCGGCGACCGTTCCGACACGCTGTACTTCATCATCAAGGGTTCGGTGACGATCCTGATCGAGGATGACGACGGCCGGGAGATGATCATCGCCTACCTCAACGCCGGGGACTTCTTCGGCGAACTGGGGCTGTTCGAACAGGCCGGCCAGGAACAGGAGCGCAGCGCCTGGGTGCGGGCCAAGGTCGAATGCGAAGTCGCGGAAATCAGCTACGCGAAATTCCGCGAACTGTCGCAACAGGATCCGGACATTCTTTACGTGCTCAGCGGACAAATCGCACAACGCCTGCGCAACACCACACGCAAGGTCGGCGACTTGGCGTTCTTCGACGTGACCGGCCGCGTGGCCCGCTGCCTGCTGGAACTGTGCAAGCAGCCCGATGCGATGACCCACCCGGACGGTATGCAGATCAAGGTGACACGTCAGGAAATCGGGCGGATCGTCGGCTGCTCGCGGGAGATGGTCGGCCGGGTGCTCAAGGATCTCGAGGACCGCAACCTGGTGGACGTGAAAGGCAAGACCATGGTGGTCTTCGGGACACGCTGAGCCCGCAGGCTCAAGCGTAGATTTGCGCCAGCATTGCCCGCAAGAGCACGTCGAGCCGCGCCAAGGCCTGCGCATCCGGAAATTTCTCATGCAGCGCAATGTGGCTTTGCACACGCACCCGCTGCTCCAGCCCGCAGGCTTCGTTGAAGCGGTTGACGGCCGCGACCATCGACTCACGTTCGTCATCCATCAGCATCGCCCCGTGCACCAGCCCCACCGGCCGCTGACCGCCCTGACTCTGGCGCCAGCGCTGGGCGGTGCCGACCATCTTGCGTCCGTCGAGGTTGACGTTGAACCGGCCGTCGCAGAACGCACCGTCGATCTCGCCCAGGGAAGACATGCCACCCAACTCATCCAACAGCTGGCATATCGGATCGCACAAACGCCGATAGCCGGTCTCGATCCGGTTCAGGTCGCCCTCACTGCGCGGCGGCGCGTACACCAGTGCGATGTTGACGGTCGAGGCCGACTGCGGCACCGGTTCGCCGCCGGTTTCCCGCAGCAGCACGGGCCAGCCGGCCGCGGCCGACACTTCGCAGGCCCGATCGAAACCGGGCAGGCGGTTGAGGCGGCGCGGCATGACCAGCGCCCGGTCGCTCGGCTGCCAGAACAGCAGGCCGCATTCGGAATCGCCGGCGCAGACGGAGGCCAGCAAGTCCTGTTCGGCTTGCAGTCCGGATTCAATGGTCAGGGAGGTGGGGATCATAAGGTTTCCATGGGACTTGCGGTCTGAGGTGAATCTTATGCCGCCTTCGCGGGCAAGCCCGCTCCCACAGGGACAGCGCAAAACCTGTAGGAGCGAGCCTGCTCGCGAAAAGCTTGACTGGACGAACGGAAAATCAGTCGAGGGTCGAACCGCTCACCGGAACGCCGCGTTCCGGGAAGAACAGGCGCTGCAGCTCGGTGCCCGGGCTTTCGGCACGCATGAACGCTTCGCCGACCAGGAACGCGTAAACGTCGCTGATTTCCATCAGTTCGACGTCGGCGCGGTTGAGGATGCCGCTCTCAGTGATCACCAGGCGGTCGCGCGGGATGCGCGGCAGCAGGTCGAGGGTGGTTTCCAGGCTGACATCGAACGTGTGCAGGTTGCGGTTGTTGATCCCCACCAGCGGCGTGTCGAGGGTCTTCAGCGCGCGCTCCAGCTCATCGCCGTCGTGGACTTCCACCAGCACGTCGAGGCCGACGTCCTTGGCGACCGACGCCAGCTCCTTCATTTTCACGTCATCCAGGGCGGAGACGATCAGCAGCACGCAGTCGGCGCCCAGGGCCCGGGCTTCGACGATCTGGTACGGATCGATCATGAAGTCCTTGCGGATCACCGGCAGCGCACAGGCCGCGCGGGCCTGCTGCAGGTAGGCGTCGGCGCCCTGGAAGTAGTCGATGTCGGTCAGCACCGACAGGCAGGTCGCCCCGCCCTTCTCGTAGCTCTTGGCGATGTCGGCGGGCACGAAGTTCTCCCGGATCACGCCCTTGCTCGGCGAAGCCTTCTTGATCTCGGCAATCACCGCCGGCTGTTTCTTCTTGGCCTGCGCCAGCAGCGCGCCGGCAAATCCGCGGGGTGCATCGGCCGTCCTGGCCAGGCTTTCCAGCTCGCTCAGGCTCACACGGGCGCTGCGCTCGGCGACTTCCTGAAACTTGCGGGCCAGAATGTTTTCCAGAACCGTCGGTACACTCATCCCTCATTCTCCACTTTGAATACCGCGGTAAAGGCGCCCAGCTCCTCGAGCTTCTCCCGAGCGAGGCCGGTGTGCAGGGCGTCGTGCGCAAGCGCCACGCCCTCTTTCAGGCTGCTGGCCAGGTCGGCGGCGTACAGCGCCGCACCGGCGTTAAGCACAATCATTTCAGCGGCTTTCTGGCCGCTCTCGGTCTTGCGCTTGCCCAGCGCATCGCGGATCAGCGCCAGCGACGCTTCCGGGCCTTCGACCGACAGGCCGTGCAGGCTCTGGCTCTTCATGCCCAGGTCTTCCGGCTCGACCCAGTATTCGCTGATCTGGCCATCCTTCAGCTCGGCGACGAAGGTCGGCGCCGCAAGGCTGAACTCGTCCAGGCCGTCCTTCGAATGCACCACCAGTACATGCTTGCTGCCCAGGCGCTGCAAGACTTCGGCCAGCGGCCGGCACAAGGCCGGCGTGAACACGCCCACCACCTGATGCTTCACACCGGCCGGATTCGTAAGCGGGCCGAGCATGTTGAACAGGGTGCGCAGGCCGAGGTCGCGGCGCGGGCCGGCGGCATGCTTCATCGCTTTGTGGTGGGTCTGGGCGAACATGAAGCCGATGCCGACGTTGTCGATGCAGCGGGCCACTTGGGTCGGGGTCAGGTTCAGGTAGATGCCGGCGGCTTCCAGCAGGTCGGCGCTGCCGCTCTTGCCCGACACCGCGCGGTTGCCGTGCTTGGCCACGGTGCAGCCGGCCGCCGCGACGACGAACGACGAGGCGGTGGAGACGTTGAAGATGTTGGCGCCGTCGCCGCCGGTGCCCACCACATCCACCACGCGGTCGAGGGTCTTGAGTTCGACCTTGTCCGCCAGCTCGCGCATGACCGAGACCGCGCCGACGATCTCGTCGATGCTCTCGCTCTTCATGCGCATGGCCATCATGAACGCGCCGATCTGCGCGTCGGTGCATTGGCCGGTCATGATCTCGCGCATCACATCGCGCATTTCATCGGTGCTGAGGTCGAGGTGGTCGACGATGCGGCTCAGGGCTGTCTTGATGTTCATGAGAGGTCCTTAGCGCACGCCGCCGGTCTGTTTGAGGAAGTTGGCGAACAGTTCATGGCCCTGTTCGGTCAGGATCGATTCCGGGTGGAACTGCACGCCTTCGATGTTCAGGGTCTTGTGGCGCAGGCCCATGATCTCGTCCACCGAGCCGTCCTCGCGCTGCGTCCAGGCGGTCAGTTCCAGGCAGTCGGGCAAGGTCTCGCGCTTGACGATCAAGGAATGATAGCGGGTGACGGTCAACGGCCGGTTCAGGCCTGCGAACACGCCCTTGTCCTCGTGGAATACCGGGCTAGTCTTACCGTGCATCACCTGGCGGGCACGCACCACGTCACCGCCGAAGGCTTGGCCGATGGACTGGTGCCCGAGGCAGACGCCGAGGATCGGCAGCTTGCCGGCGAAGTGCTTGATCGCCTCGATGGAGACGCCGGCTTCGGTCGGGGTGCAGGGGCCCGGGGACACCACGATGCGCTCCGGGTTGAGCGCTTCGATCTGGGCGACGGTCAGTTCGTCGTTGCGCACGACCTTGACCTCGGCCCCCAGTTCGCCGAGGTATTGCACAACGTTGTAGGTAAAGGAGTCGTAGTTGTCGATCATCAGCAACATGGCGTTTCGAACCTCTTGAATTCTGGCTTGGAGACAGCCTTCGAACGGTTTGCCCGCAGGGCGCTGCACGATGTCGGACGCGCGGATCGCGTCGGCACAGCGGCGGTTCAGACAGGCAAGGAAGGCAAAGCAGTACAGATCCGGCGGGGCCGGCAGAGAAGATTCAGGCGCGCCAACGCCAGCGGGCGTGCGCCTTGATGACTTGATCCAGGAGTTTGCTGACGATCAACACGGGGAAGGTCTCGTTCATACGTTCCGGCACAGTAACTTAGCTGGGCAGAGCGTGCAATATGATGGCGGGGCCGGCCGGCGGCCAAATCGGACAAAGCGCGTCAAACCCGGGGAGTGTTCGCGACAGATGGCAAAACGCCGGATGTTTTTGGTACTGTCGTTTCGTTCACTACAACAATAAATAAACGGACTTGCTCATGATCAAACAGACGTTGTTCGTACCGCTGGCCGGATGCTTGCTCGCGATGGCCTGCGCCCAGGCGGTCGCCGCCCCAAACCCTTACTCGAATTTCGTCGTCTTCGGCGACAGCCTCAGCGACGCGGGGACGTTCACCGACAGCGGCGGCCCGGCCGGCTCGGGCAAGCGCTTCACCAACCGCACAGGTCCCGCCTACCGGGACGGCAGCGGCGAATTCTATTCGCTCAACGCCACCCAACTGCTCGGCGGACGGCTGGGTTTCACGCCGGACCAGACCGCCTCCGCCGACTCGGCGGTGCGCGCCAACCAAGGCCTGCCGGACGGCAACAACTGGGCCGTCGGCGGTTACCGCACCGACCAGATCCTGGACTCGATCACCAGCTCGTCCGCCTCCGGCGAACGCACCCGCACCGGCTACCTGCCGTCCAACGGTTTTCGCGCCGATCCGAACGCGCTGTACTACCTGACGGGGGGCGGCAACGACTTCCTCCAGGGCCGTGTCACCAGCCTCGCCCAGGCCAGCGCCGCCGCCGACCGACTGGTCGACAGCGTGCAGACCCTGCAAGGCGCCGGCGCCCGCTACATCATGGTCTGGCTGCTGCCGGACATCGGCCTGACCCCGGCCATCAACGGCTCGCCGCTGCAAGCCTTCACGTCGCAGCTCAGCGCCCAGTTCAACAACGAACTGGTCAGCCAGCTGCAAGGCGTCAACGCCAACGTCATTCCGCTGAACATTCCGCTGCTGCTGGGCGAAGTGTTCGCCAACCCGGCCCAGTTCGGCCTGGCCACCGACCAGAACCTGGTCGCCACCTGCTTCAGCGGCAGCGGCTGCACCGAGAACGCCCGGTACGGCATCAACAGCGCCACGCCGGATCCGACCAAACTGATCTTCAACGACTCGGTGCACCCGACCGAGGCCGGGCAACGCCTGATCGCCGATTACGCCTACTCGCTGCTGGCCGCGCCGTGGGAACTGACCCTGCTGCCGGAAATGGCCCAGGGCTCGCTGCGCGCCCACCAGGACGAGCTGCGCAACCAATGGCTGGCCGACTGGGAGAACTGGCAGGGCGTGGGCCAATGGCGGGCCATCGTGGCCGCCGGCGGCCAGCATCAGGACTTCGACGACCAGAGCGCCGGGGCAAGCGCCGACGGCAACGGCTACAACCTGAACATCGGCGCCAGCTACCGCCTCGACGACGCCTGGCGCGTCGGCGTCGCGGCCGGGCTCTATCACCAGAAGCTCGAGGCCGGCGACAACGACTCGGACTACAAGCTCAATTCCTACATGGGCACCGTGTTCGCCCAGTACCAGCAGAACCGCTGGTGGGGCGACCTGGCGATGACCGCCGGCCGGCTGGACTACGACAGCCTCAAGCGCAAGTTCCAGCTGGGGGTCAACGAGCGCGGGGAGAAAGGCGACACCGACGGCTACGTGCTGGCCATCGGCGGCCGCGTGGGCTACGACATCGCGCCCGAGGCGAGCAGTCCGTGGCACCTGTCGCCGTTCGTCAGCGCCGACTTCGGCAAGGCGCAGGTGGATGGCTACTCGGAAAAAGGCGCGGACGCCACGGCGCTGACCTTCGACGACCAGTCGCGCATCTCCCGCCGGTTGGGCCTCGGCATCCAGGGCAAGTACCAGGTCACTGCACAGACCCAGGTGTTCGGCGAATTCGCCCATGAGCGCGAATACAACGACGATGCCCAGGACCTGACCATCAACCTCAACAGCCTGCCGAACAACCGCTTCACCCTCGAAGGCTACAAGCCGCAGACCAACCTCAACCGCCTGAACCTGGGCGTGAGCCACAACCTCAGCAAGGAAGTCGCCCTGCGCGCCAGCTACAACATCCGCAAGGACGACGACTTCACCCAGCAAGGGGTGAATGTCGGGGTGAGCCTGGACTTCTGACAGGCAGGCAACAAAAAAGCGGCGCCTTTTCAGGCGCCGCTTTCTTTTTGTGGCGAGGGTGACCCGATGTCAGTCCGGGGCCTGCTCGGCCAACGCCACGGCACGGAACATCGCCCGGCGCTTGTTGATGGTCTCTTCCCATTCCAGCGCCGGCACCGAGTCGGCCACGATGCCGCCGCCGGCCTGCACATGCAGTTCACCGTCCTTGATCACCGCCGTGCGGATCGCGATGGCGGTGTCCATGTTGCCGTTCCAGGCGAAATAACCCACCGCGCCGCCGTACACGCCGCGCTTGACCGGTTCCAGCTCGTCGATGATTTCCATCGCGCGGATCTTCGGCGCGCCGGACAAGGTGCCGGCCGGCAGGATCGCCCGCAGCGCGTCCATCGCGGTCAGGCCTTCCTTCAGTTGGCCGGTGACGTTGGAGACGATATGCATCACGTTGGAATAGCGCTCGATGACCATCTTCTCGGTGAGCTTCACCGAGCCGACTTCCGAGACGCGCCCGGTGTCGTTGCGGCCCAGGTCGATCAGCATCAGGTGCTCGGCGATTTCCTTGTCGTCCGACAGCAGGTCCTCTTCCAGCGCCAGATCCGCCTCTTCGGTGGCCCCGCGCGGGCGGGTGCCGGCGATCGGGCGCACGGTGATCAGGTTGTCCTCGACCCGCACCAGCACTTCCGGCGAACTGCCGACCACGTGGAAGTCGCCGAAGTTGAAGAAGTACATGTACGGCGTCGGGTTGAAGCAGCGCAGCGCGCGGTACAGGTCGATGGGCGCGGCCTTGAAGTCGATCGACATGCGCTGGGACGGCACGACCTGCATACAGTCGCCGGCCAGGATGTATTCCTTGATGGTGTCGACGGCTTTTTCGTAGTCGTTTTGAGTGAAGCTGGAGCGGAACACCGGCTCGGCCGCCTGTTGCTTGCCGAAATCCAGGCCCCGGCGCGGGGTGATCGGCTGACGGAGTTTCTCCAGCAAGGCCTGCAGCTGCGCCTGGCCCTGCTCATAGGCGTCGGCCCGGGACGGATCGGCCAGGACGATGGCGTGCATCTTGCCGGCGAGGTTGTCGAACACCACCACGGCGTCGGAGACCATCAGCAGGATGTCCGGCACACCCAGCGGATCCGGGTTCGGGCATTTGCCCAGCCGTTTTTCCACGTAGCGCACGCAGTCGTAGCCGAAGTAGCCCACCAGGCCGCCGTTGAAGCGCGGCAGGCCGGCGATGGTCGGCACGTTGTAGCGGGCCTTGAAGGCCTCGACGAACGCCAGCGGATCCTCGACGTCGTGGCTTTCGGTCTCGACGCCGTCGACGGTGACGCTCACGTGGTGGTCATGGACCCGCAGCACGGTGCGGCACGGCAGGCCGATGATCGAGTAGCGGCCCCACTTCTCGCCGCCTTGCACCGATTCGAGCAGGTAGGAGTTGGGCTGGTCGGCCAGTTTCAGGTAGATCGACAGCGGCGTGTCGAAGTCGGCCAGGGTTTCGCAGGCCAGCGGGATGCGGTTATAGCCGGCAGCGGCCAGGCGCAGGAATTCTTCGCGGATCATGGGGTGCCTCGTGGTGTGAGGTGCAAATCGGTCAGGTGTGCAAACGCGCCGGCAGGGCCGGCCAGGATCACGTCAGGCGCGCCAACGCCAACGGGCCAAGGCCTTGATGACTTTCATCCAGAGTTTGCGGGTGACCACCACGATGGCGTTTCCAGAAGGGGATTGAGAAGCGTCGGGCAACGTTATCCCAGCGGCCGGATCCAGGCAACCGGGAATTAGCGTGCGCAAATCGTCGATCACCAGCGCCGGGGACTCCTCGGCGATCGGCCGCCCGTGGTTGTAACCGTAGGTGAGGCCGACGCACTTGACCCCCGCCGCTTTCGCCGCCAGCACATCGCTGCGCGAGTCGCCGACGAACAGCGACTGCGAGGCCGGGATGCCGGCCATCTTCATGACGAAGAACAGCGCCGCCGGGTCCGGCTTCTTCTGCGGGAGGGTGTCGCCGCCGATGATCCACTTGAAGTAGCGGCCGATCTTCATCTGGTCCAGCAGCGGCGCGACGAAACGCTCCGGCTTGTTGGTGATCAGGGCCATGGCCACGCCCTGCTTGTGCAGCCATTTGAGGGTGTCGCGCACGCCGGGGTAGACCACGGTCAGCTCATGGCTGGCGCCGTAGGCCTCCATGAAGACCTCCAGCGCCCGCTCGGCCTCGGCGTCGTCCACCGCCGAATGGTCCAGACCGCCGGCCAGCGCCCGGCGCACCAGCACCGGCGCGCCGTTGCCGACCCATTCGCGCACCGCCTCAAGGCCAGCAGGCTCGCGGCCGAGGGTGAGCAGCATGTTGTCCACAGCGGCCGCCAGGTCAGGAACCGAATCGATCAGCGTGCCATCCAGATCGAACATCACCAACCGCGGCAGTTGCCCCGGGAACAGCTGCTCAAAACCGCTCATGGACGGGCCGACGCCAGTTCGGAACGCATCTTGTCGATGACTTCCTTGTAGTCCGGCGCGTTGAAGATCGCCGAGCCGGCCACGAAGGTGTCGGCGCCGGCCGCGGCGATCTCACGGATGTTGTTGACGTTGACGCCGCCGTCGATCTCCAGGCGGATGTCGCGGCCCGACGCGTCGATGATCGCCCGCGCCTCGCGCAGCTTGTCGAGGGTGGCGGGAATGAACTTCTGCCCGCCGAAGCCTGGGTTGACGCTCATCAGCAGCACCATGTCGACCTTGTCGATCACGTACTTGAGCACGTCCAGCGGCGTGGCCGGGTTGAACACAAGGCCCGACTTGCAGCCGCCTTCGCGGATCAGCTGCAGCGAACGGTCGACGTGCAGCGAGGCTTCCGGGTGGAAGGTGATGTAGGTGGCGCCGGCCTCGATGAAGTCGCCGACGATGCGGTCCACCGGGCTGACCATCAGGTGCGCGTCGATCGGTGCGGTGACGCCGTACTTGCGCAGCGCCGCGCAGACCATCGGGCCGATGGTCAGGTTCGGCACGTAGTGGTTGTCCATGACATCGAAGTGAACGAAGTCGGCGCCGGCGGCCAGGACGTTGTCCACTTCCTCGCCCAGGCGGGCGAAGTCGGCGGAGAGAATCGACGGAGCAATTACGAAGGGCTGCATGACGCACCTTTTCTGAGCCAAATCACGATGGCGCGCATTGTAGCCTCATGCTTTGGCGCGCGCACCGTGACCGCGATGATTGGGTTGTGCCATGACGGACGGCCGCCGCGCCTCAGTAGGCTGCGCGGTAGATCTTCTCGATGTCGGCGGCGCTGAGCCGGCGCGGGTTGTTGCGCATCAGGCGCTCGATCCCGGCGGCCTCCACGGCCATGGCCGGGATCGCCTCCTGCGTGACGCCGACGCTGCGCAGCCCCGCCGGAACCTCCACCGCCGCGCACAGCTCGGCCATGGCCTGCACGGCCTTGTCCGCCGCTTCGTTGAGGCTCAGGCCGGCGGTCTTCACCCCCATGGCTTCGGCGATATCCTGCATCCGCTCGACGCAGGCCATCTTGTTCCAGGTCATGACATGGGTCAGCAGCAACGCATTGCTCAGGCCATGGGCGACGTTGAAGCGCCCGCCCAGCGGGTAGGCCAGCGCATGCACCGCGCCCACCCCGGCATTGCCGAACGCCATGCCGGCCATCAGGCTGGCGGTGGCCATGTCTTCCCGCGCCTGCAGGTTGGCGCCGTTGGCGTAGGCCTTGGGCAACGCCTTGGCGATCAGCCGGATCGCGCCGATGGCCAGGGAATCGGTGATCGGCGAGGCATTGACCGACAGGTAGGATTCGATGGCATGCACCAGGGCATCGATGCCGCTGGCGGCGGTGACGCCGCGCGGGCAGGTCAGGGTCATCTGCGGGCTGACCAGCGCCACGTCCGGCAACAGGTAGTCGCTGACGATGCCCTTTTTCAGCTGCGCGGCCTTGTCCGAGAGGATCGCGACGTTGGTGACCTCCGAACCGGTGCCGGCGGTGGTCGGGATGGCGATCAGCGGCGGCCCCTTGCGCGGCACCTGGTCGACGCCGAACAGGTCCTCCAGCGCCCCGTGGTAGCCGGCGTACGCCGCGACGCTCTTGGCGATGTCGATGGCGCTGCCGCCGCCCAGGCCGATCAGCCCGTCGTGCCCGCCCTCGCGGTAGGTGCGCATGCAGTCCTCGACGATGGCGGTTTCCGGATCCGGCTGCACCCGGTCGAAGATCTCGTAGTCGCGCCCGCCCATCTGCGCCAGCGCCAGCTCCACGGTGCCGGACTTGACCAGCGCGGCGTCGGTGACGATCAGCGGGTTGTCGACATCCAGCCGCGTCAGTTCCGCCGCCAGTTGCTCGATGGCCCCGGCGCCGGTGATCAGTTTGTGAGCGATCTTGAACGAGGAAAGACTCATTGTGCGCAGCCTCTTATAGGTATGGGAGCTGAGCACAAGCGTAGCTGGGGATTCGGGGTTGTCTGCCATTCAGCGCATGAATGGCCGCCGCGCGGATGCCATCGCCAGCAGGCTGGCTCCCACAATGTTGGCTGCGTTGAATGCGGATGCCGTATCCAGCGAGTATCCCTGTGGGAGCCAGCCTGCTGGCGATGGCGCCGGTGAAGGCGCCGCAAGACAGTGGCTCCCGCAGTGGATGGGACGGCCTCAGACCTGGGTGGTACGCAGTTTCTCGCTGCGCCCGCGCAGCCATTCCAGGGTCAGCAGCAGGATCACCGAAAAGGCGATCAGCAGCGTGGCGGCGGCGGCGATGGTCGGGCTGAGGTTTTCGCGGATGCCGCTGAACATCTGCCGGGGCAGCGTCGCCTGCTCGGGGCCGGCGAGGAACAGGGTCACCACCACCTCGTCGAACGACGTCGCGAAGGCGAACAGCGCCCCGGAGATCACCCCCGGCGCGATCAGCGGCAAGGTCACCCGGCGGAAGGTCACCAGCGGCGAGGCGCCGAGGCTGGCGGCGGCGCGCACCAGGTTGTGGTTGAAGCCCTGCAGGGTCGCGGACACGGTGATGATCACGAACGGCACCCCCAGCACCGCATGCACCACGATCAGCGAGAAGAAGCTGTTGCCCAGCCCCAGCGGCGCAAAGAACAGGTAGCTGGCCACGCCGATGATCACCACCGGCACCACCATCGGCGAAATCACCAGCGCCATCACCAGCGACTTGCCGGGGAAGTCCCCGCGGGTCAGGCCGATGGCCGCCAGGGTGCCGAACACCATCGCCAGCACGGTCGCTGCCGGGGCGACGATGATGCTGTTTTTGAGCGAACGCATCCATTCGGCCGAGGCGAAGAAATCGTGGTACCACTGCAGCGAGAAGCCCTGCAGCGGGTACACCAGGAAACTCCCCGAGTTGAACGACAGCGGCACGATCACCAGCACCGGCAGGATCAGGAACAGCAGGATCAGGCCGCAGAGGATCCGCAGGCTGTAGAACCACACCCGTTCGACGGGCGACATGTAAGGACTCAGCATCTCGGTATTCCCCTTAGCCCAGGCGCAGGCGGCTTGCGCCCACCAGCCAGCTGTAGATCAGATAAAGCACCACGGTGGCCAGGAGCAAGAGCCCGCCGAGCGCGGTGGCCATGCCCCAGTTGATGCTGGTGTTGGTGTAGAACGCGACGAAGTAGCTGACCATCTGATCGTTCGGGCTGCCCAGCAGCGCCGGGGTGATGTAGTAGCCGATGGCGAGGATGAACACCAGCAGGCAACCGGCGCCGACGCCGGCGTAGGTCTGCGGGAAGTACACCCGCCAGAAGCTGGCGAACGGATGGCAGCCGAGGGAGATCGCGGCGCGCATGTAGGTCGGCGAGATGCCCTTCATCACGCTGTAGATCGGCAGGATCATGAACGGCAGCAGGATGTGCACCATCGAGATGTAGACCCCGGTGCGGTTGAACACCAGTTCCAGCGGCTTGTCGATGATGCCCATGGCCATCAGCGCGCTGTTGATCAGGCCGCCCGACTGCAGCAGCACGATCCACGCGGCGACCCGCACCAGGATCGAGGTCCAGAACGGCAGCAGCACCAGGATCATCAGCAGGTTGCTCTGACGCGACGGCAGGTTCGCCAGCAGGTACGCCAGCGGATAGGCCAGCACCAGGCAGATGCCGGTGATGACCAGCCCCATCCAGAACGTGCGGGCGAAGATGTCCAGGTAGATCGCCTGGTCCGGGGTGGCCGGGGCCAGTTCGCCGAGGTCGTCGATGCGGTGATCGACCGCCGCCAGCAGGTAGAACGGGGTGAGGCTGCTGGTGTTGCGCTTCACCGCTTGCCAGTAGGCCGGATCGCCCCAGCGTTCGTCGAGGCCTTCCAGCGCTTCTTTATAGGAGGCGGGTTCGGTGGCGAACGGCAGGCCCCGGGCGGTTTTGGTCAGCAGGCTGCGGTAGCCGGCCAACTCCATGTTCAAGCGCTTGGACAGATCGCCCAGCGTCTGATTCTTGCGGGCCTCGGCGAGGTCTTCGCCGGCCGCCTTGTAGACCGCTTCGGCGGGCAGGCCGCGGCCGTCCCAGCCGGCAATGGCCGCCACGGTGCGCGGCATGCCGCCGACCACCTCCGGGTTGCCGACGCTCTTGTAGAGCAGCGCCACGATCGGCACCAGGAACACCAGCAACAGAAACAGCACCAGCGGCGCGATCAGCGCCTGGGCCTTCCAGCGGTTGACCCGCTCGGCGTGCTTGAGCCGCTGCTTCAAGGTGGGGCTGTTGCCCTCGTTCAGGGGAACGGCGATGGCCATGACGTACTCCGCAAATCTTCGGGATCGGTAATGTGGGAGCGAGCCTGCTCGCGAAGAGGTCAGCACGTACAACTTTCAGGCTGACCGGACGAGCGCTTTCGCGGGCAGGCTCGCTCCCGCAGGAGTGGGGGCGAACCCACCCCTGCGGGGCGTGTTACTTCGCTGCCCAGGAGTTGAAGCGCTGCTCCAGTTGCTCGCCGTTGTCAGCCCAGAAGCTGACGTCGATCTGCACCTGGTTGGCGATGTTTTCCGGGGTGGTCGGCATGTCCTTCAGGACATCCTTGGCCAGCAGCGGCACTGCCTGGGTATTGGCCGGACCGTAGGCGATGTTTTCCGAGTAGGTCTTCTGCTGCTGCGGCTGCACCGAGAACGCGATGAACTTCTTCGCCGCTTCCGCGCGGGCCTTGTCCAGGCCTTTCGGGATGGCCCAGGCGTCGAAGTCGTAGATGCCGCCGTTCCACACGACCTTGAGGTTGGATTCCTTCTGCACCGCCGCGATCCGGCCGTTGTAGGCCGAGCTCATGACCACGTCACCGGAGGCCAGGTACTGCGGCGGCTGGGCGCCGGCTTCCCACCACTGGATGTTCGGCTTCAGCTCGTCCAGTTTCTTGAAGGCACGATCCTGGCCGTTCTTGCTGGCCAGCTCCTTGTAGACGTCCTTGGGCGCGACGCCGTCGGCCATCAGAGCGAATTCGAGGGTGTACTTGGCGCCCTTGCGCAGGCCGCGCTTGCCCGGGAATTTCTTGGTGTCCCAGAAATCGGCCCAGCTGGTCGGTGCGGTCTTGAGCTTGTCGGCGTTATAGGCCAGCACGGTCGACCACACGAAGAAGCCGACGCCGCACGGCTGGATCGCGCCCTTGACGTAGTCTTCGCCCTTGCCGAACAGCGCAGGGTCGAGCTGCTCGAACATGTCTTCGTCGCAACCGCGGGACAGCTCCGGCGACTCGACCTCCACCAGGTCCCACGACACGCTCTTGGTGTCGACCATGGCCTTGACCTTGGCCATCTCGCCGTTGTACTCGCCGGCGACGATCTTGCCGTTGCCCGCCGCTTCCCACGGGGCGTAGAAGGCTTTGACTTGCGCGGCCTTGTTCGCACCGCCAAACGACACCACCGTCAGGTCGGGACCTGCGGCCATAGCGCTTGCCGCACCCATCAGGCCCAGGGTCAGGGCGGTGAACTTCAGGGATCTCAACATTTATTGTTCTCTCCACGTGCAGGTTGGTGTTGGTGTTGCGGGGGCGATCAATGCGCCTCTTGAAGAGGGTCGAGCGCGCGGACGTGCTCGACCTGCCAGCCGAGCGGCACCACGTCGCCGACGCTGAGCGCAGGATCGAGCTCGGCGATCGGCTGTTTCACGAAGAAGTCGGTCTTGCCGCAGACTTCCAGGCGCACCCGGACGTGGTCGCCCAGGTAGATGAATTCGGCCACCCGTCCGGAGAAGCGGTTGACGCAGCGGTCGCTGGAGCCGTTGAGGCTCACCCGCTCCGGACGGATCGACAGGGTCACCGGCTCGCCGCTCTGGCCGACATTGACCGCCAGCGCCTCGACCTTCTCCCCGCGGCCGAGCTCGACTACGCAGCGCTCGCCGTCCTGGCTGACCAGTCGGCCGTGGAGGCGGTTGTTCTCGCCGATGAAGTTGGCGACGAAGGTGTTCTTCGGCTCTTCGTAGAGGGTGCGCGGCGGCGCGATCTGCTGGATCTCGCCCTGGTGGAACACCGCGACGCGGTCAGACATGGTCAGGGCTTCGCCCTGGTCGTGGGTCACGTAGACCACGGTCACGCCGAGGCGCTGGTGCAGGTGCTTGATCTCCATCTGCATGTGTTCGCGCAGCTGTTTGTCGAGGGCGCCCAGAGGTTCGTCCATCAGCACCAATTGCGGCTCGAACACCAAGGCGCGGGCCAGGGCCACACGCTGCTGCTGGCCGCCGGACAACTGCCCCGGATAGCGTTGGGCGAACGCATCGAGCTGCACCATGCCCAGGGCCTTCTTCACCTTGTCGGTGACGTCGCTCTTGTTCAGGCCGCGCACGGTCAAGGGGAACGCCAGGTTCTCGGCCACGGTCATGTGCGGGAACAGGGCGTAGTTCTGGAACACCATGCCGATGTCGCGCTTGTGCGGCGGCACGTTGTTGATCGCACGGCCCGCCAGCAGGATTTCCCCGGCGGTCGGCGTCTCGAAGCCGGCGAGCATCATCAGGCTGGTGGTCTTGCCCGACCCGGACGGCCCGAGCAGGGTCAGGAACTCGCCTTTGCGGATGTCCAGGTTGAGGTCTTTGACGATCAGGTTCTCGCCGTCGTAGCTCTTCTGCACTCCACGAAAGCTGACCAGCACATCGCTGGCCCCTGCGTTTGTTTCGACCTGGCTCATACCCGCACCTTTGTTGTTGATGACTGCTGTGGGCTTAAGCCTAGTGGCTGTCCCCAGCCGCGCAAATCGGGGTGCAGGAGAGATTCGCCTCAGCCGGATGGAAGGTTGGGGGTAGGGATCGCCCTACAAGGATGGCGCGTTTGGGCAAATGCAGCGGCACGCTTGCAGCTACGTGCCGCCAGTGCGGGCAGGGGCCGTGTCGCGGATGGATATGCCGACACCTTTCCTTGTGGGAGCGGGCTTGCCCGCGAAAGCGTCGGACCTGCCAGCATGGGTGTTGAATGTGACGGCCCCTTCGCGGGCAAGCCCGCTCCCACAGGGTTCTACAGTGACCGCAAACGTTGCGTTCAACCAAACCCCCTGTGGGAGCCAGCCTGCTGGCGATGGCGGCCACAGGGCAACGGCAAAGGTCAGAGCAGCTTGTGTTCCATGGCGTACTTCACAAGTTCAGCGAGGGAGGTGATGTTGAGCTTCTGCATCAGCCGCGCCTTGTGGGTGCTGATGGTCTTGCTGCTCAAGGCCAGTTGTTGGGCGATGTCGTTGACGTTGGCGCCCTGGGCCAGGCGTTCGAACACGGAGAATTCGCGCTCCGACAGCAAGGAATGCAACGGCCGGGCATCGGTCAGGCCGACTTCGAAGACCATGCGGTCGGCCAGTTCCGGGTCGATGTAGCGCCCGCCCGCCGCGACCTTGCGGATGGCGGTCAGCAGCAGCGACGGGTCGCTGTCCTTGGTGGCGTAGCCGGCGGCGCCGACCTTCAGCGCCCGGGCGGC
Organism: Pseudomonas sp. B3(2017); assembly: GCF_002113595.1. Taxonomy (NCBI): domain Bacteria; kingdom Pseudomonadati; phylum Pseudomonadota; class Gammaproteobacteria; order Pseudomonadales; family Pseudomonadaceae; genus Pseudomonas; species Pseudomonas sp. B3(2017). The sequence continues at coordinate 28,567 of NZ_NEIU01000002.1, forward strand.
CATCTGCGCCTCGTCGTGCATCGACAGCACCAGGATCGCCGGCGGGTTGTTCAGCGCACGGATCCGCGGAATCGCCTCCAGGCCGTTGACGCCCGGCATCGAGATGTCCAGCAGCACCACCTCGCACGGCACGTTGCGCAGGGTGTCGAGCAACTGTTCGCCATTACTCGCCTCCCCCGCCACCTGCAGGTCCTTGGCCAGGCCGATCAATTGCTTGATGCCCTCGCGCACGATGGTGTGGTCTTCGGCTACCAGTACACGGATCACGTCGCTCTCCATTCTTGTTGTTTCAGAGCCCATTTCATTCGCGGACAAGGCGCCGCACCGTCAGGCCTCATTCACCGGCACCCGCACCACCAGGCTGGTGCCCTCTCCCGGCTCGCTGTCGAGCTGCAGGCTGCCGCCCATGATCAACACCCGCTCGCGCATGCCCACCAGGCCGAACGATGTCGGCCGGCCGGCTGCGGCGACAAATCCTACGCCATCGTCACTGACCGTCAGACACAGTTCGTCGCCTTCAAGGGCCAGCGTCACTTCCACAGTATGCGCCTGGGCATGGCGCATGACATTGGTCAGCGCCTCCTGGAGGATCCGGAACAGGCCGACGGCCTTGGCGTCGCTGAGGGCCGGCAGGTTGTCCGGCACTTGCACCAGGCACGGGATCTGGGTGCGCGCCTCGAAGCGCCGGGCCTGCCACTCGATGGCCGACGCGATCCCGGCGTCGAGGATCGGCGGGCGCAGCGCCGTCGCCACGTCGCGCACCAACTGGAACAGCTGGGCGATCAGGCGCTTCATGCTGTTCAGGCGTTCGTGCAGCCCAGGGTCGAGCTGCGCGTAGGCCAGTTCGCACATCGATGTCTCCAGTTTCAGCACCGTGAGCATTTGCCCCAGCTCATCGTGCACTTCCCGGGCGATGCGCGCCTTTTCCTCTTCGCGCACGCTCTCAAGGTGCGCCGACAGTTCACGCAGCTGCTCGCGGGAAGCCGCCAGCTCCAGTTCGATGCGCTTGCTTTCGCTGATGTCCCAGACGATGCCGTCCCAGACGTAGGCACCGTCCTCCAGTCGACGGGTGATCGCCTTGATCTCGGCCCAGCGCTGCTCGCCCTGGCGGGTGAGGATGCGGCCCTGCCACGACCAGTCGCTGTCGGTGTCCAGGGCGCGATCCTGGGTCTGGTGATAGCTGGCCCGGTCATCCGGATGCACCAGGCTGCGCAGGCCCATGTCGCGGTGGGCGATGGCGGCCGGGGCGTAGCCCACCAGGGTCTCGCTGCCTTCGCTGATGTAGGCGAAATCGATTTGCCCGGTCACCGGCGCCCGCTCCAGCCGGAACACCAGGCCCGGCACGTTGGCAGCGATGCCCTTGAGCCGCGCTTCGCTTTCCTGCAAGGCCGCCAGGGCCCGGCGGCGTTCGGTGACGTCGGTGAGGTAGACCACCAGGTACTCGCTGTCGCGGAACCTGAGGAAACTCAGCGACACATCCGCCGGCAGCACGCTGCCGTCGGCCCGCACGCACAGGCTTTCGAAGCTCAGCGGTTCTTCCTCGCGGGTCCTGGCGCGCTTCCACAGGTTCAGCCAACGATCCATGTGCAGGCCCGGTTCGAAGTCGATCAGGGGACGCTCGATGATCCCGCCCGGCGGATAGCCGAGCATGGTCTCCGCCGCCCGGTTGGCGTAGCGCACATGGCTGTCCCAGTTGACCCAGAGGATGCCGACGGTGCTTTGGTCGATGGAGAACTGGGTCAGGCGCAGGGCCTCTTCGCTGGCGGCGCGCAGGGCGATGTCCTCCCGTGCGGCCAGCAGGCGCTGTTCGAGGCTGTGCTGCTGGCGCCGCTGCCAGGCCACCAGGGCCGCGCAGATGAGCAGCAGCACCGCGAACAGCAGGCTCAGGTTCTGCCAGAACCCCGGCGACTCCGTCAGCCGCGGATACTTGGGCTGCAGCCAGCGGCTGTGCAGACGCTCCAGATCCTTGGCCGGAACCGACCGCAGCGCGCTTTCGACAATGCCGGCCAGCTCCGGCCAGTCCCGGCGCGTGGCCACCCGCAGCAATTGCGGCAGGCCGATGTCGCCGACCACCACCAGACCGGAGAACTCCGGCTCCACCGACAGGCGCCCCAGCTGCGCCTCGTCGACCACCGCGTAGCCGGCCTGCTGGCTGAGCAGCAATTGCAGGGCCTGACGCTCCATCGGCACGCCTTGCAGGTTGAGGTGCGGGTAGTTGCTGCGCAGATAGTCCGCCGTCACGCTCGGCATGCGCACGGCGACGCGGGTCTGGCTGTCGAGCTTCTCCAGCTCCACCGTGCCGCCGGCCTTCTGGTCGCTGACCACCAGTTGCGGCACGCGCATGTACGGATCGGAGAACTGCCACAGGCGCAGCGCAGCCGGCGTCTGGGTCAGGCCCGGCGCGATGTCGATCTCGCCGTCCTGGGCGGCGGCCTCCAACTGCGCCAGGTCAGGGAAGTTACGCCAGGTCAGTTCGACGTCGAGGGCCTTGGCCAGCCAGTTCATCAGGTCGACGTTGGGCCCGGACAACCGCTGCAGGCGCCGGTCGTACTGCGCATACGGCGCCTGCAGCACCAGGCCGACCCGCAGCTCGCGGTGCTGCGCCAGCCATTGCCGCTCGCCGGTTGTCAACTGCGCGGCATGGGCCGTGGGCGCAGGCGCAGCCCAGCCCATCAAGGGAAACCACAAACAGCCGATAACCCACAGGCAGCAAAATCGCATCATCGAAGTCTCGTACACTGACAAATTCTGACCAACCCATTAGGCTGCCGGGATACTTTCTGGCCTGGAATAACCGATGCCCCCTGTCTACCGCCTGGCAATGCCAGCATTGTGCCTGTCGCTGATCCTGCCTTGTGCGTTTTCTGTCGAAGCCGCCGATACGGCCCCTGCCGCCCAGGCAGAACAACCTGCCGGCGAGAAGCCGGCCGAACGCCAGCCACTGCCTGAGCGTAGTCAGGAAGAGTCGGCGGCACTCGAACGCAAGGTTCCGGCGCAGGAACAGCAGCAGTTGCAGGCCGGCGGCGACAGTTTCCTCGCCCTGTGGAAACCCGCCAATACCGCCGAACCCAAAGGTGCGGTGATCATCGTCCCCGGCGCCGGCGAAACCGCCGACTGGCCCCAGGCGATCGCGCCGCTGCGGCAGAAGCTGCCGGATGCGCAGTGGAGCAGCCTCAGCATCACCCTGCCGGACCTGCAAGGCGACGCCATCGCGCCGCGCACCGCCGAAGCGCCGGCGGCGCCGAAAGCCGCCGATCCCGGCAGCAAGGACTCCACCACCGCCGAGCCGATCGAACAGGCCGCCGGCGGCGAGGCCGAGGTGGCCGACAAGGTCGTCGCCGAAACCACCGAAGAGCAGGCCAAGGCCGACGCCGAGCGGATCTTCGCCCGCATCGACGCCGCCATCGCCTACGCCGAACAGCAGAGCGCCCGCAGCGTCGTCGTGCTCGGCCACGGCACCGGCGCCTATTGGGCGGCGCGCTACCTGAGCGAACGGCAGACCGCGCAAGTGGAAAAACTGGTGATGGTCGCCGCCCAGGCACCGCTCAAGGCCAAGCCTGAGCTGGCGGAACTGACGCCGACCCTGAAACTGCCGACGGCCGACCTCTACTACATGGACAAGGCGCCGGACCGCAACGCGGCTCTGGAGCGCCTGCAAGCCAGCAAACGCCTGAAGACCTCGGCGTTCAGCCAGGTGGGGCTCAAGGCGCTGCCGGACAAGAAGGCCGAGCAGGAACAACTGTTCCGTCGGGTGAAGGGCTGGCTGAATCCGCAGAGCGCGGACTGAGAGAACCCGTCGAACCCATCGCGAGCAGGCTCGCTCCTACAGTTTGAACACGGTCAACTGTAGGAGCGAGCCTGCTCGCGATTCGACTGATCCAAACACCCCGGAACACCGTGCCTAGCGAAAATCCCGCCGCTCACGGATCAAGGTGTAGGCGGTGTGCAGTTCGCGGGTCTTCTCCGTGGCTTCACGCACTTGCGCAGGCGTCGCGCCGCTGCCGGCGACCTTGTCCGGGTGATGGCGGCTGAGCAGCCGCCGGTACGCCCGCTTGATCTGCGCCGGCTCGCTGGTCGCCGACACCCCGAGCAGGCGCATCGCTTCCTGATAGCTCACCGCCGCACTGACGATGGGCCGCTTGTGCGGCTCGTAGTCCGTCGCCAGCGCCTGCACCTGATGCGTCGTCCAGCCCAGCCACTTGCCCCACTGCGCCAACAGTTCGCGCTCGCTCACGCCGGCCCGGCCGTCGGCCCAGACCATCCGCCAACACGCGCGCAGCACGCCTTCGGCCGCATGGGGCTGGGCCCCCAGCCGCCGCAGATAGCTGCGCAGGTTGTCGTTGCCGGACTTGCCGCGGTTGAACGCGGCGATCGCCCGGCGCTGGGCCGGTTCGCCCATGTCCAGCGCACGCATTTCGTGGCGCGCCTGCTGGATATGCCCGTCGGTGACGCGCCCGTCGCTCTTGGCCAGACGCCCCAGCAGCACGAACAGCAATTCATCGTTGCGCAGCATCGGCCTGCCGCCGAGCCGTTCGCGCAAATGTCCCCAGCTCTGCAGGTGCAGGCGCCGATCCAGCGCTTGCCCCAACAACGCCCCAAGCATGGCCCCCGGAATGCTGGCGATCGCAAAACCCGCTCCGGCTCCAATCAGAGTCCCTGGCCACAACATATCAACGGCTCGCTTCTATCAGTTTTTCGGCTTCGGCCAGACGTTCATGGGTGCCGACATCCACCCACTGCCCCTTCAGCCGTTCGCCCGTCACCTGGCCGCGCGCCATGGCGTCGCGCAGCAGCGGCGCGAGCTTGAACGCGCCCGCCCCGCAGCCGTCGAACAGCTGCGGGTGCAGGACGGCGATGCCGCTGTAGGTCAGGGTCCGCGCCTGTGGCTGTCCATCCTGGACACGCCCGTTGTCGAGGACGAAATCGCCGGCCGGGTGATGGGCCGGGTTGTCCGCCAGCACCAGGTGCGCCAGACCGGCGATCGGCTGATGCAGCACGCTGAAGTCGTAGTCCGTCCAGATGTCGCCGTTGACCACCAGGAACGCCTCGTCGCCCAGCAGCGGCAACGCCCGGAATATCCCGCCGCCGGTCTCCAGCGGCTCGCCTTCCGGCGAATAGCGGATGCGCACGCCGTAGCGCGAGCCGTCGCCCAGGTAGTCCTCGATCTGCTGGCCGAGCCAGGCGTGGTTGATCACGATGTCATCGAAACCGGCCGCCGCCAGGGCGTGCAGGTGGTACTCGATCAGCGGGATGCCGCCGGCGCGCACCAGCGGCTTGGGGGTGGTCAGGGTCAGCGGGCGCATGCGCTCGCCCTTGCCTGCCGCCAGAATCATCGCCTTCATGCATTCACCCCGGCACGCAGGCTGACGAGCAGCGCCTGCAACGGCTCAAGCTCCGGACGGCGGGCGATCACTTCATCTATATAGGCGAAGAAGCGCGGCACATCGGTCAGGTAGCGCGGCTTGCCGTCACGGTGGCAGATGCGGGCGAAGATGCCGATGACCTTGAGGTGGCGCTGCACCCCCATCAGGTCGCTGGCACGCAGGAACGCCTCGAAATCCGGCTGCACCGGAATGTTCAGCGCCGAGGCCTGTTGCCAGTAGCCATGCAGCCAGCCGCGCACACGCTCCGGCGGCCAGCTGAGGAAGGCATCCTTGAACAGGCAGGTCACGTCGTAGGTCACCGGGCCGTACACGGCGTCCTGGAAATCCAGCACGCCGGGGTTCGGCTCGCTGAGCATCAGGTTGCGCGGCATGTAGTCGCGGTGCACCAGCACCTTGGGCTGGGCCAGGGCGCTGTCGATCAGCAGCTCGCTGACCTGCTGCCACTGCCGTTGCTGGGCCGGATCGAACTCGATGCCCAGCTCGCGCTTGACGTACCACTCCGGGAACAGCTCCAGCTCGCGCGTGAGCAAGGCGACATCGTAACTGGGCAGCGGCGCCACCATCGGCAACTGCTGAAACGCCAGCAGCGCCTTCAGGGCATCGTCGAAAAGCGCGTCGGCGTTGTCGCTGCCGATCACGTCCAGATAGGTCTTGTTACCCAGGTCATTGAGTAAAAGGAAGCCGCGTTCCAGGTCCTGCGCATAAATTTTCGGCACGTTGATGCCGGATTTGGCCAGCAGAAACGCGATATCCACGAAGGGTTTGCAGTTTTCCTGGGGCGGCGGGGCGTCCATCACGATGAAGCTGCGCCCGGCGCCTTCCCAGCGGAAATAACGGCGGAAACTCGCGTCGCTGCTGGCCGCGGTCAAGGTGGCCGGGGGGACGGCGCCCCACTGCTGCTCGGCGAAAAGCGTCGCCAGCTGTTCGTCGAGCCAAACTTTCAGGTGTTGCAAGCGTACATCTTGGTCAGGCATTGCAAGGGTCTCCGACGGCGCTAGCCGTCAAGCGGGTCATGCTTTATTATCCAGCATCTTTTTCAGACCATCGAGAGGCGTGCGGCCCACACCGCGGGCAGATGGCACGCAGGAAGCCCGGACTAATAAGATGGCATTGAAATCCCCCGCGTTTCGTAAAAAATTTCCGTTGTTGATGACCGGCAGCCTGCTGGCCATGCAACCTCTGGCCAGTTCCTTCGTCACCGCGGCCGAGCAGTATGACTGCTCCGTCTCGGAGTCGGGCGGCTGGGCCTGTGCGCCCAAGTCCACGGCCGCTGCCTTGCCGCCGCGTCCGGTGCATGACGGCAGCGCCGTCAGCGCCGCCGGCGAAGCGCCGGCCGAAAGCGGCGCCAGCCAGGACACCGGCCCCAAACCCGTGCTCGTCACCGAGTCCAAGGGCCGTGGCCTGAAATCCCGCAGCGAAGACTACAGTCACCTCGACTGGGTGCCGCGCGAGAAGCTCACCGCCGCCCAACTGGCCGAAACAGGTCCTTACTGCTCTGGTTCCTATATCGAACCGATTCGTCCTGGCATGAATGACAAGACGAACAAAAGTGACGCACCGACCTTCATCGGCGCCAAGGCCTCCCGCTACCAGCAGGATTCGCAGGTCGCGAGCCTGGCCGGCGACGTGGTCATGCGTCAGGGCAGCATGCAGGTCGAGGCCGACGAGGCCAACCTGTACCAGGCCGAGAGCCGCGGCGAACTGGCGGGCAACGTGCGCATCCGCGACAACGGCGCGCTGATCGTCGGCGACCACGCCGACGTGCAGCTGGACACCGGTGAAGCGAAGGTCGACAACGCCGAGTACGTGATGCACAAGTCGCGCATCCGCGGCAACGCGCTGTACGCCAAACGGGCCGAGAACGCGATCATCCGCCTCAAGGACGGCACGTACACCACGTGCGAACCGAACAGCAACGCCTGGCAGCTCAAGGGCAACAACATCACCCTGAACCCGGCCACCGGCTTCGGCACCGCGACCAACGTGACGCTGCGGGTCAAGGACATTCCGGTCCTGTACACCCCGTACATCTACTTCCCGATCGACGACCGCCGCCAGTCGGGCTTCCTGCCGCCGAGCATCGGCACCAGCAGCGACACCGGCTTCATGCTGGTCACCCCGTACTACTTCAACCTGGCGCCGAACTACGACGCCACGTTGTACCCGCGCTACATGGCCAAGCGCGGCTTGCTGATGGAAGGCGAGTTCCGCTACCTGACCAAGTCCAGCGAAGGGCAGTTCGGTGCGGCGTACCTCAATGACGAGGACACCGACCGCAGCAAGCAGACCGACTACCAGAAGAACCGGTACATGTACAACTGGCAGCACAAGGGCGGTCTCGACTCCCGCGTGTTCACCCAGGTCGACTACACCAAGATCAGCGACCCGTACTACTTCCAAGACCTGGAAACCGACCAGATCGGCGTGAAGAGCGCCGACTACGTAAACCAGCAAGGCTCGGTCACCTACCGCGGCGACAGCTACACCGCCCGGTTGAACGCCCAGGCTTACCAACTGGCGACCGTGTCGAACATCACGCCGTATGACCGCCTGCCGCAGATCACCTTCAACGGCCAGCTGCCTTACCATCCGGAAGGCCTGGACTTCGACTACGAGACGGAGCTGGTTCGCTTCGACCGTGACCTGAAGAACGGCAACTTCGTGAACGAGGACGGCAGCGTCGAAAGCCGTCTCGACAACAACGTTACCGGCCTGGCCCGCGCCAACGGCGACCGCCTGAACCTGAAGCCGGGTGTCAGCCTGCCGCTGAACTGGACCTATGGTTTCCTCAAGCCATCGCTCAAGTACCAGTACACCCAGTACCAGCTGGACCTGGACAGCACCGGCAAGAACCAGATCGTGCAGCAGGAAGCGGCGGCAGCCGCTGCCGGCACCAAGTACCTCGGCGGCAAGTTCGGCAGCAACCAGAACCGCGGCGTACCGATCGCCAGCATCGACAGCGGCCTGTACTTCGACCGCGACACGTCCTACTTCGGCAAGAACTACCGCCAGACCCTGGAACCGCGCCTGTTCTACCTCTACGTACCGGAGGTCGACCAAGAGGACATCCCGGTATTCGACACCAGCGAATACACGTTCAACTATGCCTCGCTGTTCCGCGACAACCGCTTTTCCGGCGCCGACCGCGTCGGCGACGAGAACAAGCTGTCGCTGGGCGTGACCAGCCGCTGGATCGAGGACGACGGCTTCGAGCGTCAACGCATCAGCGTCGGCCAGGCCCTCTACTTCAAGGATCGCGAAGTCCAGCTGCCGGGCATCGACGCCAAGACCCGCGACGACGCGCACTCCAACGTCTCGCCGTACGCGCTGGAATACGAGTACCGCTGGAACCGCGACTGGCGCACCACCGCGGACTACAACTGGGATCCGGACAGCCGCAGCCCGCGTTCGGGCAGCGCGATGTTCCACTACCAGCCTGAAGACAACCCGAACAAGGTGGTCAACTTCGGTTACCGCTACCGCAACGACCAGGTCCGCTACGACCAGAACACCGGCAAATGGTCGGTGGGCGGCGGCGACTACGGCGTACCGGGCGATCCGAACTACGTGAAGGACTACTACAAGATCAAGCAGCACGACTTCTCGGCGATCTGGCCGATCGTGCCGCAGTGGAGCGCCATCAGCCGCTGGCAGTACGACTACAACCGCAATCGCACGCTGGAAGCCTTCGGTGGTTTCGAGTACGACAACTGCTGCTGGAAACTGCGCCTGATCAACCGTTATTGGGTGTCCTACGACGAGTTCAGTCAGCAGGCTCCGCAAAACGAAAAAGGCGACCACGGCGTCTTCCTCCAAATCGTCCTGAAAGGCCTCGGCGGTGTCGTAGGCACCAAGGTAGAGAGCTTCCTCGACAAAGGCATCCAAGGTTATCGTCAACGTGAAGACCAAGCTTTCTGATTGTCTGCGCCCGCTGATGCTGGGCGCGCTGTTCCTCGGTACTTCGGCCGGCGCCGCGGTGCAGTCCATCGATAAAGTGGTGGCCATCGTCGACAACGACGTGGTCATGCAGAGCCAGCTGGACCAACGCGTCCACGAGGTGCAGAAAACCATCGCCAAGCGCGGCGGCGGCCTGCCGCCTCCGGGCGTGCTGGACCAGCAAGTGCTGGAACGCCTGATCGTCGAGAACCTGCAACTGCAGATCGGCGAACGCTCCGGCATCCGCATCACCGACGAAGAGCTGAACCAGGCCGTAGGCACCATCGCCCAGCGCAACAACATGACCGTGGACCAGTTCCGCGCCGCGTTGTCCCGCGACGGCCTGTCCTACGACGAAGCCCGCGACCAGATCCGCCGCGAGATGGTCATCAGCCGCGTGCGTCAGCGCCGTGTGGCCGAACGCATCCAGGTGTCGGAACAGGAAGTGAAGAACTTCCTGGCCTCGGACCTGGGCAAGATGCAGCTCTCCGAAGAGTTGCACCTGGCCAACATCCTGATCCCGACCCCGGAAAGCGCCAACTCCGAAGCGATTCAGAGCGCCGCCCGCCAGGCCATGGACGTTTACCAGCAGCTTAAGCAAGGCGCCGACTTCGGCCAGATGGCCGTGGCCAAGTCCGCCAGCGACAACGCGCTGGAAGGCGGCGACATGGGCTGGCGCAAGGCCGCCCAGCTGCCGCCGCCGTTCGACCGCGAACTGAGCAGCATGTCGCCGGGCGAAATCACCCAACCGGCCCGCACCCCGGGCGGCTTCATCATCCTGAAGCTGCTGGAGAAGCGCGGCGGTGAAGGCCAGGTGCGCGACGAAGTGCATGTGCGCCACATCCTGGTCAAGCCAAGTCCGGTCCGTGACGAGGCGAAGACCAAAGAGCTGGCCCAGTCGCTGTACAACCGCATCGAAGCCGGCGAAGACTTTGCCGAGCTGGCGAAGAAGTACTCGGAAGATCCGGGTTCCGCCCTCAACGGCGGCGACCTGAACTGGATCGACCCGAACGCGTTGGTGCCGGAGTTCCGCGCCGTGATGGCCAAGTCCCCGCAGGGTCAGCTGTCCAAGCCGTTCCAGACCCAGTACGGCTGGCACGTGCTGGAAGTCCTTGGCCGCCGCGCCACCGACAGCACCGCCCAGGCGCGGGAGCAGCAAGCGATGACCGTGCTGCGCAACCGCAAGTACGACGAAGAGCTGCAGACCTGGCTGCGTCAGATCCGTGACGAAGCCTACGTTGAAATCAAACTCCCTGGCGCAGACCAGGCAGCGCAGTGAAACCCAAGCGTTTCGCGCTGACACCCGGCGAACCGGCCGGCATCGGTCCCGACCTGTGCCTGCTGCTCGCCTCGCAGGCCCAGCCGCACCCCCTGATCGCCATCACCAGCCGCGACCTGCTCCTTGAGCGGGCCGCGCAGCTGGGGCTGGCCGTCGACGTGCTGGCCGTCACCCCTGACCACTGGCCGGACGCTCCGGCGCCGGCCGGCAGCCTGTACGTCTGGGACACGCCGCTGAGCGCCCCGGTGGTCGCCGGGCAACTGGACAAGGCCAACGCCGCGTTCGTCCTCGAAACCCTGACCCGCGCCGGCCAAGGCTGCCTGAACGGCGACTTCGCCGGGATGATCACCGCCCCGGTGCACAAGGGCGTGATCAACGAATCCGGCATCGCCTTCTCCGGGCACACCGAATTCCTCGCCGACCTGACCCACACCGCCCAGGTGGTGATGATGCTCGCCACCCGCGGCCTGCGCGTGGCGCTGGTCACCACCCACCTGCCCCTGCGCGAGATCGCCGACGCGATCACGCCGCAGCGGCTGGAGCGGGTCACGCGGATCCTGCACGCCGACCTGCAAGACAAGTTCGGCATCGCCCGGCCGCGCATCCTGGTCTGCGGGCTCAACCCGCACGCCGGCGAAGGCGGCCACCTGGGCCATGAAGAAATCGACATCATCGAACCGACGCTGGAGCGTCTGCGCAGCGAAGGCATGGACCTTCGCGGCCCGCTGCCGGCCGACACCCTGTTCACCCCCAAATATCTGGAGCACTGCGACGCGGTGCTGGCGATGTACCACGACCAGGGCCTGCCCGTGCTGAAGTACAAAGGCTTCGGCGCAGCGGTCAATGTGACCCTGGGCCTGCCGATCATCCGCACCTCCGTCGACCACGGCACCGCCCTGGACCTGGCCGGCAGCGGCCGGATCGACACCGGCAGCCTGCAGGTCGCCCTGGAAACCGCCTACCAGATGGCCGAGACCCGTTTATGACCGAGCAATACCAACACAAGGCGCGCAAACGCTTTGGCCAGAACTTCCTGCACGATGCGGGCATCATCGACCGCATCCTGCGCGCCATCCACGCCAAGCCCGAAGACCGCATGCTGGAGATCGGCCCGGGCCAGGGCGCATTGACCGAAGGCCTGCTCGGCGCCGGCGCCCAGCTCGACGTGGTCGAGCTGGACAAGGATCTGATCCCGATCCTCAACAGTCAGTTCGCCGGCAAGAGCAACTTCAACCTGCACCAGGGCGATGCGCTGAAGTTCGACTTCAACACCCTCAACGCCGCGCCGAACACGCTGCGGGTGGTCGGCAACCTGCCGTACAACATCTCCACCCCGCTGATTTTCCACCTGCTGGACAACTCGCACCTGATCCGCGACATGCACTTCATGCTGCAGAAGGAAGTGGTCGAGCGCCTGGCCGCAGGCCCCGGCGGCGGCGACTGGGGTCGCCTGTCGATCATGGTCCAGTACCATTGCCGGGTCGAACATCTGTTCAACGTCGGCCCCGGCGCGTTCAACCCGCCGCCGAAGGTCGACTCGGCCATCGTCCGCCTGGTGCCCCACGCCGTGCTGCCGCACCCGGCCAAGGATCACCGGCTGCTCGAGCGCGTGGTGCGCGAGGCGTTCAACCAGCGCCGCAAGACCCTGCGCAACACCCTCAAGCAACTGCTCACCAGCGCCGAGATCGAAGCGGCGGGCGTCGACGGCAGCCTGCGCCCCGAGCAACTGGACCTGGCGGCGTTCGTACGCCTGGCCGACCAGCTCGCCGAGAAACCCCAGCAGCCGCCCAAGGCCGACTGACGGCGTCATCGGGCAACCGCCGCGCTGGTCTGTTGCCCGATACTTGCCTAGACTGAATCCCCATCAGCCGCACCCCTGCGTTGCGCTTCGCTCTTAAGGCCTTTTGCATGTCCGATCCCCGTTATCAGGTCGACGTCAGCGTGGTCACCCGCTACCTGGCAGACCAATCGCAACCCGAGCACGACCGCTTCGCCTTCGCCTACACCATCACCGTGCAGAACAACGGCGACCGACCGGCCCGACTGATGTCGCGGCACTGGGTCATCACCGATGGCGACGGGCATGTCGAGGAAGTCCGCGGCGCCGGCGTGGTGGGCCAGCAACCGCTGATCGAAGCGGGCCAGAGCCACACCTACAGCAGCGGCACGGTGATGACCACCCAGGTCGGCACCATGCAGGGCTCCTACGAAATGGTCGCCGACGACGGCAAGCATTTCGACGCCGTCATCAAGCCTTTCCGCCTCGCCGTGCCCGGAGCCCTGCACTGATGGCGACCTACGCCGTGGGCGACCTGCAAGGCTGCCTCGAACCGCTCAAGTGCCTGCTCGGCCAGGTCGCCTTCGACCCGGCGCTGGACCGTCTGTGGCTGGTGGGCGATCTGGTCAACCGCGGCCCGCAGTCCCTGGAGACCCTGCGCTACCTGTACGGGCTGCGCGACTCGCTGGTGTGCGTGCTGGGCAACCATGACCTGCACTTGCTGGCCGCCGGCCAGAACATCGAGCGCATGAAGAAGAGCGACACCCTGCGCGAGATCCTCGAAGCCCCCGACGGCCCCGAGCTGCTGGACTGGCTGCGCCGGCAGAAGCTGATGCACTACGACGAGCGGCGCGAGATCGCCATGGTGCACGCCGGGATCCCGCCGCAGTGGTCGCTGCGCAAGGCGCTCAAGTGCGCCGAAGAGGTCGAGTCGGCCCTGCGCGACGACAACCTGTTCCCCGCCTACCTGGACGGCATGTACGGCAACGATCCGGCGAAATGGGACAACAGCCTCAAGGGCGTGACGCGCCTTCGGGTGATCACCAACTATTTCACCCGGATGCGTTTCTGCACCCCCGAGGGCAAGCTCGACCTCAAGAGCAAGGAAGGCCTGGACACCGCCCCGCCCGGCTACAAGCCGTGGTTCCAGCACAAGGAGCGCCGGACCCGCGGCCTGCGGATCATCTTCGGCCATTGGGCGGCGCTCGAAGGCATCGTCCACGAGCCCGGCATCTGCGCCCTCGACACCGGTTGCGTGTGGGGCGGCAGCCTCACCCTGATGAACGTCGACAGCGGCGAGCGCCTGTCGTGCAAATGCGACGACCACGGCAACGCCCTGCCGACCGTCGCCCCCCTTATCCCCCACTCCACGTCAGCCAGCGCCCCGCGCTAGACTGCGTCACCCGCCGGACCACAGGAACCCGCCATGAGCGAATTCAAACGCATCCCCCCGGAACAGGCCAAGGCCCTGCGCGAGCAAGGCGCCGTGGTGGTCGACATCCGTGACCCGCAAGCCTTCGCCAGCGGGCACGTCACCGGATCGCACCACCTGGACAACCACTCGGTCGCCGACTTCATCCGCAACGCCGACCTCGACGCCCCGACGGTGGTGGTCTGCTACCACGGCAACTCCAGCCAGAGCGCGGCCGCCTACCTGGTGGGCCAGGGCTTCTCCGACGTGTACAGCCTGGACGGCGGCTTCGAGCTGTGGCGTGCGACCTATCCTTCGGAAACCGCCCAAGGCGCCGCCGAATAATTTTTTTGCGACCTGCAAGCCCCGGCTCCCGCGGGCTTGCACGGTGGCGGACGAACGGTCTGCCACAACTAATTACGCATCTCGCCTTTACCTCGCCAATTCCCAACTATCCTTAAGCCCAGGCCATCCAAAACAGGGGAGAGCCGGTACACCGGCGCACGGGTCATCGGGAGTAGCTTTCGCGGTTGTCGGCGCGGAAGAGTTCTGGGGGGTAAACAACAGCTGCTCAAGCGGCTGCTTGCCAGCATCGACTGAGTGATCCGGCGTCGGCTCCACGTATCGAGCGAGGTGACGTCATGAGTATCTTTAGCCACTTCCAACAACGCTTCGAGTCCACACGCCAGGAAGAATTCTCGCTGCAGGAATACCTGGAACTGTGCAAAAAGGACCGCAGCGCCTACGTTTCCGCCGCCGAGCGTCTGTTGCTGGCCATCGGCGAACCCGAGCTGCTCGACACCTCGACCAATTCGAGGCTGTCACGCATCTTCTCCAACAAGGTGATCCGCCGCTATCCGGCCTTTGAGGACTTCCACGGGATGGAAGAATGCATCGACCAGATCGTGTCGTACTTCCGCCATGCGGCCCAGGGCCTGGAAGAGAAGAAACAGATCCTCTACCTGCTCGGCCCGGTGGGCGGCGGCAAGTCGTCCCTGGCCGAGAAGCTCAAGCAACTGATGGAGAAGGTGCCCTTCTATGCCATCAAGGGCTCGCCGGTGTTCGAATCGCCCCTGGGGCTGTTCAACGCCACCGAAGACGGCGCGATCCTCGAAGAGGACTTCGGCATCCCCCGCCGCTACCTGAACACCATCATGTCGCCCTGGGCGACCAAGCGCCTGGCCGAGTTCGGCGGCGACATCAGCCAGTTCCGCGTGGTCAAGCTGTACCCCTCGATCCTCAACCAGATCGCCGTGGCCAAGACCGAACCGGGCGACGAGAACAACCAGGACATCTCCGCACTGGTGGGCAAGGTCGATATCCGCAAGCTGGAGGAATTCCCGCAGAACGACGCCGACGCCTACAGCTATTCCGGGGCGCTGTGCCGGGCCAACCAGGGCCTGATGGAGTTCGTCGAGATGTTCAAGGCGCCGATCAAGGTGCTGCACCCGTTGCTGACCGCCACCCAGGAAGGCAACTACAACAGCACCGAAGGCCTGGGCGCGATTCCGTTCACCGGGATCCTGCTGGCCCACTCCAACGAATCGGAGTGGCACACCTTCCGCAACAACAAGAACAACGAAGCCTTCATCGACCGGATCTACATCGTCAAGGTGCCTTACTGCCTGCGGGTCAGCGATGAGGTGAAGATCTACGACAAGCTGCTGTTCAACAGCTCCCTGGCCCGGGCCCACTGCGCGCCGGACACCCTCAAGATGCTCGCGCAGTTCACCGTGCTGTCGCGCCTCAAGGAGCCCGAGAACTCCAACATCTACTCGAAGATGCGCGTGTACGACGGGGAAAACCTCAAGGACACCGATCCGAAGGCCAAGTCGATCCAGGAATACCGCGATGCGGCGGGCGTCGACGAGGGCATGAACGGTCTGTCGACTCGGTTCGCCTTCAAGATCCTGTCCAAGGTGTTCAACTTCGACCCGCACGAGATCGCTGCCAACCCGGTGCACCTGCTCTATGTGCTGGAACAGCAGATCGAACAGGAACAGTTCCAGGCCGAGACCCGCGAACGCTACCTGCGCTACCTGAAGGAGTACCTCGCCCCGCGCTACATCGAGTTCATCGGCAAGGAGATCCAGACCGCCTACCTCGAGTCCTACAGCGAGTACGGCCAGAACATCTTCGACCGCTACGTGCTGTACGCGGACTTCTGGATCCAGGACCAGGAATACCGCGATCCGGAAACCGGCGAGATCCTCAACCGCGTCGCCCTCAACGAGGAACTGGAAAAGATCGAGAAACCGGCCGGCATCAGCAATCCGAAGGATTTTCGCAACGAGATCGTCAACTTCGTGCTGCGTGCCCGCGCCAACAACAACGGCAAGAACCCGACCTGGCTCAGCTACGAGAAACTGCGGGTGGTCATCGAGAAGAAAATGTTCTCGAACACCGAAGACCTGCTGCCGGTCATCAGCTTCAACGCCAAGGCCAGCAAAGAGGACCAGCAAAAGCACAACGACTTCGTCACCAGGATGGTCGAACGCGGCTACACCGACAAACAGGTACGGCTGCTCTCCGAGTGGTACCTGCGGGTCAGGAAATCACAGTAACCCGCGGCCGGTCAGACCGGTTGTCGTCAGCCCGGGGCCTGTGTGCGCATTTTCTGTTACACAGGCCTCAGGAAGGTGTTCCAAAGGCGGTAGCGGGGTTCAGGCAGCACCCAAAGCGCTTGGGGGAGCGTGTACGTCCCTTGGCATTCGGTTCAATGCTGCATGAGCGCTCGGCCCTTTGCAGGACAGCTTCTAAGGAGCAGTCATGAGCTATGTGATCGACCGACGCCTCAATGGCAAGAACAAGAGCACGGTGAACCGCCAGCGCTTCCTGCGGCGCTACCGTGACCACATCAAGAAGGCTGTCGAAGAAGCCGTCAGCCGGCGTTCCATCACCGACATGGAGCACGGCGAGCAGATCAGCATCCCCGGTCGCGACATCGACGAACCGGTGCTTCACCACGGCCGCGGGGGCAAG
This sequence comes from Pseudomonas sp. B3(2017), assembly GCF_002113595.1. Classification (NCBI taxonomy): domain Bacteria; kingdom Pseudomonadati; phylum Pseudomonadota; class Gammaproteobacteria; order Pseudomonadales; family Pseudomonadaceae; genus Pseudomonas; species Pseudomonas sp. B3(2017). The sequence continues at coordinate 45,336 of NZ_NEIU01000002.1, forward strand.
CAGACCGTCGTGCACCCCGGCAACAAGGAGTTCACCGCCGGCGAACACATCGCCCGCCCGCCGGGAGGCGGCGGAGGCCGGGGGCCCGGCAAGGCCGGCAACTCCGGCGAAGGCATGGACGAGTTCGTCTTCCAGATCACCCAGGAGGAATTCCTCGAATTCATGTTCGAGGACCTCGAACTGCCGAACCTGGTCAAACGCAACCTGACCGGCACCGACACCTTCAAGACCGTGCGCGCCGGCATCAGCAACGAGGGCAACCCCTCGCGCATCAACATCATCCGCACCCTGCGCTCGGCCCATGCCCGGCGCATCGCGCTGTCCGGCAGCAGCCGGGCGAAACTGCGCGAGGTGAAGGAAGAACTGGCCCGGCTGAAACGCGAAGAGCCGGACAACTTCGGCGATATCCAGGATCTGGAAGCGGAAATCGAGAAACTCAGCGCCCGCATCCATCGGGTGCCGTTCCTCGACACGTTCGACCTCAAGTACAACCTGCTGATCAAGCAGCCCAACCCCAGCTCCAAGGCGGTCATGTTCTGCCTGATGGACGTGTCCGGCTCCATGACCCAGGCGACCAAGGACATCGCCAAGCGCTTCTTCATCCTGCTGTACCTGTTCCTCAAGCGGAACTACGACAAGATCGACGTGGTGTTCATCCGCCATCACACCAGCGCCCGGGAAGTGGACGAGGAAGAGTTCTTCTATTCGCGGGAAACCGGCGGCACCATCGTCTCCAGCGCCCTGAAGCTGATGCAGGAAATCATGGCCGAGCGCTATCCGAGCAACGAGTGGAACATCTACGCCGCCCAGGCCTCCGACGGCGACAACTGGAACGACGATTCGCCCATCTGCCGCGACATCCTGATCAACCAGATCATGCCGTTCGTGCAGTACTACACTTATGTGGAGATCACCCCCCGCGAGCACCAGGCCCTCTGGTACGAGTACGAACGCATCGCCGAAGCCTTTTCCGACACGTTTGCCCAGCAGCAACTGGTCTCGGCCGGGGATATCTATCCGGTCTTCCGTGAACTCTTCCAGCGCAGGTTAGTGACATGACCGCCAAAGAGCAGAAGCGCCAACCCATCTCCACCGGCTCCGAATGGACGTTCGAGCTGATCCAGGCCTATGACCGCGAAATCGCCCGCATCGCGGCCCGCTATGCGCTGGACACCTACCCCAACCAGATCGAGGTGATCACCGCCGAGCAGATGATGGACGCCTACGCGTCGGTCGGCATGCCGCTGGGCTATCACCACTGGTCCTACGGCAAGCACTTCCTCAGCACCGAAAAATCCTACAGCCGCGGGCAGATGGGCCTGGCCTACGAGATCGTGATCAACTCGGATCCGTGCATCGCCTACCTGATGGAAGAGAACACCATCTGCATGCAGGCCTTGGTGGTGGCCCACGCCTGCTACGGCCACAACAGCTTCTTCAAGGGCAACTACCTGTTCCGCACCTGGACCGACGCCAGCTCGATCATCGATTACCTGGTGTTCGCCAAGCAGTACATCATGCAGTGCGAGGAGCGCCACGGCATCGATGCGGTGGAGGATCTGCTCGATTCCTGCCATGCCCTGATGAACTACGGCGTGGACCGCTACAAACGGCCGTATCCGATTTCCGCCGAGGAAGAACGGCGGCGGCAGAAGGACCGCGAAGAGCACCTGCAAAAGCAGATCAACGACCTGTGGCGCACCATCCCCAAGGGCACCGACAAGCTCAGCGACAAGGACAACGCCCGGTTCCCCGCCGAGCCGCAGGAGAACATCCTGTACTTCATCGAGAAGCACGCGCCGCTGCTGGAGCCGTGGCAACGGGAAATCGTGCGCATCGTGCGCAAGATCGCCCAGTACTTCTACCCGCAGCGCCAGACCCAGGTGATGAACGAAGGCTGGGCGACCTTCTGGCACTACACGCTGATGAACGACCTGTACGACGAAGGCCTGGTCACCGACGGCTTCATGATGGAGTTCCTGACGTCCCACACCAGCGTGGTGTTCCAGCCCGGGTTCGACAGCCCCTACTACAGCGGCATCAACCCTTACGCCCTGGGCTTTGCGATGTACCGGGACATCCGGCGCATGTGCGAGGAGCCCACCGAGGAAGACCGCCGCTGGTTCCCGGAGATCGCCGGCTCCGACTGGCTGTCGACCATCAAGTTCGCCATGAGCAGCTTCAAGGACGAGAGCTTCATCCTGCAGTACCTGTCGCCCAAGGTGATCCGCGACCTCAAACTGTTCAGCATCCTCGACGACGACCAGCGGGACGACCTGCTGGTGCCGGCCATCCATGACGAGGGCGGCTACCGGATCATCCGCGAGACCCTGGCGGCGCAGTACAACCTCGGCAACCGCGAGCCGAACGTGCAGATCTACAGCATCGACCGCCGCGGCGACCGCTCGCTGACCCTGCGCCACCAGCAGCATGACCGCAAGCCCTTGGGCGATTCCACGGAAGAAGTGCTCAAGCACCTGCACCGGCTGTGGGGCTTCGACATCCACCTGGAGACCCTGCAGGGCGACCAGGTGATGAAGACCCACCATGTGCCGCCGCGAAACGAGCACAGCGAAGGGGACTACGGTCGGCTCGACTTGGCCGTCATTCATCTTTGATCCCGTTCCAGCCTCCGAAAGTCCGGCGCAAGGGTTATCCTGTCGGGCCAACGGAGGTTTTTTATGCAGATTTACAAGGTCGGCGGCGCCGTGCGCGATCGCCTGCTGGGCAAACCGGTCACCGACATCGACTGGGTGGTGGTCGGCGCGACCACCGAAGAGATGCTCGCCCAGGGCTTTCGCCCGGTCGGCGCGGACTTCCCGGTGTTCCTTCACCCCAAGACCGGCGAGGAGTACGCCCTTGCCCGCACCGAGCGCAAGAGCGGCCGCGGTTATGGCGGGTTCACCTTCCACGCCAGCCCCGAGGTCACGCTTGAGGAAGACCTGATCCGCCGCGACCTGACCATCAACGCCATGGCTGAGGACGACGGTCAGAACCTGACCGACCCCTACAACGGCCAGCGCGACCTTGAAGACCGCATACTCCGTCACGTTTCCCCGGCGTTCGCCGAAGATCCGCTGCGGGTGCTGCGGGTGGGGCGTTTCGCCGCCCGTTATGCGGCACTGGGGTTCACCGTCGCGCCCGAGACCCTTGAACTGATGCGCACCCTCAGCGAATCGGGGGAGCTGGAAGCCCTGACCGCCGAACGCAGCTGGAAGGAGATTTCCCGCGCCCTGATGGAAGAGCAGCCGCAGGTGTTCATTCAGGTGCTGCGCGACTGCGGCGCGCTCAAGGTGCTGATGCCGGAAGTGGATGCGCTCTTCGGCGTGCCGCAGCCGGAAGCCCATCACCCGGAAATCGACAGCGGCATCCACACCTTGAGCGTGCTGGAGCAATCGGCGCTGCACAGGCAACCGCTGACCGTGCGCTGGGCCTGCCTGCTGCACGACCTGGGCAAAGGCCTGACGCCGCAAGAGGAATGGCCGAGGCATATCGCCCACGAGCACACAGGGCTGAAGTTGATCAAAGCGGTCAACGAACGCTTCAAGGCTCCGAAGGAGTGCCAGGAACTGGCACTGCTGGTCGGCCAGTACCACACCCACGGGCACCGCGCCCTTGAGCTGAAAGCCACGACGCTGCTGGAGTTGCTGCAGAGCTTCGACGTCTACCGCCGGCCGCAGCGTTTCGAGGAGTTCATTGCCGCTTGCGAGATGGACGCCCGCGGGCGAAAAGGCCTGGAACAGCGCAGTTATCCACAGGCGGATTACTTGCGCGGCGCCGCGACGGTGGCGCGCAGCGTGGCGGTACAGCCGTTGCTGGAGAAAGGTTTCAAAGGCCCGGAACTGGGCGAGGCGCTCAAGCGCGAACGGCTCAAGGCGTTGAAGGCGTACAAGGAGGCGGCGGCCTCCTGAAACGGGCAGTCCGAATCGTCGCGCCGCCGCTCCCGCAGGGAACGGCGGCGCTCACGGATTCTGTGCTCCCCCAAAAGTGAGGGAGCCAGCCTGCTGAAGAGGGCGTCAGTGAAGACACCGCTCAGGCCGACAACAGATCCTCGGGGGTCAACGGCTCGCCCCGCCACTCAAAGGCCACCGGTGCCAGTTCCTGATCGATCTGCGCCTCTGCCCACAGCGCAGCAAAGCTTTTTCCCACGCCCGGATGCACCCGCTCCGGCGCAATCAGCGACAGCGGCCACAGCACGAAGGCGTTTTTCAGGATCTCCGCCCGCGGCAGGACCAGCCCGTCGAAATTGCCCGTCAGGTCGCCGTACAGCAGCACGTCGATGTCCAGCGGCAGGCCCTTGCGGTCCGGCGCGTAACGGCCGTTGTCCGCCTCGATGAACTTCAAGCGGCGATCCAGCTCCATCAGCGGCAGGTCGGTGAACGCCGACACCACGAAATTGAAGAACGGACCGCTCTTGATGCCCACCGGCTGGCTCTCGAACACCGCCGAACAGCGGATATCCACCAGGAACGCGGCCAAGGCCTCGAGCCCGGCGCGCAAATGGGTTTCACGCTCGATATTGCTACCGAGGCCGAGGTAGACCTGAGTCAGCGACATCCGCGCTCGATCTCCACACCCACGCCGCCCTTGGCGGCCGGCACGGCGCCCGGCTTGGTCAGCTTCAGGCGCACCCAGGTGATCTTGAATTCGTCCATCAGCGTCTCGACCAGCCGTTCGGCGAAGGTCTCGACCAACTGGAACTGCGCCTGCTCGGCGAAGGCCTGGATCCGCGTGGAGACGCTGGCGTAGTCGAGCGCCAGGGTCAGGTCGTCGCCGGCGGCGGCCGGACGATTGTCCCAGGCGAAGCTCAGATCAAGGCGCAGGCACTGTCGGATGCCGCGCTCCCAGTCGTAGGCACCGATCACGGTGTCGACTTCCAGGCCCTCGATAAACACTCTGTCCAAGCACTTTTCTCCGTTGCACGACAAGGGCGCGTTGCGCCGTTAGAATCAGGGCGTCCTCGCCCGGAATAGTTAGCATGTTTTGGTCACTGGCGGTTTTCGCCTACCTGCTCGGCTCGCTGTCCTTCGCCATCTTGCTCAGCCGCCTGACCGGAAACCCGGATCCGCGAATGAGCGGCTCGGGCAATGCCGGCGCCACCAACATGCTGCGCCTGGCCGGCCGCAAACTGGCGGTCCTGACCTTGCTCGGCGATCTGTGCAAAGGCCTGCTGCCGGTGCTGATCGCCTCGGCGGCAGGCCTGTCGCCGCAGGACCAGGCCTGGATCGGCGTCTGCGCCGTGATCGGTCACCTGTTCCCGCTGTATTTCCGTTTCCGCGGCGGCAAAGGCGTCGCCACGGCGGCCGGCATGCTGCTGGGGCTGTATCCGCCCGCCGCACTGCTGGCCATAGCCGCCTGGCTGCTGACGTTCTACCTGACCCGCACCAGCTCGCTCGCGGCCCTCATCGCCACCCCCCTCACCCTGCCGCTGCTGGCCTGGCAGGAACCGGCCGCCCTGCTGCCGATGAGCACGCTCACGCTGCTGATCGTCTGGCGGCACCGGGGCAATCTACGCGACCTGTTCGCCGGGCGCGAACGGCATTTTTGAATGCCGCCCTTGAACGACGCTCATCCCAACGCGGACAACTGCTCCATCGGCCAGCGCGCCTGCACGGTGATCGCCAGGCTTTCCTGCTGGCCGGCCTGCAGCCGCTGGCAACCGGCGAACGCGATCATCGCGCCGTTGTCGGTGCAGAACTGCGGACGGGCATAGAACACGCTGCCCTTCATGTCGCCGAGCATTTTCTCCAGCGACGCACGCAACGCCCGGTTGGCGCTGACGCCGCCGGCGATCACCAGGCGCTTCATGCCGGCCTGCTTGAGGGCACGCTTGCACTTGATGGTCAAAGTCTCCACCACGGCCTGCTGGAACGCCAGCGCGATGTCGCAACGGGCTTGCTCGCCGTCGTCCCCGGCGCTGACGCTCTGCTGCCAGGTGTTGAGGGCGAATGTCTTCAGGCCGCTGAAGCTGAAGTCCAGACCCGGACGGTCGCACATCGGACGCGGGAAGGTGAACCGGCCGGCGACGCCCCGCTCGGCGGCCTTGGCGATCTCGGGCCCGCCTGGATAGTTCAGGCCCATCATCTTGGCGGTCTTGTCGAAGGCTTCGCCGGCGGCATCGTCGAGGGTTTCGCCAAGCAAGGCGTATTGGCCGATGCCATCGACCCGGACCAACTGCGTATGGCCACCGGAGACCAACAAAGCGACGAACGGAAACTCCGGCGGTTGCGCCTCGAGCATCGGCGCCAGCAGATGGCCTTCCATGTGGTGCACGCCCAGCGCCGGAATGCCCCAGGCGAACGCCAGCGCCTGGGCGCAGGAGGCGCCCACCAGCAGGGCCCCGACCAGGCCTGGGCCTGCGGTGTAGGCGATCGCGTCGATCTCGGTCGGCACGCAGTCGGCCTCCGCCAGCACCTGCCGGATAAGCGGCAGCATGCGCTTGACGTGATCGCGGGAGGCCAGCTCCGGCACCACGCCGCCGTAGACGCGGTGCAGGTCGATCTGACTGAACAGCGCGTCCGCCAGAAGGCCGCGTTCACTGTCGTAGAGCGCGACGCCGGTTTCGTCGCAGGACGTTTCCAATCCCAGTACTAGCATGGGTTCTGGCCTTGTTTAGGCTAAATTCGAAGGCGCGCATGATAGTCGCCGCGTGATGCCCCGACCAGCGGTTTTCGATCAGAGGCTTTGCATTCCGAGCGTTGAGGGGTTAACATCCGCAACCCTTAAAAACCGACGTCTTCAAGTGCTCTTTTGCCGCGAGGATGTTGACCCCGGTAATGAATGAAGGTAGCTCTGGATGCCAGCCGTCAAAGTTAAAGAGAATGAACCCTTCGACGTAGCTCTGCGTCGTTTCAAGCGCTCCTGCGAAAAAGCCGGTGTACTGGCTGAGGTTCGTAGCCGCGAATTTTACGAGAAGCCAACTTCCGAGCGTAAGCGCAAGGCAGCAGCCGCTGTTAAGCGTCACGCCAAGAAAGTTCAGCGCGAACAGCGCCGCGCCGTTCGTCTGTACTGATACACAGACGTTCGTAGCAAGCTTCTGCCAAGCCCGGCCTTCCGCCGGGCTTATGGCATTTGCGGAAAACGCTTGATGCTTCACCGTCGAAGCCGCACATGCGACCGAGACAAATCCGCTTCACCGCGTCAGGCCTGGCTTCTTTGCCAGCGGTGCACGTCTTTTCTGACGGGCCTTTCGAGGCTGCCGACGAGCACACCCACTGATTCCTCTCACGACGATCAGCCCAAGGCACCTGCCTGCTTCATGAGCTATCCGAGGCCGCAATCCGGCCGTCAGCGGATTCAGCGCAACACTTTCAAACGGTCGAAATCCGATGGCTGCTAACGCCAAGGGAATTTCGGCAGATACACTTCCCGACAGCGATCACGCAGACGACACCGGTCGAGCCGCCGAAAGCACGCGCCCCGCCGGATGAGCCACGTCCTTTGCGCCCATCGCATCGGATCCTTTGAGCGCAGACGACGAGAACGCCATGGCCGGGTTGATCCCCCAGAGCTTCATTGACGACCTTCTGAACCGCACCGACATCGTCGACGTGGTCAGTTCGCGCGTGCAATTGAAGAAGGCCGGCAAGAACTTCACCGCGTGCTGCCCGTTCCACAAGGAAAAGACCCCGTCGTTCAGCGTCAGCCCCGACAAGCAGTTCTACTACTGCTTCGGCTGCGGCGCGGGCGGCAACGCCCTCGGCTTCCTCATGGACCACGACAACCTGGACTTCCCCCAGGCGGTCGAGGACCTGGCCAAGGCCGCCGGCATGGAAGTCCCGCGGGAGGAAGGCAGCCGCTCGCACAAGCCGCGCCAGCCGACCGATTCGCCGCTGTACCCGCTGCTCACCGCGGCCGCCGATTTCTACCGCCAGGCGCTCAAGAGCCACCCGGCGCGCAAGGCCGCCGTGGACTACCTCAAGGGCCGCGGCCTGACCGGCGAGATCGCCCGGGACTTCGGCCTGGGGTTCGCCCCGCCGGGCTGGGACAACCTGTTCAAGCACTTGAGCAGCGACACCCTGCAGCAAAAGGCCATGATCGATGCCGGGCTGCTGATCGAGAACGCCGAGACCGGCAAGCGCTACGACCGCTTCCGCGACCGGGTGATGTTCCCGATCCGCGACACCCGCGGCCGGATCATCGCGTTCGGCGGCCGGGTGCTGGGGGACGACAAGCCCAAGTACCTGAACTCGCCGGAGACCCCGGTGTTCCACAAGGGCCAGGAACTCTATGGCCTGTACGAAGCCCGCAAGAACAACCGCAACCTCGACGAGATCATCGTCGTCGAGGGCTACATGGATGTCATCGCCCTGGCCCAGCAAGGCCTGCGCAACGCCGTCGCGACGCTCGGCACGGCAACCAGCGAAGAGCACATGAAGCGCCTGTTCCGCGTGGTGCCCAACGTCCTGTTCTGCTTCGACGGCGACCAGGCCGGCCGCAACGCCGCCTGGCGGGCGCTGGAAGCCACGCTGTCGAGCCTGCAGGACGGCCGCCGCGCGCGCTTTCTGTTCCTGCCCGAAGGCGAAGACCCGGATACGCTGATCCGCGCCGAGGGCACCGATGCCTTCCGCGCCCGGATCAACCAACATGCGCAGCCGCTGGCGGACTACTTCTTCCAGCAACTGACCGAAGAGGCCGATCCGCGTTCGCTCGAAGGCAAGGCGCACATGGTCACACTGGCGGCACCGCTGATCGAAAAGGTGCCAGGCGCCAACCTGCGGATCCTGATGCGCCAGCGCCTGACCGAAATCACCGGCCTGAACAGCGAAACCGTCAGCCAGCTGGCCCAGAGCGCACCGCAGGAAGCGCCGCCGGCGTACGATCCCGGCATCGATTACGGCGCGATGCCGGACTACAGCGACTACCATCAACCGCAGGCGGCGGACATGTACGCGCCGCAGCAGGAGTGGACGCCGAAGAAATCCGGTTCCGGCGGCAAGAAATGGGAAAAGAAGCCCTGGGACAAGAACGGCAAGCGCGGCGGTGACCGCGACCAGCCGCGCGCCCCTCGGGTGCCTGCCGCCGTCGAGCCGCCGATCCAGGCCGCCCTGCGGACCTTGCTGCATCATCCGCAACTGGCGGACAAGGTCGAGGACGCCGGGCACTTCGCGGACGAAAGCCAGACCAACGCACAATTGCTGGTGGCCCTGCTCGAAGCCGTACAGAAGAATCCCAAGCTAAACTCAATTCAGTTGATCGCGCGATGGCACGGAACCGAACAGGGTCGCCTGCTCAGGGCGCTGGCCGAGAAGGAATGGCTGATCGACGGAGACAACCTTGAACAACAGTTTTTCGACACCATTTCCAGTCTGTCAGCCCGTCAACGCGAACGGAATCTGGAACAACTGCTCAGGAAAGCCCGTCAAAGCGAACTGAGCAGCGACGAAAAAAACCAGCTGCGCGACCTGTTGAGTCGCAATGCTCCCGCATCAAACCCGACCTCAACTGGCGCGTGAGGTCATAGCTCAGGTATAATCCTCGGCTTGTTTTTTGCCCGCCAAGACCTTCAGTGGATAGGGTGTTATGTCCGGAAAAGCGCAACAGCAGTCTCGTATTATTGAGTTGATCAAACTGGGCCGTGAGCAGAAATATCTGACTTACGCCGAGGTCAACGACCACCTGCCCGAGGATATTTCAGATCCGGAGCAGGTGGAAGACATCATCCGCATGATTAACGACATGGGGATCCCCGTACACGAGAGTGCTCCGGATGCGGACGCCCTTATGCTGGCCGACGCCGATACCGACGAGGCCGCTGCGGAAGAAGCAGCCGCCGCGCTCGCGGCGGTGGAGACCGACATCGGTCGCACCACGGATCCCGTGCGCATGTACATGCGTGAAATGGGTACGGTCGAGCTTCTGACCCGCGAAGGCGAAATCGAGATCGCCAAGCGGATCGAAGAAGGCATCCGTGAAGTGATGAGCGCGATCGCCCACTTCCCCGGCACCGTCGAGCACATCCTCTCCGAGTACGACCGCGTCACGTCCGAAGGCGGCCGCCTGTCCGACGTGCTGAGCGGCTACATCGATCCGGACGACGGCACCGCGCCGCCGGCCGCCGAAGTGCCGCCGCCGCTCGACGCCAAGGCCGCGAAAGAGGAAGAGTCCGACGACGATGACGAGGCCGAATCTTCCGATGACGAAGAAGAAGCCGAAAGCGGCCCGGATCCGGTCATCGCCGCCCAGCGTTTCGGCGCTGTCGCCGAGCAGATGGAAATCACCCGCAAGGCGCTGAAGAAGCACGGTCGCCACAACAAGGCGGCGATTGCCGAACTGCTGGTCCTGGCCGACCTGTTCATGCCGATCAAACTGGTGCCGAAGCAATTCGAAGGCCTGGTCGAGCGTGTCCGCAGCGCCCTGGACCGCCTGCGTCAGCAAGAGCGCGCGATCATGCAGCTGTGCGTGCGTGATGCCCGCATGCCGCGTGCCGACTTCCTGCGCCAGTTCCCGGGCAACGAAGTCGACGAGAGCTGGTCCGACGCCCTGGCCAAAGGCAAAGGCAAGTACGCCGAAGCCATTGCCCGCCTGCAGCCGGACATCATCCGTTGCCAGCAGAAGCTGGTCGCGCTGGAGACCGAAACCGGCCTGACCATCGCCGAGATCAAGGACATCAACCGTCGCATGTCGATCGGCGAGGCCAAGGCCCGCCGCGCGAAGAAAGAGATGGTCGAGGCGAACCTGCGTCTGGTGATCTCCATCGCCAAGAAGTACACCAACCGCGGCCTGCAGTTCCTCGACCTGATCCAGGAAGGCAACATCGGCCTTATGAAGGCGGTGGACAAGTTCGAATACCGTCGCGGCTACAAGTTCTCGACCTATGCGACCTGGTGGATCCGTCAGGCCATCACCCGTTCGATCGCCGACCAGGCGCGCACCATCCGTATTCCGGTGCACATGATCGAGACCATCAACAAGCTCAACCGCATTTCCCGCCAGATGCTGCAGGAAATGGGTCGCGAACCGACGCCGGAAGAGCTGGGCGAGCGCATGGAGATGCCTGAGGACAAGATCCGCAAGGTACTGAAGATCGCCAAAGAGCCGATCTCCATGGAAACCCCGATCGGCGATGACGAAGACTCCCATCTGGGTGACTTCATCGAAGACTCGACCATGCAGTCGCCGATCGATGTCGCCACCGTGGAAAGCCTGAAGGAAGCGACCCGCGAAGTGCTGTCCGGCCTCACCGCCCGTGAAGCCAAAGTGCTGCGCATGCGTTTCGGCATCGACATGAACACCGACCACACGCTGGAAGAGGTCGGCAAGCAGTTCGACGTGACCCGCGAGCGGATCCGTCAGATCGAAGCCAAGGCGCTGCGCAAGCTGCGCCACCCGACGCGGAGCGAGCATCTGCGCTCCTTCCTCGACGAGTGACACCAGAACCCCCGGCCCAGGCCGGGGGTTTTGTTTTGCGGCAGATTAAATCCCCCGCCTCCCCCTCCCCCCGCGCAGCCCGTCTACACTCGAAGCATTCCCCCGTGCCATAACGAGACCGTTATGCCCAGACTGCCGACCGTGCTTTTTTTGCTGTCGCTGATTACCTGGACCGCAACGGCTGGCGCGCTGACTCTGACCGACGAAGAACGTGCCTGGCTGGCGGCTCACCCGGATTTGCGCCTGGGCGTGGACGCCTCGTGGCCGCCCTTCGAGTTCCGGGACGACCAGAACCGCTACCAGGGCCTGGCGGCGGACTACATCGACGTGATCCGCCAGCGCCTGGCGATCAAGCTCACGCCCATCGAGCCGGTGAGCTGGACGGTGGTGCTGGCGCAAGCGAAGGAGGGCAGCCTGGACCTGCTGCCGGGCATCATGTCCACCCCGGAGCGCCAGACCTACCTGGCGTTCACCCGCCCCTACCTCGACTTCCCGATCGTCATCCTCGCCCACGTCGGCGGCCCGCAGCCGCGCAAGCTGGACGACCTGTACGGCCTGAAGATCGCCGTGGTGGAAAACTACGCGCCCCATGAATTACTGCGCACCCACCATCCCGACCTGAACCTGGTGGCCATGCCCAACGTCAGCTCAGCGCTCCAGGCCCTGGCGACCGACGAAGTGGACGCCGTGGTCGGTGACCTCGCCTCCAGCGTCTGGAGCCTGCGCCAACTCAAGCTCGACGGCCTGTACGTCAGCGGCGAAACGCCCTATCGCTACCAGTTGGCGATGGCCGTCCCCCGGGACAACAAGATGCTGGTGACCATCCTGGACAAGGTGCTCGCCGACATGTCCCCGGAGGAGATCAGCAGCATCCAGGAGCATTGGGTCGGCAACGTCCTCGATCACCGGACATTCTGGTCGGATCTTCTGATATACGGCCTGCCGGGCCTGTTGTTGCTGTTCAGCGTGCTGGCGGTGGTGATCCGCATCAACCGCCGCCTGAGTTCGGAGATCGCCCGGCGCATCGACCTCGAGCAGGAACTGCGCAGCAGCGAGTACCACTACCGCGGTCTGGTGGAGAGCCTGTCGGCCATCGCCTGGGAAGCGCGGATCAGCGATTTCACCTACAGCTACGTTTCGCCCCATGCCGAGGATCTGCTGGGCTATCCGCTGTCCCACTGGCTGATCCCGGGTTTCTGGCGCAACATCATCCACCCGGCGGATCTGACCCGGGCCCAGAGCTTCTGCGACCACGAGGTAGAGGCCGGGCGCGACCACAGCCTCGACTACCGGGTGATCACCGCCGACGGCCGCTGCCTGTGGGTCCGCGACATCGTCAGCCTGATCGAGCACGGCCACGAGCCGGTGATGCGCGGCCTGATGATCGACATCAGCGAAGCCAAACGCACCGAAGAGGCGCTGCGGCTGTCGGAGCAGAAATTCGCCTCGGTGTTCCGGCAGTGCCCGGACATCCTGGTCATCGCCCGGCTGTCCGACGGCTGCCTGCTGGAGGTCAATGAAGCCTTCGAAGAACAGATCGGGCTGAAGGCCGAAGACGTGATCGGCCAGACCGCCACCGAACTGAACATCTGGGGGATTCCCGGTGTCGGCCCGGGACTCTTGCAACGCCTGCAGGCCGGCAGCATCCGCAACCTGGAGATGCCCTTTCGGCGCAGCAACGGCCAACTGTTCACCGGCCTGATCTCCGCCGAGCCGTTCGACCTGGACACCACGCCGGCCCTGGTGGTGGTGGTGCGCGACATCTCCCAGCTCAAGGAAACCCAGCAACAGCTGCAGACCTCCGAGGAAAAGTTCGCCAAGGCGTTCCATGCCTCGCCGGACGGCCTGCTCCTGTCGCGCCAAAGCGACGGTCTGCTGCTGGAGGTCAACGAAGGCTTCAGCCGCATCACCGGCTACAACAGCGCCATGTCGGTGGATCGCTCGGCGCTGGATCTGGGGATCTGGGTCAACCTCAACGAACGCAAGCAGATGCTCGACCTGCTGCACCGCGACGGCTACGTGCGCGACTTCAGCTGCCACATCCGCCGCAGCGACGGGCAGATCCGCCTCTGCGAGGTCTCCAGCCGACCGCTGCCGATCGGCGAGGACGACTGCATGCTGACCATCGCCCGGGACATCACCGAGCGGCACCTGATGCAGGAGAAACTGCAACAGGCGGCCACGGTGTTCGAAAGCACCGCCGAAGGCGTACTGATCACCGATACCCAGCAGCACATCAGCGCCGTCAACCGTGCCTTCACCGAGATCACCGGCTACAGCGAAAGCGAGGCCCTGGGCCACACCCCTCGCCTGCTGGCGTCCGGCCTGCACGACAGCGCCTTCTACGCTGCCATGTGGCACCAGTTGACCGACGAAGGCCACTGGCAGGGCGAAATCTCCAACCGGCGCAAGAACGGCGAGCTCTACCCCAGCTGGCTGACCATCAGCGCCGTGCGCAACCGCGACCGCTCCATCACCCACTTCGTCGCGGTATTCGCCGACATCTCCAGCCTCAAGCACGCCCAGGCCAAGCTCGATTATCAAGCCCACCACGACCCCCTCACCGGCCTGCCGAACCGCACCCTGTTCGAGAACCGCCTGCTGATGGCGCTGAACAGCCAGCAGGAGGACGGTGGCCAGGGTGCCGTGCTGTTCCTGGACCTCGACCGCTTCAAACACATCAACGACAGCCTCGGCCACCCGGTCGGCGACCTGCTGCTCAAGGGCATCGCCGTGCGCCTGAAGGAACAGCTGCGCGACATCGACACCGTCGCCCGCCTGGGCGGCGACGAATTCATCATCCTGCTACCCGGCCTGCAGCAGGCCAGCGACGCCGACTACATCGCCAACAAGCTGCTGCACTGCTTCAGCGCGCCGTTCCAGGCCGGCGAGCACGAGTTCTTCATCAGCGCCAGCATCGGCACCAGCCTCTATCCACGGGACGGCTGCGACGTGGCCACGCTGGTCAAGAACGCCGATGCGGCGATGTACCGCTCCAAGGCCAAGGGCCGCAACCGCGTCGAAAGCTACACCCGCGACCTCACCGCCCAGGCCAGCGAACGCGTGGCCCTGGAGCACGAACTGCGCCGGGCCATCGAACGCGATGAGCTGTACCTCTACTACCAGCCGAAAATCAGCCTCGACGACCACCGCCTGGTCGGCGCCGAAGCCCTGATCCGCTGGCGTCACCCCAACTTCGGCGAGGTGCCGCCGGAGCATTTCATTCCGCTGGCCGAAGAGAACGGCATGATCCTGCAGATCGGCGACTGGGTGCTCGAGACCGCCTGCCGGCAGATGTTCGAGTGGAGCCAGATCTACGAAAGCCTGGGCCCGCTGTCGGTCAACCTCGCCGGCGCCCAGCTGCGCCAGCCGAACCTGCTGGGCCGCATCGAGCAACTGCTCAAGGACAACCGCCTCAGGCCGGACCTGTTGCAACTGGAAATCACCGAGAACTTCATCATGAGCCAGGCCGAAGAGGCGCTCGCCGTGCTGCACCAGCTCAAGCGCCTGGGCGTGCAACTGGCCATCGACGACTTCGGCACCGGCTATTCCTCGCTCAGTTACCTCAAGCGCCTGCCGCTGGACATCCTCAAGATCGACCAGTCCTTCGTCCGCGGCCTGCCCGACGACCCGCACGACGCAGCCATCGTCCGCGCCATCATCGCCCTGGGCCGCAGCATGCAGTTCACCGTGATCGCCGAAGGCGTGGAGTCCCAGGCCCAGGAGCAGTTCCTCGCCGCCGAAGGCTGCGAACAGATCCAGGGCTACATCGTCAGCTTGCCCCTGCCGCCCGAAGAGTTCGCCGCCACGTTTCTGCGCATTGCCGTATCGGATTTTTCGGATAGCACAGCCGCCAAACCGTCGCTATAATCCGCCGCCTACTGAGGGCCTATAGCTCAGTCGGTTAGAGCAGAGGACTCATAATCCTTTGGTCCACGGTTCGAGTCCGTGTGGGCCCACCACCTTCAAAGCCGCGCACTGCGCGGCTTTTTGCTTTTCAGAGGTGTGGCCTCACGAATAATCCTATGGTCCAAAGGTACAATTTAGGTACAGTGCAGTTCTGTCTGCTCGCCTTTGGAGTCCTCAGATGGCCACAATTGTCAAAACCCCTGCCGGCACTTGGAAAGCTGTCATCCGCAAAACTGGATGGCCCACCAACTCTAAAACCTTCCGAACTAAACGCGACGCAGAAGACTGGTCACGTCGTACCGAGGACGAAATGGTGCGAGGGGTTTACATCCAGCGCAGCGGCTCAGAGCGCCTAACGCTTGAGAAAGCACTGGAGCGCTATCTGGCCGAGGTCACCCCAAGTAAAAAACCCACCACGCAGAAAGCCGAGGCGACCAAGGCCAAGCAGCTGATCGAACATCTGGGCAAATACTCCTTGGCCGCCCTCTCCGCCGAAGTTATCGCCAATTACCGCGACACCCGACTGGGCGCCCTGAGCAAGCGTGGCGTCCCCGTTAGCAATAACACCGTGCGCCTCGAGATAGCCTTGCTTAGCCATCTCTATACCGTGGCGATTCAAGAATGGGGGCTCGGACTGACATTCAACCCGGTGCTCAATATTCGCAAACCGAGCCCTGGAGAAGGTCGCGACCGCCGACTGTCAGCCGATGAAGAACGACGCCTGCTTAGCGCCGCTAGCACACACAGCAACCCTATGCTTGGCTGGATCGTTCGTATCGCCCTGGAGACAGGCATGCGCTCATCGGAGATCACAGGTCTACGCTGTCACCAGGTCGACCTGAAAAAGCGTGTAGTGCGCCTGTCAGACACAAAAAATGATAGTGCCCGGACCGTTCCTCTCACCAAACAGGCTACGGACACCTTCAAGGCCGCTTTGGATAATCCAGTGCGACCAACCGATTGCAACCTCGTATTCTTTGGCGAGCCAGGTAAAGACGGTAAACGCCGGCCCTATGCCTTCACAAAGAAATGGGGACTGCTCAAGACCAAGCTAGGTATGTCTGATCTGCGCTTTCACGATCTACGTCATGAAGCAGTGAGTCGGCTTGTCGAAAGCGGCATGTCGGACCAGAAGGTCTCGTCCATAAGTGGGCATAAATCTATGCAGATGCTCCGGCGCTATACGCATCTGAGAGCCGAAGACCTGGTGAAAGATTTAGATGCTATCGGCCGCCCGAAGAAAAAGCGAAAAGCATGACGTTCGATGAGCTACGCCTAAAGAGGCAGGAAGAGTTGGAGCTACTGGCTCCAATTCTATCGCAAGCAGACTCTGATAGATGTATGGCACTGGGGGAGGACTTTATCAGGAGTGTAGCCACCTCCCTGAATGAGCAGGAGGCGACACACAGCACCTCAAACTCTTCGCCTGATTCCACTATATACGGATTGCTCAGCTCGCTGAAGCGTAGCCTAGACGATCGCGGAAGAACGTTAGCGATGCTTCCTACGGACAAGTTCGCTAGTCGGCAGCTCGGGCTAGACCTTTTGACATATAGCGAACTCAATGAGACCCATCCTTTTCCTGAAGCAGAACTTCTCAAGCTTGTCCTGGCTCGCTTCCAAGCCAGAACCAACTACTGGAGAGAAGTCGCACTACTCTTGCTGTGCGAAGAAATGTTGTCCTGTGCGAATTTATAGATCGTTTTCCGGCATCCCTGCCGGCGCTGGTGGCCAGGCCCGGGCATGAAGCCGCCCGGCCCTGGCGCGGCATCCATGCCTCACCAGCTGCGCAATTGAACATACTATCCACCTGTTTTAGTAGCCAACGATAAAACCAACGATCAAGGAATAGCATGATCGCAATAACTCTATTTGGAATATTTTTCCTCCTACCGGTTCTGTTGGGATGTATTGCAAATATCCTGAACTCAAGAGACAAAAAAATATGGTGGTATAAACGACTACGCAGGATCAAGCGCTGGAAAAAGCTAGAATATTCAGCCGCAGCTTTCGTTGCTGCCACAGCTGCATTTTACACGTTGGGCCTTTCTGCAATCATGGGGAACAAATCCAACTCAACAACTGCGCTAACCGTACTGTCAATAAACTGCCTCTCCGCCTTTGTATTTCTTTACTATCATTGGAGAGTCTCTGCCTTTATTGGGCGGCACTGGGAGCTATTTAAGACCCTCATCACACCAGTGGTGGTATGCGTAGCAACACTTTCAAAGATTTACTCCGATGCAGCAATTGCTGAGCTTAGCGGGCTATCTCCTGCAGACCTGCCAGGCACTCAACTATTTCTTACTCTAATCCTGACGCCAACAATATGGCTCTTGGCTGCATCATTAGCCTTTGGGTATGCGAGCTTACCATTAATCCCAGCTCTTTTAGTTAAGAACCTAGTGGATGAACATCGTAACAAAAACAAAAAACGCCCCCTTCGCGAAAAGAACAAATTCTCACCAGTCATGGCAATAGTTGCACTTTCCCTTGGAGCCATAATACTACTTACGCTAATGCAGAAAATTGCAAGCAAAAGCTTTTATGAGCCTAGACTAAGGCAGGCCATTGCATTTTCATCCTTCCACCTCCCAACATCATATTGCGGACTTGAAGATACTAACGGCGTTAACGTTGCGGTGATGCCGGATGATCGTGCGGCGCTAGCGATACCTGATGTTAAGCTTGGTTATAAGTTTATAAAAATCAGCTGCAGTCCGCCTCTCACAACAGATAGCGAGACCAAGGAAATCCTGAAAAACATTATTAATGAAAATAATAAAACTGCTCCAAGGGAAGCAGCTTCTCATCAATAATAGTTCTACAACGACGCCGTCAATCCCTATGTAAACAGCTGATCAAGTATTCTGCGATCTCGCACCCGTCCACCTGTTGCTCCTCAACTCTGACCTTTACGCCGCTTAGCAGCATAATGACGAGTCTGGTATTTCAAGATGCAGGCGGTATCAAGCCGCTCTGCCTCACCCAAACCCCACCCCTGCGCGAGTATATCTGGCCATCTTTCGCCGCCACCCCAGGGTGGTGGCGGCGAAAGCACAAAAAAGATTTTCAATGAGTCCCAACGTGGTGAGCGTACGAGCTCTGTCAACTCTATACGTCTTTGCTCGGTCAGCGCGGTACCATAACGCCTCAAACGATCCAGGGTATACAGGGCTCGACGCAATTCTATATCTTGGAGGCCATTAACGACCTTTAGAACCAGAGGCATAGGATCAGGGTGGTACCAAAGATTCAAAGCAGTCTCAACCAATACTTCAGGATTGGCGTGATGAAGCTCCCCCTGGACTAACCTCTTCAGCGGATGCATCAGCCTTACTCCTCGTCAGCAGCCACAACGAGGTTTTCTAAAAACAATTGGAATGCCTGCTCTGTCACTTTGCTAGCAGCCGCCTGTTTGTATGCACCTACAACAGCATCCAGCGCTGGCTGCAACATACCAGTGAATTTTTCTAACAGCATCTCACCATTGAGGGTATCAAGCTCTGGTGCGACTTCTGTTAGTAAATCATGCGTGAGGTTTTGAGGAAAAAGCTGACGTGGTAGGATATTGGAAGCCATTAGGATCTCCTGTCGATCTTTTTGGTCAGACGCTGGATAGGGCTGCAACCCCATCCAGCGTCGTCACTTTATCTCCACCCGCTAATTTTAGTCCAGCCCTCCGGTCTGTCTGTTTGTTTTTTCTTTAAGACATACAAACAGAGGAAACTATATTTTTTCATAACTCATTGAATTTAAAGGACTTTACCAATCAAAGGTGAAAGCTTATGGGGCCTAAGGTGAAAGGATATGGGGCGAAAGGTGAAGAGATATGGGGCGACAACTTTAATAGGTGAACATTTATGGGGAGCAAAGGTGAAAACATATGGGGTTGAAAGTGAAAGCTTATGGGGCGAAGGTGAAAACTTATGGGGAGGACCATTCTTAGATCTTTTTTTCATATAAGCGTATAGGGCCGCTAACCCCGAGTAATCAAAAGCGCTAAACAATAACAAATAACAACAAAAAATACGCAACAATACGCCAAAATAACAAATTAGCGGTACAAGACATAACGCCACGTTAGTTGACCGCATATGAGCCGCCGAATTTAAATAGGCCACAACACTTACCCCCAAGTTGTGGAGCGTTCCGATGAAAAGTCGATTCGAAGAAGCCCTAGTCGAAAAATTTGGACTTTTGATGTCTCCTGCCCAACTCGCAGAGCTTTTAGGCAAGTCTCCAGAAGCCCTTCGCGTTCATCTCACCCGTTACAAAAACGATAATTTTTATCGAAGCCTCAATGGTACCTCTGTAAAAGTTGGTCGCCGTGTTTACTACAGAACCCCAGAAGTTGCGGAGATCCTCGCATGCCCGGCCTAATAAGCTGGCTTGGCTCACCGGGCTTTAGCCGTCTAACGCACAGAATTTTTTACCTTCTTTTACTCCTCACCAACCTAGCAGTTCCCTTCGGGCAACATCGTGCTTGGGGTGGACTCCCAGGCTGGTGGTTGTTCCCCTCAACAGCCGTCCTGGCCCTTTGTGCCGTGCAACAGTATTTGTCCGGCGGGGGTCAGTTTTATGCGCTCGCCGGCATCCCGTATGCGTTGCTGTATGTGTTTGACGCTAGTGCCACGCCTCTAGTTTTACCGCCGGCACAGCGGGGTACAGCCAGATGAAAAAATCGCTGCTGCTTTGCCTACTTCTGGCCGCTCTCTTCGGAGGCACAGCTCACGCTAACTCCTCAGGCGGACTGAACCAATTCACCCCGCCGCCGGGCGATACTTCCGTTGACTTCCTGGAAGAAGTGTTCGGCTCGATCGTGGGGACCATCCACTCTGGCGGGAACGTAGAGGGCGGCGAGACCGAGGACGTGCTGGGCAGCATGATGTCCGTTTTCGGTGGTGCCGTGATGTTCTTGGGCATGCTCTTTATCGCCTACACCACGATCAAAGGCACCGTCGACTCCGCTCAGGACGGGGAGGTCCTCGGCCGGAAGATGAGTGACATTTGGATCCCGCTGCGTACTGCCGCAGGCGGCGCGTTACTCTTACCTTTGGGCCATGGGTATTCGCTGATCCAGATTATGGTGTTATGGCTCGCGATACAGGGCGTGGGTGTAGGCGATGCTATCTGGAGCCAGGCCGTCGACCAGATCGGCAAGGACGGGATGTTGTCGCGCCCGCTGATCCCTGATTCTAGGCCGCTCGCAGCCAACATCCTGAAATTCGAAGTCTGCGCCGCGGCGATGAACAAGCAGTTTGAGGCCTCAGGCAGGTCGACGCGCATCCAGGCTGTCGCATCCACCCGCAAGGTCGTCAATACCGGGGAGATCGACGTTGACATCACCGATGCCATACCGGTCTACGGCGGCATCAACATGGTGCAGAAGTACAACAAGGCGAGCTATAACGTCACCGACTACAAGTGGAAGGCAAACGACAAGTCCTACATAAATCCCGATGTGTGCGGTGCACTCACTTGGAAACAATCATGGGAAGCGAGCGAAGGAAATTCAAATACTAAGGTCATCAAAGAGCCGATTCTCGCGGCCCACGCCAAAGCCATCCAGCAGATGATCCAGGATATCCGGCCGACGGCACAGCAGATCGTCGCCGGGCAAAAACCGGCCCCGGGCGTGATAGACGCCGCAGCGAACACCTACGAGAACTCGCTTCGCGCCGCCGCCAAGACGGCCGTAATGCAAACCAGTGATCGCGCTGCAGCGGACTTCCTCAAGGCCGCCAAGGACGGCGGCTGGCTGTTCGCCGGCACCTGGTACAACCACATCGTCAAAATGAACGACGTGATGCAATCCACGTTGAACGGTCTGCCGGCAGCCGACCCTATTGCCATCGTCGACAAGGAGACCAAGGAGACACTCCAGACCTATGCCGACGTGATGCTCACCGCCGACGAATATGCCAAGCACCGCGTCGACTCGGTGCGCAACACCTACTATGCCGAGACCAACGTGCGTGAGCCCCGCGATGGCGAAGGGGCATGGGAATACGTCAAAAAGATGATTTCCGCCCCGTTCATGGGTGCGATCAACCAGATGACGCAGAGCATCGCCGGCTCCAACCTCAACCACATGAGCCAGATGAAAAGCTTCGGCGATGTCATCGTGACTACCGGCGAGGTGATGGTCGCGGCCATGACCAGCGCCACCGGCGTCGCGAACTCCTGGGCAGCACAGGCCACAGTGAAGGTCGGTTTCGACGCAGGAGCGGTATTCCAGTTTCTCTCAACCCTGATCACCACGCTGTTGATTTTGCTGTTCGCTTTCGGCGTGACGCTCAGCACCTACGTCCCAATGATCCCTTTCATCACCTGGGTGACCTCGATCGTGAACTGGTTCGTTCTTGTCCTGGAGTCGGTTATTGCGGCCCCGCTGTTCGCTGTGGCCCACATCCACCCGGACGGAGACGATGCTGTTGGCCGAGCTGGCCAGGGGTACATGATGATCCTGTCACTGGTGATGCGCCCGGCACTGATGCTGTTCGGCCTCATCGGCGGGATGCTGCTAACCCAGCCAATCGTTGGCTACATCAATGCAGCCTTCATGTCAGTTGTCTCGGGGATCCAGGCCGACAGCATGACGGGCATCGTCAGCTTTATCGCTTACGTGGCCATCTATGTGGTGATGATGACGACGGTTGTCCATATCGTTTTCAGCCTGATTCACTGGGTTCCGGACAACATCCTGCGATGGATCGGTAACGGATCTACTGGTGGTATCGCCGACGCAGAGCGCACGGGTGACAGCGGCCAGGATGTGTTTGTCGCCGGCGTCAGGGAAACGAAGCACGGGGCCGCGGGTGGTCTGGGTGGCGGGGCGAAACACTCCAAGGGGCCAGATAGCTCTACGCCTGGCCGAAGCATGCCAGACAACAGCACACTGCTGGGGGGGCCGCCTCCTGGAGGTTAATTATCTCCGGAGGCGTGAACTTTGCCCCTCATATTCGTGATCTTCAAGATATCTATCAAAGGCCTTCTGACGAAGCGAATCCCTGTTTTCCTTTTCCAGCAATGGAGAGTTAGGAGAGGTCTTTCTTAACTCCTCCAGCAATAGAAGCAAGACATAGTTATTCGCCTCAAAGTGGCCTTGCATGATTTCGATACGCTCATTTAAAGCGTTTACTTGACGCTTCAGGCTCTCTGAGTGCAAGCGCCACTCATCAATTACAGCTTCGTATGACGCTTGGGTTGCGCGAGAGTGAGCGTAACCAGCAGATAAGCCAACTTGATATCCGGAGGATGACATTGAAAGTCTCCATACATAGGCGATGAGAGTATTCAAGCAAACTTATTTAAGCTGCACAAGGATCAGGCAAAGAAAAAGTCACATGTGACCTAAAAATCGATGAGTCATGCGTGACCTAAAAAGAATAGGTCCTAAGTGACCTAAAAAGAAATCACATTCACGCAGCTGCGTGAATGTGGGCATCGGTCGCCGGAACGGCGATTCGCGTAGCGAAAGGTGCCCCTTCAGCCAACCAGCTCAAACGACTTAGGTCACTGGAGATCGCACTATGAAAACCCCGGAAGATATCTTTGAGATCGTAAAAACTGCCCGCCAACGAATAAAGGAAATGCCACCCAAAAAGCTAAATAATTCAACCGATGATGGTTACGTTCGCGAATATAACCGTATGGTTGGCGAGGAAGGGGCTGATCCAGAGAAACTATGGTCAGCGATCTGCGCGACTCAAAGTAAGTCCACATATCGGAGACGAGTAGCCGCAACATTACACTGTTGTCGCATTCAGCTTCAGGAGGCGATACGGAGACAAGATGCGGCCCAGCGTATAGGTGATATGAACGCCGTTAGACACCACATAGCGGTGATCGAAGAGGTGGTTGGAATTTTGAATATTGTAGATGGACACAAAGGACAGTGCCCTCTCGAAAATACAGTAAGACGGAAGTCCAAACGATCTGACCTAAAAAATCTACCGAGTGATTGGCGGGATCAACTACATAAGCAATTTAAGGGTAGCAAGTATGAGCTCGCGTACCTGGTGGAGGCAGTGTCTGGATGTCGGCCAGGCGAGCTTGAGAAGGGAGTCAAAGTGATTTGTTCCAAAGAAAACGAGCTGTTGACTGTCCGCATCGACAACGGAATCAAGGTCACCGACCAGAAAGGTCAGCCCTGGCGCGAGATCACCTATCGGATCGATCAAAGCCCACTGGTTAGAGCTCTATTTGAGGTCTGCCAAAATATTGGCTCGGACACGGAAAGAATCGAGACATTTGTTCAAGTTGAGAAAACTACCAACTGGCGTGCATCGTTGTCGTCGGCTGGACAGAAATTGTGGCCCAGACTGAAATTCAGAATATGTCCCTATCATCTGCGCAATGCCGCAGCAAGTGATTGGAAGCGGCACGGGTTGATTGATGAAGACATCTCGGCTGCGCTGGGGCACTGCGTAAACAAAACTTCTAGTAGCTACGGGCAATTCCAATTAGGACAAGGTAGCGAGGGGCTGCGGCCTTGCAAAGTCACTGCAGCACGAACTGTCTTGAACACTCGAACACCTACTCCAAGTGGAGTTTCAGCATACTCAACCCTTAAAAAATATCACTAACTCATGTAGGGCAGCGCCAAGCTGCCTACTTTCAGCATAATAGACAACGGCCGCCCTGCCCCAGGCAATTACAAAGGAAACCTATCTTTTCATGCTACCAATTCTTCGTTTCGCGATGACATTTGGGTTACCCTTCGCGGGACCACGCCAATTGCTTACCGAAAAATATTTAGAGCCATCATACTCCATAGCCCAAGAGTCAACAGCACCATTCCAAATCTTGACTGTTAGCTCACCGACATTAGCGTGATTCGCGACACTAAGATATGACTTCCAGACCTTTCTATAATGGGAATCATAACTACCAAATACATAATCCGACTCATCTTGAAACGAAAGATTGCTAAACATTAATACAGTGGCCAACTCAACACCACTTTCATTAGGCAGATCCCATCTAGCCCCGCTATACCAATAGCTAAGGGCCTGAAACACTCCTCTAGAGCTCTTACCATGAAATCCTTTTCCGGTCACTGGACTTAAATGCTTGACCTCCACCCCGATATACTTATCAGTAAACCCACACGCAACAAGCTCATCCCTTGCCCTGATTACAAAGTCTATTCTTACACGCTCAATCTCTCTATCAACAAATCCGGTACCGCTGACCTCATGATAGATATAAAACCATTTTGAAAAATTCTTTTCAAACCAAGCATGAAGCTCCTCCTCACTACACCACTTCGACGAAAACCCCTCATCTATATATTTATTACGCTGCCGTATTAAATAGGTAGAAAGCAAACTAGAAACCTCTACCTCGTTTTCCCTGCAGTAGCCACTAATAACCTCCTCAAGCCCAGCCAACTTCTGCTCCATTGTTTTCCCTTGCCAAGGGTTCAATGAAGGCATCAACTCAACTCGCGCTGAAGATAGTATTTCTGTCCTTTTCCTATTAAACGCATCCTCTAGAATTGAATCACCATGCGGCGGCTGAACTTTCACTTTAGACTTACTTATCTCACCACCGCGAAATTCTCCACAGAACTGACACTGGTTAGCATAAGC
The DNA here is from genome assembly GCF_002113595.1 of Pseudomonas sp. B3(2017). NCBI lineage: Bacteria > Pseudomonadati > Pseudomonadota > Gammaproteobacteria > Pseudomonadales > Pseudomonadaceae > Pseudomonas > Pseudomonas sp. B3(2017). The sequence continues at coordinate 70,214 of NZ_NEIU01000002.1, forward strand.
TGTCCCTCCTGCTTTATTCCTCAATCGCAATTCTAGGTAGCTCGCACAATCGTGATCTAAATCTTCAATCACCACGGCAGATTCAAGATGCTGGTAAGTCATAAAGCCTTAGTCCGCCCTATAAATTTTTGTCGCATAAAAATAAAAGGCCACTACCACCTTGTTATTGGCAGTAATAGCCTCTATTAGATGAAGCTTCCGACAGTTTACGCAATAACTGCCAGAAAACCTCTATTCCAAATGATCTCTTATATCAAGTCACAAGCCGTAAGTACGGAACCCTTGGTGGGACTTGGGGGCGCTGCTCGACAAAATCCTCTAAACCGGTAAGCTCTTTCAAAAAACCAACCTTTACGTTTAGAGCCTTGGCAATTTCGCCAACACCGATCCCTCTCTTTTCGGCCAAAACAAACAGTGACCTAGCGAGCATTTCTGGAGGTTCCTGAGCTATTAGATAATCTTCCTTCTCCCCGTTTGACTCTCCGTACTTTTTGAGAGTGATAACTCCAGTCTTGTATTGCGACTCCGTAATTAGATCTAGCTGCTTAGCTCTGTACAGAATAGCGGCCTTACTGACTTTCCAGGTCAGTTTAAACTCACGCATTCCTTTCCAGTCTAGTCTAGTACCATTTGGACGCGGAAATAATTTAGCCATCATAGTGCGCGGCAGCAGCAGCGCACTAGCAAAGCGGTTTGCTTGATTTTCAGTAACGCGATCACCTGTAACGATACCTTCATGCATCACCAGGTGCCCTAACTCATGCGCAATGTCAAACCGCTGTCGGCATGCACTCTCTTTTGCAGTGTTCCTAACTATAAAAGGTCTTTCCACAGAAACTGAGAGCGCGTCGATTTCTTTGGAAATACCGGAGAATGTAGTAACCACAGCTCCTAGGTTCTCTGCCAACCTGGTCATACTACCAATTGGCGCAAGCCCAAGATCCCACTCATTTCGGCAACGCTCCGCTGCACGCTCAATGTCCTCGTACGTCTGAATCTGAGCAATACTTGGAATTTTCACTTCCGGCAATCGAAGCTCCTGTTCGAGAAATCGAATCAGGGAATCAATCATTTCTCCGCGCGCAACAGCAACTTGTTTTATAGTATTTTTTGTAGTGAGTAGTTTTCTAAAGTGAAACTGGTCTTCGTGAAGCCTGTTATTTCTAGGCGCGAAAAAACCCACCTCGACATCAAGTGCATCTGCAAGGTCGTACGCTAGCTGCTCAGTGGGCTTACCCTGCCCGGTTTCAAGCTTATGCAAGTACTGGCGGGTTTTCCCTACCTTTTCAGCAACCTCTTCAAGAGCAAGCCCGCTAAATACGCGGGCTAGTCTTAGGGATGCTCCATCAAATAAAACGTTCATCTATTTCACTCGTTTTGAGCGTCTCTATCTTTCCGGACAGTGTCTTCCCGCACCTCGACTGCTGCTGGGGGAAGCTCTTTGACCTTAGGCACGTCGCTGTCCACAGAATGGAGGATTGGTCCAGAGGAACCATAGGCCCACTGAGAGATCTTTTCCTGAAATGCGTTGTAGCCAATCAGAAAAACTCGATCCTCGTCATCCTCAGTTAGAGCTCGCTCAACGACAAAACGCCACATAACAGGATCGTTTTCATCTGGAGAGAAGAGATCATCAACCGCATTTCTCTTGAAGAACCCCGGTTTTCCCGGCAGTTCAGGATCATCACGGAAAAAGCGACATGGCACATTGCCAATACGGAAAGTGACATCCATGCCGGGGCTGGCGAGACTTAGCCAGTCATACTTGCCGCCCATGCAAAGATGGATCAGCATGTTGCGGGACCGTCCAAATACCGCTGTCTCTTGGGTATACGTATCGTCAAACGGGGAAGCCATCTCGCGGATGGTGCTATAACGAATGTCGAGCAGCGGCTCAGCAATTTTCGCCAGGCGATCGTCGGTAAGGTCCGGGTAAAACGAAGAAGGGTGTCGATAGGTCATAGCGATTCCTGGCGAAAATCGGTTTTTGTCAACCGAGAGAATCTGGCAATTTCGGGATTTTGTCAACCTGAAACAATCCAATAAACGCTGGTGATGCCTTAAGGTCGATAACCCGAGACCAAGGCAGCTCTGCTGCCGCAGCCGGTCGAGGGTTGGGGCGCAGGATTTGAGCCGAACCACGATAACACCGACATCAAGCCGGACGCGTGTGCCTCTATCGCAAAGGTACACTAGCGGTACAGCACGAAGGTCCTCACCTGTAACGTACCGTTCGCTAACGTACTGATTGCCCTGCACTTTCGCGTACTGTACCGTTTCCTCGTGTAACCCAATGAAACCTAGCGCAACGGTGTCATTGGCGAACTCATAATCCTTTGGTCCACGGTTCGAGTCCGTGTGGGCCCACCAGACACCAAAAAGCCGCGCGAATGCGCGGCTTTTTCATGTCTGCGTCTCAGCCCTCACCGCGGCAACGCATACGCAATCACATAATCCCCCCGATCCGTCGACTGCCGCGCACCGCCCGCCGTCAGCAGGATGTACTGCCTTCCGGTCTTGGGCGACACGTAGGTCATCGGCCCCGACTGGCTGCCCACCGGCAGGCGGGATTTCCAGATTTCGTCGCCGGTGCCGGTGTCGAAGGCGCGCAGGTAGAAGTCCTGGGTGCCGGCGAAGAACAGCAGGCCGGACTGGGTGGCGAGCGAGGCGCCCAGGGTCGGCATGCCGATCGGGATCGGCAGGTGCATGCGGATGCCCAGCGGGCCTGTGTCCTGCACGGTGCCGACCGGCACTTGCCAGACCAGTTTGCGGGTCTTCAGGTCGATGGCGGACATCGTGCCGAACGGCGGCTTCTGGCACGGAATGCCCGCCGCCGACAGGAAGCGCTCGCGCATCGCGCCGAACGGGGTGCCTTCCTGCGGCACCACGCCCATCTCGATGCCGCTGGCGCCGGCGGCGATCCGGTTACGCGGGATCATGTAGTTGGCCAGGCCCAGGCGCATGTCGTTGACGAACATGTAATGGGAGTTCGGATCCACCGACACGCTGCCCCAGTTCATGCCCCCGAGGGAGCCGGGGAACTGCAGGGCGCGATCCATGCCCGGCGGGGTGTAGACGCCTTCGTGGCGCATGCCCTTGAACTGGATGCGGCACATCAGTTGATCGAACGGCGTGGCGCCCCACATGTCGGATTCGGTCAGGGTCTGGTTGCCGATGGAGGGCATCTCCACCGAGAACGGCTGGGTCGGCGAGTAGCGTTCGCCCGGCACGTTGCCTTGCGGCACCTTGCGTTCCTCGACGCGGGCGATCGGTTTGCCGGTCTCGCGGTTGAGCAAGAAAATCTCGCCCTGCTTGGTCACCTGCGCCAGCGCCGGCTGCGTGCCGCCCCGATCGTCCGGCAGGTCGTACAGCAGCGGCTGGGCCGGCAGGTCGAAGTCCCACAGGTCGTGATGGGTGGTCTGGAAGTGCCAGCGCACCTGACCGGTCTTCACGTCGAGGGCGACGATGGAGGAACTCCACTTGTCGTCGAACTCGGTGCGCTGGCCGCCGAAGAAGTCTGGTGTGGCGTTGCCGGTCGGCAGGTAGACCAGTCCGAGTTTGGCGTCGTAGGACATGGCCGACCACACGTTCGGCGTGCCGCGGGTGTAGGTCTCACCGGGCGGCGGGCGTTTGGTGATGTTCGGGTTGCCCGGATCCCAGGCCCACACCAGCTCGCCGCTGCGCACATCGTAGGCGCGGATGACGCCCGGCGGCTCGCCCGTGGAGTAGTTGTCGGCCACGCGGCCGCCGATGATCACCACGTCGCCGGCCACCAGCGGGGTCGAGGTCTGCTGGTAGTAACCCGGTTTGACGTCGCCCATGTCGGTTTTCAGGTCGACGGTGCCTTTGTCGCCGAAGTCGGCGCAGGGCTCGCCGGTTTCGGCGTTGATCGCAATCAGGCGCGCATCGCCGGTCGGCAGGAACAGACGTTTCGCACAGGCTGCCGGGGCAGCGGCCGACCCGTCTGAAGGCGCTTCGAAGTAACCCAATCCCCGGCATCGCTGCCAGTTCGGTGCGCTGCCCTGAGGGTCGAACTTCCAGCGCTGGGTGCCGGTGTCGGCATCGAGGGCGAAGACCTTGCCGTAGGCGGTGCAGGCGTAGACCGTGTCGCCGATCTGCAGCGGCGTGTTCTGGTCTTCGGCGCCGGCACCGGTGCTCTGCGGGATGTCGCCGGTGTGGAAGGTCCAGGCCACCTGGAGCTTGTCGACGTTGGCCTTGTTGATCTGGTCCAGCGCGGCAAAGCGGTTGCCGGCGGTGGTGTTGCCCCAATGGGCCCAGTCCTTCTGCTCCGTGCCCGGCGTGACTGGGGTGACGGCCGGCACGCTGGAGGCTTCGACCACGTGGGTCGGCACAAACATGTAGGCCAGGGCCGCGGCGATGCCGACGCCCAGCACGCCCGCCAGCCCGTGGGCGCCCCGCCCTGCCTTGGCACCGGAGACCCGCGCCAGCGTCGGGTAGACCAGCGCCACAACGAAGCCGATCACGGCGAAGGTCAGCACCCGGGAAACCAGCGGCCAGTATTCCAGGCCAGCGTCCCACAGTGCCCAGATCACGGTGAGGATCAACGCGACGCCGTACAGCCATGCCCCTTGCCGTTGGCCACGGGCGATCATTGCCCCGGACACCAGCATCGCCAGGCCCATCAGCAGAAAGTACCCGCTGCCGCCCAAGGCGACGAGCCAGCCACCGCCGCCGGCCAGACCGAGCCCGATCAAGGCAATCAACACACCCAGACCGCGCAGCAGCCATTTGCTGCCGGCGGCAGCCCCAGAATCGTTCATGTCGGACGTTGTTCCCATTTGTGACAAGGGCGGAATAATGTACCGGACGGTTACTTATGGCAATTTGTCGCAATAGAAATGAACCAGACAGTCCAAAAAACCGTTCGATTATCGGCCGTAAGCGTTCTCGCGCCTGAATCTGTAACATGCAGCCCATCCGTCCGCGCCCCTGGAGACGCCCTTTGCCTGACATCCGCCCGCCCGTGCTCGACGAAATCGACCGCCAGCTGATCGCCGCCCTGCAAATCAACGCCCGCGAAAGCGTGGCGATGCTTGCGCGGCAATTGGGCATCGCCCGCACCACCGTGACGTCGCGGCTGGCGCGGCTGGAAAAGGCCAAGGTCATCACCGGTTATGGCGTGCGCCTGGGCCAGCGGGTGGTGGACGGCGGATTGCAGGCGTACGTGGGCATCACCGTGCAGCCGCGCTCCGGCAAAGAGGTGCTGCGCCGGCTCAGCGCCATGGCGCAGGTGCAACAGCTGTGTGCGGTGAGTGGCGAATTTGATTATGTGGCGTGGCTGCGCACCGACTCGCCGGAGCAACTGGATCAGTTGCTCGACCAGATCGGCAGCGTGGACGGGGTGGAGAAGACGACCACGTCGATCATCCTGAGCAGCAAGATCGACCGGGGGCAGCCGGTTTGACCGTCGGGTTCGGCATTTCGGTCGTGCGGTCGGGCCTCATCGCGAGCAGGCTCGCTCCTGTTTTGCTCACTATGCACACCAGCTTCGTCATATCGACTGATGAATCAGCATAACGACGACACTTTGCGTCTTATTAACGTGTTCTGCGCTCCCTAGAATGGCCGGCATCTTTTCCTATACTCAGACGCGCATCCGGCGTCGGGTCGCCAGCAAGGTCAGCCATGAACAAGAACAATCGCCATCCTGCAGACGGTAAAAAACCGGTCACCATCTTCGGCCCGGACTTCCCATTCGCCTTCGACGACTGGATCGAACACCCAGCCGGCCTGGGCAGCATTCCTGAGCAGCACCACGGCGCGGAAGTGGCGATCGTCGGCGCCGGCATCGCCGGGCTTGTGGCCGCCTACGAGCTGATGAAGTTGGGCCTCAAGCCCGTGGTCTACGAGGCCTCGAAGCTGGGCGGCCGCCTGCGCTCCCAGGCGTTCAACGGCACCGACGGCATCGTCGCGGAACTGGGCGGGATGCGTTTCCCGGTGTCGTCCACCGCGTTCTACCACTATGTCGACAAGCTCGGCCTGGAAACCAAGCCCTTCCCCAACCCGCTGACGCCGGCCTCCGGCAGCACCGTGATCGACCTGGAAGGCAAAACCCATTACGCACAGAAACTGGCGGATCTTCCTGCACTGTTCCAGGAAGTGGCCGACGCCTGGGCGGACGCCCTGGAGGACGGCGCGCGCTTCGGCGAGATCCAGCAGGCGATCCGCGACCGCGACGTGCCGCGCCTCAAAGAGCTGTGGAACACCCTCGTGCCGCTGTGGGACGACCGCACCTTCTATGACTTCGTCGCCACGTCCAAGGCGTTCGCCAAACTGTCGTTCCACCACCGCGAAGTGTTCGGCCAGGTCGGTTTCGGCACCGGCGGCTGGGACTCGGACTTCCCCAACTCGATGCTGGAAATCTTCCGCGTGGTGATGACCAACTGCGACGATCACCAGCACCTGGTGGTCGGCGGCGTCGAACAGGTGCCTCAGGGCATCTGGCGGCACGTGCCGGAGCGCTGCGTGCACTGGCCGCAAGGCACCAGCCTGAAGTCGCTGCACCGCGGCGCGCCGCGTTCGGGCGTGAAGAAGATCGCCCACGCGCCGGGCGGCCGTTTCGCCGTCACCGACAACAACGGCGACACCCGGGAATACGCCGCCGTGCTGACCACCTGCCAGAGCTGGCTGCTGACCACCCAGATCGAGTGCGAAGAGACCCTGTTCTCGCAAAAGATGTGGATGGCCCTCGACCGCACCCGCTACATGCAGTCGTCGAAAACCTTCGTGATGGTCGACCGGCCGTTCTGGAAGGACAAGGATCCGGAAACCGGCCGCGACCTGATGAGCATGACCCTCACCGACCGCCTCACCCGCGGCACGTACCTGTTCGACAACGGCGACGACAAGCCGGGCGTGATCTGCCTGTCGTACTCGTGGATGAGCGATGCGCTGAAGATGCTCCCGCACCCGGTGGAAAAGCGCGTGAAACTGGCGCTGGATGCATTGAAGAAGATCTACCCGAAGGTCGACATCGCCTCGCGCATCATCGGCGATCCGATCACCGTGTCGTGGGAAGCCGACCCGCACTTCCTCGGTGCCTTCAAAGGCGCCCTGCCCGGCCACTACCGCTACAACCAGCGCATGTACGCGCACTTCATGCAGGACGAGATGCCGGCCGAGCAGCGCGGGATCTTCATCGCAGGCGACGACGTGTCGTGGACCCCGGCGTGGGTCGAAGGCGCGGTGCAGACTTCGCTCAACGCGGTGTGGGGAATCATGAAACACTTCGGCGGCGCCACACATAAAGAGAACCCGGGCCCGGGTGATGTGTTCAAAGACATCGGCCCTGTCGCCCTGCCTGAGTAAGAGGAACCCCCGATGCGTGTAGCCCTTTACCAATGTCCGCCGCTGCCCCTGGAACCGGCCGCGAACCTGCAGCGCCTCCAGCGAGTGGCGATGGAGGCCAAGGGCGCCGACCTGCTGGTGCTGCCGGAGATGTTCATGACCGGCTACAACATCGGCCAGGAAGCGGTCGGCACGCTGGCCGAGGTCTACAACGGCGAATGGGCGCAACAGATCGGACGGATCGCCAAGGCCGCCGGCCTGGCGATCCTATACGGCTATCCGGAGCGCACCGCCGACGGGCAGATCTACAACGCCGTGCAGTTGATCGACGCCCAGGGCGAACGCCTGTGCAACTACCGCAAGACGCACCTGTTCGGCGATCTCGACCGGTCGATGTTCAGCCCCGGCGAAGATGAGTTTCCCATCGTCGAGCTCAACGGCTGGAAGCTCGGTTTCCTGATCTGCTACGACGTGGAGTTCCCGGAGAACGCCCGGCGCCTGGCCCTGCAAGGCGCCGAGCTGATCCTGGTGCCGACGGCGAACATGGTGCCGTACGACTTCATCGCCGACGTCACCGTCCGTGCCCGCGCCTTCGAAAACCAGTGCTACGTGGCCTACGCCAATTACTGCGGCCACGAAGGCGACATCCATTACTGCGGCCAGAGCAGCATCGCCGCGCCGGACGGCAGCCGCATCGCCCAGGCCGGCCTGGACGAAGCCTTGATCGTCGGCGAACTGGACCGGCGCCTGATGGCCGATTCCCGCGCCGCCAACCGCTACTTCACCGACCGTCGCCCCGAGCTGTACGACGCACTGAACAAACGCTGACCCTGCGTAATCCGCTAGCATGGGCACCTCACCGTTCTGGAAGTGCCCATGCCTGCGCCGACTCATTCCCGCCCCCACACCGAAACCCTGGCCAGCGGCTTGCGCGTGACCCTGCGCCACGTGCCCGGCATGACGCGCAGCGCCGCCGTGCTGCGGGTGGCCGCCGGCAGCCATGACGTGCCGTTGGCATGGCCGGGCATGGCGCATTTCCTGGAGCATCTGCTGTTTCTCGGCACCGAGCGCTTTCCCGCGCAGCAAGGGCTGATGGCCTACGTGCAGCGCCACGGCGGCCAGGTGAACGCCAGCACCCGCGAACGCACCACGGACTTTTTCATTGAGCTACCGACCGCGTCCTTCAGCGATGGGCTTGAGCGTCTGTCGGACATGCTCGCCCATCCCCGCATGAATCCGGACGATCAGTTGCGCGAACGGGAAGTGCTGCACGCGGAATTCGTCGCCTGGTCGCAGGATGCGGCAGCCCAGCAGCAACAGGCGCTGTATGCAGGTCTGGCGGCCGACCATCCGCTGCGCGGCTTCCATGCCGGCAATCGGGACAGCCTGCCGGTGCCACAGGCGGAATTTCAGCAGGCGTTGAAGGCCTTCCATCAGCGGTTCTATCGCACCGGCCAGATGACCCTGAGCCTGGTCGGCCCCCAGAGCCTCGACGCATTGCAGGCCCTGGCCCGGCAGTTCGACGCGGCGCTGCCGGTTGGGGATAAGGTTGCGCAAACGCCTCCCGTACCCTTGGTGGCTGGCTCGGCGAAAAGTTATCAACAGGTCGGTGAAGGAGTGCTTCACCAGTTGTTCGCTCTTGAGGATCTGCCGGACGGATCCGCCGAAGCGATGGCGTTCCTCTGCCATTGGCTGAACAGCGCCAAACCCGGCGGGCTGCTCGCCCACCTGCGCCATCAGGGATTGGCGCAAGCCCTGAAGGCCGAGCCGCTGTACCGCTTCGGCGGGCAAGCCTTGCTGCATGTGCAGTTCAGCACTCCCGCCACGGGTGCCGAAGCCCTCGTCGAAACGCTGCACGACTGGTTGAGCTTCTTTGCCGCGCAGCGGGACTGGCCGGCATTGCGCCAGGAATACGCGACGCTGCTGCAACGCCGGCAACAGGTCAGCGGCGCGCTGCAATCGGCGCAGGCGGACAGCGAGCAATCGGAAAGCAGCCTGTCCGATGCCGGCGCCGCTGCGCTCGGACAACTCCTGCGCCAGCTCGGCGTTGTGGATAACTTCAGCGACCGTTGGCATCTGCCCGCCGCCAATCCGTTCTTGCGTGAAGCGCCGCCGCTGGCCAACGCCAATCTGATCCGCGGCCAGACCAGCGCCCACCGCGGCCTGCGCACCTTTGCCCAGGATCGCTCGCGCAGCCGCCGGGAACGCTCGGCGATGCAGTTCAGCCAGGCCTTGCCGGATACCGGCGAAGAAGGCGCGGTGTTTGTGCGCTCGGTGCTCGCATCGGCCCCGGCCGAAGGGCTGCCGGCGAGGCTGCAACGGGCTCTGCAAGACGTGGGCGAGGACGCGCGTCAGGCCGGGGTCGAGCTGACCTTCGCGACAACGGGGAATCAATGGCTGCTGAAACTCACCGGCCTGCAGGAGCCGATGCCGGCGGTCCTCGAATCTGCGCTGCAAACGCTGACGCAAACGGACGGCGATGCCCCGCCGGCCGAACCGGAGAGGCCATTGATGCCGATCCGCCAGTTGCTCAAGGCGTTGCCGGAGCAAGGCCTGGAATCCGTCGGCAGCGCTGACGACGCCGCGCACCTGTGGACAACGGCGCGCTGGGACGGTCTGGCCCTCGGCCTCAACGCCAGGACCCAGTCGGCCATGGGCCTGGCCCTGAGCCGCATTCCGGGCACCGCGGACAATCAATTGCCGCCGCAGCCGGCGATCAACGGCGAACGGCTCTGGACTCACATCGATACCGCGTCCCGCGAGCATGCGCTGCTGCTGTTCTGCCCGGCCGCCCGCCACGGACTCGACGACGAAGCAGCCTGGCGCCTGCTGGCCCACATTGGCCAGACGCCGTTCTACCAACGCCTGCGGGTCGAGCTGCAATTGGGTTATGCGGTGTTCAGCGGGATCCGCTCGGTGCACGGCCAGACCGGGCTGCTGTTCGGCGTGCAGTCGCCGAGCGTTGCGCCTGCCGGGTTGCTCGAACACATCCGGCAGTTCATGGACGCGCTTGCGGCGCTTACCGAAAGCCTTGACGATCAAGCGTTCCGGCAACAGCGCCAGGCGCTGGCCGATCAGTTCGACGTCAACGGCCTCGCCCTGAAGGACGCCGCCGAACTGCTGTGGCAGGCCAGGCTGGCCGGCCATCCGTCGGATTATCTGGCGCAGTTGGCCTGCGCCATCGGCGAGACGAACCGTGTGGCCCTGACCGCCGCAGCGCAGCGCCTGATCAGCGCCGAAGGCGGCTGGCGCTGCCTGGCCGACAGCCCTTCGCCGGGTGCGCCGTGGCGAACGGCAAAATGATCATTACCTGAGCTGCAATGAGCTTTCTCGCAGATTCACGGGCAAAGCCTCTGAAATTTTGAGTAACATAGCCGCCTAACTATTTTGAACGTCATCGCGCTGCCGTGGACTATACCTATGGATAGCGCTGTCTCAACCACCCGAAACCATTGAGGAGTCACCTTATGTCCTGGACCAAACCGGCCTACACCGACCTGCGCATCGGCTTCGAAGTCACCATGTACTTCGCCAGCCGCTGAGTCCTGCCCCAGGCAGAACACAGCAGTGCAACGCCTCGGCCCGCCGGGGCGTTTTGTTATCCGCGTTGAAATGATGGAGCGCTCATGTTTGTCCAGATTCTGGGTTCGGCCGCCGGCGGCGGTTTTCCGCAGTGGAACTGCAACTGCGTCAACTGCGCCGGCTTTCGCGACGGCAGCCTGAACGCCCGGGCCCGCACCCAATCGTCCATCGCGATCTCCGATGACGGCGTGAACTGGGTGCTGTGCAACGCCTCGCCGGACATCCGCGCCCAGCTCCAGGGCTTCGCCCCGATGCAGCCGGGCCGGGCCCTGCGCGACACCGGCATCGGCGCGATCATCCTGATGGACAGCCAGATCGACCACACCACCGGCCTGCTCAGCCTGCGCGAAGGTTGCCCGCATCAGGTCTGGTGCACGGACATGGTCCACGAAGACCTGAGCACCGGTTTCCCGCTGTTCAACATGCTCAAGCACTGGAACGGCGGCCTGGACTGGAACCGCATCGAGCTCGACCAGAGCTTCACCATCGCCGCCTGCCCGAACCTGCGCTTCACCCCGCTGCCCCTGCGCAGCGCCGCGCCGCCGTATTCGCCGCACCGCTTCGACCCGCACCCGGGCGACAATATCGGCCTGATCGTCGAAGACCTGAACACCGGCGGCAAGCTGTTCTACGCTCCGGGGCTGGGCAAGGTCGATGCGCCGCTGCTGGCGATCATGGCCGGCAGCGACTGCGTGCTGGTGGACGGCACGCTGTGGGACGACGATGAGATGCAGCGCCGCGGCGTCGGCACCCGCACCGGCCGCGAGATGGGCCACCTGGCCCAGAACGGCCCCGGCGGCATGCTCGAAGTGCTGGAGCAATTGCCTAAGCAGCGCAAGGTGCTCATCCACATCAACAACACCAACCCGATCCTCGACGAGGATTCGCCGGAGCGGGCGGAGCTGGCGCGGCGTGAGGTCGAAGTGGCCTATGACGGCATGAGCCTGGTGCTCTAGTTGATGGCATCATCGCTGGCCAGCCAGCTCCCACAAGGTTCCGTGATACACACAAAACCTGTGGCAGCTGGCTGACCGGCGAAGGCGTCCTGACCGGCACCCAAGAATCCAACGGTTGTTCCCGGAGAACCGACATGACCGACACCCCGATGTCCCCCGCCGAATTCGAGGCGGCGCTGCGCGCCAAGGGCGCCTACTACCACATCCATCACCCGTACCACGTGGCGATGTATGAAGGCCGGGCCACCCGTGAGCAGATCCAGGGCTGGGTCGCCAACCGCTTCTACTATCAGGTGAACATTCCCCTGAAGGACGCGGCGATCCTGGCCAACTGTCCGGACCGCGAAATCCGCCGCGAGTGGATCCAGCGCCTGCTCGACCACGACGGCGCGCCCGGCGAAGACGGCGGCATCGAGGCCTGGCTGCGCCTGGGCCAGGCGGTCGGCCTCGACCCGGATCAACTGCGTTCCCAGGAACTGGTGCTGCCCGGCGTGCGCTTCGCGGTCGACGCCTACGTCAACTTCGCCCGCCGCGCCAGTTGGCAGGAAGCCGCCAGCAGCTCGCTGACCGAGCTGTTCGCGCCGCAGATCCACCAGTCGCGCCTCGACAGCTGGCCCCAGCATTACCCGTGGATCGACCCGGCCGGCTACGAATACTTCCGCACCCGCCTGGGCCAGGCGCGCCGGGACGTGGAGCACGGCCTGGCGATCACCCTGGAGCACTACAAGACCCGCGAGGGCCAGGAGCGCATGCTGGAGATTCTCCAGTTCAAACTGGACATCCTTTGGAGCATGCTCGACGCCATGAGCATGGCCTACGAACTGAACCGCCCGCCGTATCACAGCGTGACCGGAGAACGGGTCTGGCATAAAGGAATCACCCTATGAGCTTCGACCGCAGCCTGATCCCGCAGTGGCGCCCCGGCTACCGTTTCCAGTACGAACCGGCGCAGAAAGGCCACGTGCTGCTGTACCCCGAGGGCATGATCAAGCTCAACGACAGCGCCGCGCTGATCGGCGGCCTGATCGACGGCGAGCGGGATGTCGCCGCGATCATCGACACCCTCGCGCTGCAGTTCCCCGGCGTGCTGGAGCTCGGTGACGACATCGAGCAATTCATGGAGGTCGCCCGTGCAGAGCACTGGATCACCCTTGCCTGAACCGTCGGTGCAGGTGCCGCCCAAACCCGAGGTCGGCCTGCCGCTGTGGCTGCTCGCCGAGCTGACCTACCGCTGCCCGCTGCAATGCCCGTACTGCTCCAACCCGCTGGACTTCGCGCAGCAGGGCCAGGAACTGAGCACCGAACAGTGGCTCAAGGTGTTCCGCGAGGCGCGGGAGATGGGCGCGGCGCAACTGGGCTTTTCCGGGGGCGAACCGCTGGTGCGCCAGGACCTCGCCGAACTGATCGGCGAGGCGCGCAAGCTGGGCTTCTACACCAACCTGATCACCTCTGGCATCGGCCTCACCGAGCAGAAGATCAGTGACTTCAAGAAAGCCGGCCTCGACCACATCCAGATCAGCTTCCAGGCCAGCGACGAGCAGGTGAACAACCTGCTGGCCGGCTCGAAGAAGGCCTTCGCCCAGAAGCTGGAGATGGCCCGGGCGGTCAAGGCCCATGGCTATCCGATGGTGCTCAACTTCGTCACCCACCGGCACAACATCGACAAGATCGACCGCATCATCGAGCTGTGCCTGGCGCTGGAGGCGGATTTCGTCGAGCTCGCCACCTGCCAGTTCTACGGTTGGGCGCAGCTCAACCGCGTCGGCCTGCTGCCGACCCGCGAGCAACTGGTGCGCGCCGAGCGCATCACCAACGAGTACCGCGCCAAACTGGAGGCCGAAGGGCATCCGTGCAAGCTGATCTTCGTCACCCCGGACTACTACGAAGAACGCCCCAAGGCCTGCATGAACGGCTGGGGCAGCCTGTTCCTGACGGTCACTCCGGACGGCACGGCCCTGCCCTGCCACGGCGCCCGGCAGTTGCCGGTGCAGTTCCCCAACGTGCGCGACCACAGCATGCAGCACATCTGGTACGACTCGTTCGGCTTCAACCGCTTTCGCGGCTACGACTGGATGCCCGAGCCGTGCCGCTCCTGCGACGAGAAGGAACAGGACTTCGGCGGCTGCCGCTGCCAGGCCTTCATGCTCACCGGCGATGCGAGCAACGCCGACCCGGTGTGCAGCAAGTCCGAACACCACGGCGTGATCCTGGCCGCCCGCGAAGAGGCCGAGCACGCCACCCAGACCATCGATCAACTGGCCTTTCGCAATGAACGAAACTCGCGCCTCATCGCCAAGGGCTGAACCGTTCAGCGCCACCGCCGCCGTCACCGCCGGGGTGGATTTCGCCGAACTGCAACTGGGCGCCCTTGGCCTGTTCTGGAACGAATACCGTCCCCAAGACGCCGCATGCCGGATCTGGCACTGGCGGGACGGGCAGGCCCGATGCCTGACCCCGCCCGGGTTCAGCGTGCGCAGCCGCGTGTACGAATACGGCGGCGGGGCGTTCTGCCTGACGGATGACGGGGTGGTGTTCGTCAACGAGGCGGATCAGCAGCTTTACCGCCAAACGCCGGAAGGGGCGCCCGAGGCGCTGACCTCCGGCGAGTGCCGCTATGGCGACCTGGGTTTCTACGGTGGCCAGGTGCTGGCGGTCGAAGAACAGCGCGACCGGCACCGCTTGGTGTCCGTCGGTCTGGCTGACGGCCACCGAAAGGTGCTGGCCGAAGGCGCGGACTTCTACGCCGCTCCGGTCGTGAGCCCCGACGGCCGGCGTCTGGCCTGGATCGAATGGAGCCGGCCGCATCAGCCTTGGACGTCGACCCGGTTGATGGTGGCCGAACGCACGGCGCAGGGAGTTGGCGCGGCACGATGCATCGCCGGGGACGGGCCAGAAGAGTCGGTCCAGCAACCGCGCTTCGATGCTGACGGACGGCTGGGGTGCCTGACCGACCGTGGCGGGCATTGGCAGCCATGGGTCGAGTCCGCAGACGGCCTGCAGCCATTGGCCAGCGCCGAGGCCGACCACGCCCCGGCGCCCTGGCAGATGGGCGGCTGCACGTGGCTGCCGCAGGGCGAGACGTTTCTGGCCAGTTGGAGCGAAGGCGGCTTCGGTCGTTTGGCACTCGCCGGCGAAGACTTCACCGGCGCTTACAGCCGCTTCCGTCATCTCGCGCTGGATGAGCGTTTCATCTACGCCATCGCCGCCTCCCCCGTGAGCCCGTCGGCGGTCATCGCCATCGACCGGACCTCGCACGAGGTAACGGTACTGGCCGGCGGCGCTGCGCCGCTGCCCGCCGAACGCATCAGCCGACCGCAGACCCTGCGCTACCCCAGCGGCGGCGGGGAGGCCCACGGTTTCTTCTATCCGGCCACCAACGGCGACGCACGGCCGCCGTTGGTGGTGTTCATCCACGGCGGCCCGACGTCAGCCTGCTACCCGATCCTCGATCCGCGCATCCAGTACTGGGCGCAACGCGGCTTCGCCGTCGCCGACCTCAACTACCGGGGCAGCAGCGGTTACGGCCGTGAATATCGGCAGGCCCTGCACCTGAACTGGGGCGAGGTGGACGTCGAGGACGCCTGCGCGGTGGTGGCGCATCTGTCCGGACGCGGCATGATCGACGGCGAACGCGCCTTTATCCGAGGCGGCAGCGCCGGCGGCTACACCACCTTGTGCGCCCTGGCGTTCCACCGGGTGTTCCGCGCCGGCGCCAGCCTGTACGGAGTCAGCGATCCGCTGGCGCTGGGCCGGGCGACCCACAAGTTCGAGGGCGATTACCTGGACTGGCTGATCGGCGATCCGCAGCGGGACGCCGAACGCTATGCCGCCCGCACGCCCCTGCTGCATGCGGGCAACATCGGTGTGCCGGTGATTTTCTTTCAGGGCGAACTGGATGCGGTCGTGGTGCCGCAGCAGACCCGCGACATGGTGGCGGCGCTTGAGCGCAACGGCATTCCGGTCGAGGCGCACTATTACGCCGATGAGCGCCACGGCTTCCGCCGCGCCGCGAACCAGGCCCATGCGCTGGAGCAAGAGTGGGCGTTCTATCGGCGGGTGATGGATTCGATGGACTGACCCCATCGCGGGCAGGCTCGCGATGGGGTCAGTCAGACGCCGTAGCGCTCAACGCTTGGCGATGATGTACACCGCATGCACGATCCCCGGAATGTACCCGCACAACGTCAGCAGAATGTTCAGCCAGAACGCGCCGCCGAATCCGACCTGAAGGAACACCCCCAGCGGCGGCAGGATGATGGCGATGATGATGCGGATGAAGTCCATGGGCAGCTCCTGTTCGGGATGGGGTCGGCTCAAGCCGTACAAGCCAATCGACCTGCACGCCGGGTCAGGGGTTCAGTGCAATCGCCGCTCACGGCACAAAAAAACGCCCCACGCGAAAAGAATCAGGCGTGAGGCGTGCGTTATACCGCGAGACGGTTCTTGAATTCGGGTGGGAAACGTCAGCTCAGACGGCAATCCCTTTGCGGCATTGCACCTGCGCGGTGCGCACCCGGGAGAAGGCCCGGGCCAGGCGCACCAGCATCTCGTCGATGTTGGCCTGGCTGACCGTCAACGCCGGGGTGAAGCGCAGGCAGTCCGGTTGCGGCGCGTTGAGCAGCAGGCCTTCATGCAGCGCGGCTTTGACCACAGCATCCGCCGAGTCGTCCGACAGGCTCAGCCCCCAGAACAGGCCCTGACCGCGCAATTCGCCGTGCCCGTATCGATGGGCCAACCGGGCCAGGCCTTCTCGCAGATGCTGGCCGTTGTCGTTCACATGCTGAAGAAAGGCGCGGTCCTGCACGCTGTCGAGCACCACCAGGCCGGCGGCGGTCATCAGCGCATTGCCGTGATGGGTGCCGCCCAGCTCGCCGGCGTCGAAACAGCACGCGGTGCCCCGCGCCAGCAGGGCCGCCAGCGGCACACCGCCGCCGAGCCCCTTGCCGAGCACGACGATGTCGGCGCGCACGCCGAAGGTTTGCTCCGCGAGCAACGTGCCGCAGCGGCCGATGCCGGTCTGCACCTCATCGAGGATCAGCAGGATGCCCAGTTCGCGGCACAGGCGCTCGACGCCCTTGAGGTAATGCTCGCTGGCCGGGATCACCCCGGCATCGCTCTGGATCGGCTCAAGCATGATCGCCACGGTCTGCGCGTCCACCGCCGCATGCAAGGCCGGCAGGTCGTTGAACGGCACTTGGTCGAAACCCGGCAGCAGCGGCGCGAAACGGTTGGTCAGGTTGGCGCTGTCCGAGGCCGAGATCGTCGCCAGGCTGCGGCCGTGGCAACCCTGGCGGGCCACGATGATCCGCGAGGCGCCGCCGCGGTGCCGCTGCCCCCATTTGCGCGCCAGCTTGATCGCCGCCTCGCAGGCTTCGCTGCCGCTGTTGAGCAGGTAGGCCTGATCGCTGGCGGTGCCGGCGCACAGGCGCTCGGCGAGGCTGAGCATGCCGCGGTTGAGCAGGTTGAAGCCGGGGTTGATCAAGGCCTGGGCCTGGCCGGCGATGGCCTTGACCAGGGCCGAAGGGCTGTGGCCGAGGCTGTTGGCGCCGCCGGCCTGAGAAAAGTCCAGGTACGCGCGGTCGTTGCTGTCCCACAGCCACGAGCCTTGGCCGCGCACGAATACCTGCTGCGGGCGCTCGACGCCGGACATCAGGCGCTCCACGACGTCGCCGGCATCGGTTTGCCCGGCTTCGAAAGCCAGGTCATCGAGGCTCGGCGCCGGACGCCGCAATCCGAACAGCGTCATTGGAAAAAACCTCGTTTGAGGTTTTTTGAACTGCCTATGCAAACTCGGTTGAAACAAACGCTGGTCATTGCCCTTTCCGGCCCTGCAAGCCCTGTGAATGCGGTTAGACTAGGCCGGTTCCCGGCGTCGGGCCATTTCGATTTACCAGCATTTTCGATAAGTAACGCTTATGGATTTCAAACAACTGCGCTATTTCGTCGCGGTCTACGAGGAAGGTCATGTCGGGCGGGCGGCCGAGCGGCTGTCGATCTCCCAGCCGGCCCTGTCCCAGCAGATCCGCCAGCTTGAACAGCACCTCGACGTCACCCTGTTCGAGCGCAGCAGCAAACGCCTGCTGCCCACCCTCGCCGCCCACACCCTGTACAACCACGCCCTGCCGTTGCTCGACGGCCTGCAGCGGGCCCGGGAAGCCCTGGGCAACTTCAAGGGCCAGGCTCTGCGCACCCTGGCCATCGGCGTGCTGCAGACCGTGCACACCAGCCTGGTGCCGCAGATGCTCGAACGGGTGCGCAAGGCCCAGCCCCATCTGGTGGTGCAGATCTATGAGCTGACGGGGCTGGAGATCGAACGGCGCCTGCTCAACGGCTCGCTGGACATCGGCATCAGCTACTTGCCGCCGCGCCAGCCCGGGTTGCATGGCGTGAAGCTGTACGAAGATGAACTCACGCTGGTCATCCCGGCGGATCACCCGTTGCGGGAATTCAAGAAAGTCTCGATGAGCCAGGCCGCCGAACTGCCGATGTTGCTGCTGGGGGAAGAGTTCCAGATCCGCCAGATCTGGCAGGCGCAACTGACCCGGCTCGGGCGACGCCCGCACGTGCAGGCGGAACTGAACAACATGGTGGGGATTCTCGACAGCCTGCACCACACGCGGCTGGCGACGGTGCTGCCCGGCCGTTCGCAGCAGGAGTACGACGATCAGGGCCTGCTATGGAAGCCGCTCAGCGAACCGCGGGTGCCGCTGACGGTGGGGCTGGTGTGTCGCGACGTGCAACGCCAGCAGGCTTCGATGAGCTTGCTGCGAACCTTGCTGGAAGAGGTGATGCAGCGTGAGGCCGATCCGCTGTAGTCCGCGAAAGGCCTTGAGGCGAGGGGTGGAAACTTTTCTGCGGGCATAAGAAAACCCCGCCGAAGCGGGGCTTTGCAGACTGTTTCCCTGACATCCATTTCACTCCGCCACCCTGGCAGAATCCTACGTGTCCGTGTTGTTGCTTTGCGCTTCCTGCGCGACGTCCATGGAAAGAAGATTAGCTCTGGATCCAATCTGCGCATAGGGGAGAAAAGCGGCACGTCATGTAAGCGAAAGCTTACATGACGTGGCTGACTCAGAACTGCGCCGCGTCCAGCAGGTACAGCGACTCGCTGCCGGCCTTCACCGATGCGCTCAGCGAGTGGATCCGCGGCAGCAGGCGGGCGAAGTAGAACCGGGCGGTGCCGAGCTTGCTCGCGTAGAAATCGTCCTGCGCCTCTTTGCTCAGCGCGGCCTTGGCCATCAGTGCCCACATGTAGGCGTAGGCGGCGTAGCCGAACGCTTGCAGGTACTCGACCGAAGCCGCGCCGATTTCGTTCGGGTTGGTCTTCGCGCGGTCCAGCAGCCAGGCGGTCAGTTCGTCGAGGACATCGACCGCCGCATTCAGCGGCTGGGTGAACTCGGCGAGACCGGCGTCGGCGGTCGCGGTGAAGTGGCGCATCTCATCGGCGAACAGCTTGTAGAACGCACCGCCGCTGCCGACGATCTTGCGCCCCACCAGATCCAGCGCCTGGATGCCGTTGGTGCCTTCGTAGATCTGGGTGATGCGCACGTCACGCACCAGTTGCTCCTGGCCCCACTCGCGGATGTAGCCATGGCCGCCGAAGACCTGCTGGCCGTGGACGGTGGTCTCAAGGCCCAGGTCGGTGAGGAACGCCTTGGCCACCGGGGTCAGCAGCGCCACCAGGTCTTCCGCGCGCTTGCGGGTCGCGGCGTCTTCGCTGAACTTGGCGGTGTCCAGTTGCATCGCCACATAGGTGGAGAACGCACGGCCGCCTTCGTTCGAGGCCTTCATGGTCAACAGCATGCGGCGCACGTCCGGGTGGACGATGATCGGGTCGGCGACCTTGTCCTTGTTCTGCGCGCCGGTCGGCGCACGGCTCTGCAGGCGGTCACGGGCGTATTCGAGGGCGTTCTGGTAGGAGCGCTCGCCGGTGGCCAGGCCCTGGATGCCCACGCCCAGACGCTCGTAGTTCATCATGGTGAACATCGCGGCCAGGCCCTTGTTCGGCTCGCCGACCAGATAGCCTTCGGCTTCGTCGAAGTTCATCACGCAGGTGGCGGAGGCCTGGATGCCCATCTTGTGCTCGATCGAGCCGCAGTTGGCCGGGTTGCGGGCGCCCAGGCTGCCGTCGGCGTTGACCAGGAACTTCGGCACCAGGAACAGCGAGATGCCTTTCGGGCCCGCCGGCGCGTCCGGCAGCTTGGCCAGCACCAGGTGGATGATGTTCTCGGTCAGGTCGTGCTCGCCGCCGGTGATGAAGATCTTGGTGCCGCTGACCTTGTAGGTGCCGTCGGCCTGAGGCTCGGCCTTGGTGCGGATGATGCCCAGGTCCGTGCCGGCGTGCGGCTCGGTCAGGCACATGGAACCGGCCCAGACCCCGGCGTACATGTTCGGCAGGTACGCGGCCTTCAGCTCTTCGCTGGCATGGGCGTTGATCGACAGGCACGCGCCGGCGGTCAGCATCGGGTACAGGCCGAACGCGAGGCTGGCGGAGTTGACCATTTCCTCGACCTGGGCCGACACGGCCTTGGGCATGCCCATGCCGCCGTAGGCCGGATCGCCGCCGACGCCGACCCAGCCGCCTTCGGCGTAGGTCTGATAAGCCTGCGGGAAACCGGCCGGCGTGGTGACGGCACCGTCGGCCCAACGGCAGCCTTCTTCGTCGGCGGCCCGGCTCAGGGGCGCGATGCTTTTGCTGGTGACCTTGCCGGCCTCTTCGAGAATCGCTTCGACGGTCTCGGCGTCGACGGTCTCGGCCAACGCCGGCAGTTCGGCCCAGAGCTTGGCGACCTCGAACACTTCATTGAGGACGAAGCGCATATCGCGCAGCGGCGCTTTGTAGTCAGCCATGGCAAACCTCGCAGATCTAAACAGGTGATTCGTGGAGTGGTGGTTTCGTTGAGCCGGAGTGTACATCAACAACTTTTGCGACACATAGGGTCAACAGATGACCATTATGTAATTTTTGGTCACCGCATTCCGCACGTGAAGGCCTTGTGGCGAGGGCGCTTGCTCCCGCCGACAGCGCAGCCGACCCAAAGTCAGCGCTGCGCACTCGAGCGGGAGCAAACCACAGGAGATGTCAGAGCGAGAACAGCTCCGCCGGCAGCTTCATCAGGCAATCGCTGCCCGCCTCGACCGCGGCCCGATGAGCGGCGGTGCGCGGCAGCAGGCGCTTGAAATAGAACTCGCAGGTGGCCAGCTTGCCCCGGCAGAAATCGCCGTCGCCCTCGCCCGCCTCCAGTTGCGCCTGGGCCACCTGGGCCATGCGCAGCCACAGGTAAGCCAGGACGATGTAGCCGCTGTACATCAGATAGTCCACCGACGCGGCACCCACCTCGTCCGGGTTCTTCATCGCCGCGCCGCCGACCAGCAGAGTCAATTCGCCCCACTGTCGGTTGAGCTGATCGAGCTGCGCAACGAACCCGCCCAACTGCGCATGGCCGGCGTGCGCTTGACAGAACTTGTGCACGATCCGGGTGAATCCGCGCAGCAGCTTGCCCTGGCTGCCGAGCACCTTGCGCCCGAGCAGGTCCAGCGCCTGGATGCCGTTGGTGCCTTCGTAGATCGGCGCGATCCGGCAGTCCCGCACCAGTTGCTCCATGCCCCATTCGCGGATGAAGCCGTGGCCGCCGAACACCTGCATGCCGTGGTTGGTCACCTCCAGCCCGGTCTCGGTCATGAACGCCTTGCAGATCGGCGTGAGGAACGCCAACAGATCCTCTGCCTCGCGGCGGGCGGCCTCGTCCCGGCTCAGGTGGGCGATGTCGAGCATCTGCGCGGTGAAGTAGGTCAAGGCGCGGTTGCCTTCGTTGAAGGCTTTCATGGTCAGCAGCATCCGCCGCACGTCCGGGTGGACGATGATCGGGTCGGCCGGCCTGTCCGGTGCCTTGGCGCCGGTCAGCGAGCGCATCTGCAAGCGGTCGTTGGCGTAGCGGACCGCGCCCTGGAAGCTCGCCTCTCCCAGACACAGGCCTTGCATGCCGGTGCCGAGCCGCGCGTGGTTCATCATGGTGAACATGCAGTTCAGGCCCTTGTTCGGCTCGCCGATCAGAAAGCCTTTGGCCCCGTCGAAGTTCATCACGCAGGTGGCCGACCCCTTGATGCCCATCTTGTGTTCGATGGAGCCGCAGGTCACACCGTTGCGCTCGCCCGCCTCCCCCGCCGCATCAGGCAGGAACTTGGGCACGATGAACAGCGAAATGCCCTTGGTGCCGGCCGGCGCGTCCGGCAGCTTGGCCAGCACCAGATGGATGATGTTGGCGCTCATGTCGTGCTCGCCGGCGGAGATGAAGATCTTGCTGCCGGTGACCGCGTAACTGCCGTCGGCCTGGGGCACGGCGCGGGTCTTGATCAGGCCCAGATCCGTGCCGCAGTGGGCTTCGGTCAAGCACATGGTGCCGGTCCAGCGGCCGGCGGTGAGCGGGTTCAGGTAGGTCTGTTTCTGTGCGTCGTTGCCGTGGGCGTGGATCGCCGACATGGCGCCGTGGGTCAGGCCCGGGTACATGCCCCAGGAGGTGTTGCTGGAGGCGACCATCTCGCTGACCGCCAGCCCCAGCGAGCTCGGCAGGCCCTGGCCGCCGTAGGCCGGATCCGCCGCCAGCCCGTGCCAGCCGCCTTCGACGTACTGCGCGAACGCTTGCTTGAACCCTGTGGGCGTCGTCACCGTTCCGTTGTCGAAACGGCAGCCTTCTTCGTCGCCACTGCGGTTGAGCGGCGCCAGCACGTTCTCACAGAATTTCGCACCCTCTTCGAGGATCGCATGCACCATGTCCGGGCTGGCGTCGTGGGCGCCGAGGGCCGCGTAGTGGGCATGGAAACCGAAGACGTGGTCGATCAGAAAGCGCATGTCGCGCAAGGGGGCCTTGTACTCGGGCATGGTGCTTCTCCTTCAGCGGTTTGCCCTCAACCTACCGCCGGCCGCCCTGCCCCCACAATCAATGTACAGGCGCTGAATGCGCCGTCATCAGTCAGCCCGCAGCATTCTCCGTGCGCACCGCGCCGCGGCGGGTCTGCCCGAACGCCATCACGCAGTTGCGCCCAGCGCCCTTGGCGCTGTAGAGCGCCTGGTCGGCGGATTTGAGCACCTCTTCCGGCGTACGCTGCTCCAGGCGTTCGGCCGCCCCGATGCTGATCGTGACCGACACGCTGGACGCCCCGGAACCGCCGCGGCGCTGACGCCCCTGGTGGTCGTCCTGGGGGCGGTTCTCCTGGTTGCGCAACTGGATGTTGTAGGAGGCGATCGCCTCGCGGATGAGCTCCAGGTGCGGCAGGCATTCCTCCAGGGTCTTGCCGGCGAACACCACGGCGAACTCCTCGCCGCCGTACCGGTAGGCCCGGCCGCCGCCGGTGACTTTCGACAGTTTGCTGGCCACCAGCCGCAGCACCTGGTCGCCCACGTCGTGGCCATGGGTGTCGTTGAATTTCTTGAAGTGGTCGACGTCGGTCATCGCCAGCACATAGTTGCGGCCCAGGCGCTGCATCCGCTCGTTCAGCGCACGGCGCCCGGGCAGGCCGGTCAGCTCGTCGCGGAACGCCATCTGGTACGCCTCGTGCGCAACGGCGGCGGCGATCATCAGCATCACCTGGCTGCACATGATGTTCAGGGTGAACGGCAGGATGAAGGTCTTGGGCAACATCCAGAACACGCCCAGCAACCCCACCAGCTGCGCGGCGTGCAGCGGACGCGGGTTGCGCCAGTACTGCCAGGCCAGCAGCAGGAAGGCCGACAGGAACACCGGGTACGACAGCTGGATCAGGCTCATCCATGCGCCGTGCAGCGCCGGCCAGCGGATTTCCGACAGCCACATCAGCAGCGCCTGGGGATAACTCTGCTCCAGGCCCAACGCCACGCTGCCGAAGGCAAGCAGCACGGCGAACCGCGCCACCATGTCCTGGAACAGGTGAGTGCGCTCCTGCCAGGCGGCGAACAGGCCGAACAGCAGCGGCAGCAGCAGGCAGACCAGATGGAACACCACCGCCGCGTCCTCGCGCACCCGGCCGTTGTCGCGGTAATAGTCGGTCTGGGTGTCGAGCAAAAAGTAGGCGATGTACACGGTGACCATCAGGAACAGTTCGCGCTGGCGACGGTAGACCGCACAGTACGAACCGCCCAGCAACAGCACCAGGGTCGGCAGCACGTTGAACAGCGAAGTGAAGAACACGTTGAGGTCTTTGACGTACGCAGCCGCCAACCCCGCGAGCAACAACAGCAGTGAAGGTAGGAAATGACTGAAACGTACAGCAGAAGAACGCGGCAAGGGTAAAGCTCCGACCCGTCATAGCAAAGAGATATCATTGTGCCTGCAATGTGGACTGATGGGCACACACAATGTGATCCACATCACAGCCAGTCTCTTTAACGGCCGAAACCCTCGATTTCTGAGCGCAGGACTCAGGTTTTTTACAACGGCCGGACGTGCGGGCCAGCATGGCCACCATTCCTGGTGGCCATGCTGGCCAATCTCCCTCACAGATCGTTGTAGAACGGCAGCAACGGCCCTTCTTCCGGCCGCCGGCCTTCGGCGCCGTAGGGCTTGAGGCTGATCGTCGCGTCCGCCGCCTGGCGGGTCGTCACCTTCGGACTGGCGGGCCGCTGGGTCACGGCGTTCACGTCACCGACGTGGCCCTGCGGGAGCACCAGCGACGGATGATCGAACGGCGCCCGCTCCCAGGCGACGCGCGGGTCGGTCAGGGCCACTTCCATGAATTTCACCAGCGCGTCGACCTCGTCCGGCGTCAGGTTCAGCGCGGTCATGTCCGGATCGAGGTTGGAGGTGTTGTGCTGGTTCACCGCCGGGTGCTCGAAGCCGCTGGTGTTGTTGGCGTCCTCGCCGCGCCGATCGCCGCCGCGGTTGTAGAACTCCATCACTTGCTTGAGCGTCGCGCGGCTGCCGTTATGGAAGTACGGCCCGGTGAGCGCGATGTTGCGCAGGGTCGGCGTCTTGAAGGCGCCGTCGACCGAATCGCGGAAACCGACGTTCGGCTTGAGCGTGGCGTCGCACGGGATCGCGGCGCTGAGCGGCGCCTCGAAGGTGCACACATCGACATTAAGCGGGTCGGGAATCTGCCCGCCCTGCAGCACGGTGTTGTACTGGCGGGTGAACGACCAAGGATTGCCCCACGCGTCCGATCCGCCCAAGGCCAGGTCTTCCGCCGTCGGCCGCACGCCGGTGTTGTAGAAGCCGTTGTCGTAGAGGGTGGTCAGGTTGTCCGCCATCACCATCCGCTCGATGCGTTCACGCGGGTGCATCAGCAGGCGGCTGGCGGCGTTGGTCAACTCGGGGCCGCCGTGGCAGTTGACGCATTTGCCCTTGCCGAGGAACAGGTTCATGCCTTCGACCTGCTGGGCGTTCATCGCCGTCATGTCGCCTTGCAGGTAGGCGTCGATCGGCGCCTGATCGGACACCAGCGTGGCTTCGTACATCTGGATCGCCAACCCGAAGAACAGCGGAAAGTTGGCCTCCATCTGCGTATACGGCGCACCACCCACCAACACGTTCTGCGTGGCGTTCCACAGGCGCGGCTGGAAGGCGTTCTTGATCAGCTCGCGGTAGGTCGGACGGCGCGCGCCGGACACCGGCGCCAGCACCGAGTCGGTGGACGAGATCCGCTGCTGCTTGAGCATCAGCGTGTCGAGCATGCGCCGGCCGATGTCGGCGAAGGTGCGGCCGCCGCAGGACATCTCCACCGCACTGCCGGGCGGGCCCACGGCCTGGGAGGCGGCGGACGCGTCGTTGAGCGCCAGCCTCACTTTCTGCGCCACGCCGCTGCTGCCGGCGGTGACGTAGATGCCCGCGTCCGGGTCGCGGTTGCCGAACGGCGAGAAGCCGTTGAACACGTTGTTGGCCCGGCCGTCCCAGAAGTTGCGCACGTTGAAGGCCGCGTTGATCACCGACGGCGCGTTGCGCCCGGTGCTGCGGCGCACGTTGACGCCGCCGATCTGGAAGATGCCGTCCGGCTGCTGGGTGCACTTGTCGAACCGCGCCTGGTTGGGCTTGACGAAGTTGGCGTCGAACACGCCCTGGGAGCCGACCACGTCATCGGTCGAATACACGATGGGCGAATTGCGCTCCAGGGGATTGCTCAGCACATGGGTCGGAAAGTCGGTTTTCTTCAGCGTGTAGTTCGGGCCGCCCTTGCCGCCGGACAGGGTGGCGTAGGACGCCACGTCCCCCGGAATGTTGGAGGCCACGAACGGCTTGTTGAAGATCGACGCGACGTTGGGGTCGGTGTGCGCCTGGCCGGGGTTGAGCTGGTTGGTGATGCGGTGGTCGACGCCCGCGTGGTAATGGCACGAAGCGCAGGCGGTGGCGCCGTCGCTGCCGATCTCCATGTCCCAGAACAGCGCCTTGCCCAGCAGGATCGCCGCCTGGCGGTTGAGCACGTAGTCGGTCATCAGGTCGACCTTGCGTCCGCCCTCGGTGCCCGAAGGATCCGGCGGCAGCATGCCGCGCAGGGATTGCAGGCTGGGGACTTCCGGAACCGGCGGATCCACTTCCGCCGGATCGGCGGCCATGGCGCCGTGGGCGCACAGCGCGAACGGGATCCAGAAGGTCAAACGAACGGGTCGACTGATGTTCATAGGCTTCACCCTGACGGTTGTGTTCAAGTGGCCGGGCGTGATGCTTCTATGAGCAGGCAGTTCTCGTCAGCGCCGGTTGACAGGCGCGGTGCAATTAATTTGCCACTCCTTTCTGAAACATTTGGAATCAATAAACACAGAGTTTCGGCTCCGGCCTGCACCACGGCCAGTGGGGAACCTGCCCCGATATCGGGGAAAACCGAGCGCAAAAAAAACCGCTGCCCCACAGGGGGCAGCGGTCTTCAAGCGGACAGCGCCGAGGCTCAGTAGCCCAGGGCGAAGTCTTCTTCTTTCATGTCCATCAGGTTGTTCGCGCCCGACAGCATGGCCGCCACGTGGGTGCGGGTACGCGGCAGCAGGCGCTGGAAGTAGAAGCGCGCGGTCTGCAGCTTGGCGGTGTAGAACGCCTCGTCGGTGGTGCCGGCGGCCAGTTTCTCGGCGGCCAGGCGTGCCATGTCGGCCCAGAAGTAGGCCAGGCAGGCGTAACCGGAGTACATCAGGTAGTCCACCGACGCCGCGCCGACTTCTTCGCGGTCTTTCATGGCGGCCATGCCGACCTTCATGGTCAGTTCGCCCCACTCTTTGTTCAGTGCGGCCAGCGGGCCGACGAACTCTTTGACCGCTTCGTTGCCTTCGTTGGCCTGGCAGAACTTGTGGACGATCTTGGTGAAGCCTTTGAGGGCCTCGCCTTGGGTCATCAGCACTTTGCGGCCCAGCAGGTCCAGGGCCTGGATGCCGGTGGTGCCTTCGTACAGCATCGAAATGCGGCTGTCGCGAACGTTCTGCTCCATGCCCCACTCGGCGATGAAGCCGTGGCCGCCGTAGATCTGCACGCCGTGGTTGGCGGACTCGAAGCCGACTTCGGTCATGAACGCCTTGGCGATCGGGGTCATGAAGGCCAGCAGTGCGTCGGCCTTCTTCTTCTCTTCTTCGTCCACGCCGTACTTGACGATGTCGACCTGCTTGGCGGTGAAGTACACCATCGCGCGGTTGCCTTCGGCGAATGCCTTCATGGTCAGCAGCATGCGGCGCACGTCAGGGTGCACGATGATCGGGTCAGCGGCCTTGTCCGGCGCTTTCGGGCCGGTCAGGGAACGCATCTGCAGACGGTCGCGAGCGTACTTCAGGCCGCCCTGGAAGCCGATCTCGGCGTGGGCCAGGCCTTGCAGCGCGGTGCCCAGACGTGCGGTGTTCATGAAGGTGAACATGCAGTTGAGGCCTTTGTTCGCCGGGCCGATCAGGAAACCGGTGGCGCCGTCGAAGTTCATCACGCAGGTGGCGTTGCCGTGGATGCCCATCTTGTGTTCGATCGAACCGCAGGCCACAGCGTTGCGGGCACCGACGGTGCCGTCGGCGTTCGGCAGGAACTTCGGCACGATGAACAGGGAAATGCCTTTGGTGCCGGCCGGAGCGTCCGGCAGGCGGGCCAGCACGATGTGGACGATGTTGTCGGCCATGTCGTGTTCACCGGCCGAGATGAAGATCTTGGTGCCGGTGACTTTGTAGGAACCGTCGGCCTGAGGTTCGGCCTTGGTGCGCAGCATGCCGAGGTCAGTGCCGCAGTGCGGCTCGGTCAGGCACATGGTGCCGGTCCACTCGCCGGAGACCAGTTTGGTCAGGTAGGCCTCTTGCTGCTCGGGGGTGCCGTGCTCGGAGATGGTGTTCATCGCGCCGTGCGACAGGCCCGGGTACATGCCCCACGACCAGTTGGCTTCGCCGACCATTTCGCTGACCGCCAGGCCCAGCGATTCCGGCAGGCCCTGGCCGCCGTGCTCGACGTCGTGGGCCAGGCTCGGCCAGCCGCCTTCGACGAATTGCTTGTAGGCCTCTTTGAAGCCGGTCGGGGTTTTCACGCCGGACTCGCTCCAGGTGCAGCCTTCGGTGTCACCCACGCGGTTCAGCGGTGCCAGCACCTGCTCACAGAACTTGGCGCCCTCTTCGAGAATGGCGTCAACCATGTCCGGCGTTGCTTCGGCGCAGGCCGGAAGGCTCTGATAGTGCGCCTCGTAGCCGAGCAGTTCGTCACGTACGAAGCGAATATCACGCAAGGGGGCCTTGTAGTCAGGCATAGCGATAAACCTCTGCTGATGTAACCGGGAATGAACGACCGCGTAGATTTGTTGTGACGGTCAAACAGTTGTTTGAAACATACGTTTACGCCGAAATCTTGTCAAGCGTCGATCTCTGGCCGTTTGTCATGGTGATCGGCGAACGCCGGACGCAGCCGTGCGCCGCGCACCGGGCGAATGCACGCAGGATGAAAAAAGATTAGTTGAGGAAGAAGGACTTACAACGAAAACGCCGCGAACAGGTCGCGGCGTCGGGCAAAGCGGGGCAACAAAAAAATCAGGCGTAGGTGTCGATCAGCGTACCGAGCACTTCATCGGAAGCCTTGGCGACCTTCACGCCCAGTTCCGCCTGGAATTTGCCTTGGGCCATCTCGACCATGTTGCTGGCCAGGTCCGATTGCTGGCTGCGGTCAACGCCGCGCAAGCGCTCGACCTGCAGCTCCGACGACTGGCTGGTGGCGGCACGTTCGATGGTGTTGCCGGCGATCTGGCTGGCCGCCTGATCGACGCGGTTCTGCCCGGTCTGAATGGTGCTCAGCCCGGCATAGAAAGCGGTATTTCCGGAAATTTCCATGGAGCTCTCGTCCCTGGGAAGGATCAATGGCGACCATTGAACCAGAGCCGCCCGAAAAACGCCCGTCAAAAACACTAATGGCACACTGCCTTGTCATAGGCAAAAGCCGCGTTTCGAACCGCTCAGTCGAGCAGATCCAGGTGCAGGTGCCCAGCCACCGCCTCGGCGCTGGCCGGCTTGAGCTTCGGCACCCGGCCCAGGCACGGCGCCGGGATCCGCTCGGCCAGCGTCGCCAGGTTCTCCTCCAGCCGCGAAGTCTTCGGATCGATGATGTTCGCCACCCAACCCGCCAGCTGCAGCCCGTCCCGTGCGATCGCTTCGGCGGTCAGCAGCGCGTGGCTGATGCACCCCAGGCGCACGCCGACCACCAGGATCACCGGCAACTGCAAGGCGATCGCCAGATCCGACAGATTGTCCTGGTCCGCCAACGGCACCCGCCAGCCGCCCGCGCCTTCGATCAGGGTGAAATCGGCGTTCAGCGCCAGGATCTCGCGCATCGGCGCCAGCAGCGACTGCACGGTCAACGCGACGCCCGCTTCCCGCGCCGCCAGATGCGGTGCGATGGCCGGCTCGAAAGCGACCGGGTTGACCTGCTGATACGACAGCGGCAACGAACACTCGGCCTGCAACGCCAACGCATCCGAATTGCGCAGGCCCTTGGGCGTCACCACGCAACCGGAGGCCACCGGTTTGCCTGCCGCGGTGCTCAGCCCTGCCGACCGCGCGGCATGCAGCAAGCCGGCGGCCACGGTGGTCTTGCCGACGTCGGTGTCGGTTCCGGTGATGAAATAGGCTGCGCTCATAAGGGTTTCTCCAACACGGCATAGACCACTTGATAAGTCGCCGGCAGTCCCTGTGCCTGCCGAAACCGTTCGTACGCCTCGACCAACCCGAGAATCCGAGCCCGCCCGGTCAGCCCGCCGGGCCGGCCGGGGTTGAGGTTGTGCGCGCCCAAGGCCTTGAGTTCATGGGTCAGGCTGCGCACGTCCGGGTAGTGCAGCACATGGGGCCGGTTTTCCAGGCTGACCGTGCGCAAGCCGCTGGCCGCGCACAATTGCCCGTACCGCTCGAACTCGCGGAACCGGTTGACATGCACCAGGCCATCGACCTGACGCCAACTGTCGCGCAGTTCGTACAGCGTCCCTGTGCAAAGACTAGCAAACGCGAAGATTCCGCCCGGTTTCAGCACCCGCGACGCCTCGGCCAGCACCGCCCCGAAGTCGGCGCACCACTGCACCGCCAGGCTGGAGTACACCAGGTCGCAGGTCGAATCCCGCAGGGGCAGACGCTCGGCATCGCCCGCCACGAAGTAGTCGGCACCGCCCAAAGGACGGGCGTGATTGAGCATGCCTTCGGCGATGTCCAGGGCCAGCCCCTGGCCGGCGTCGAAACGTGCGGCCAGGGCACGGGTGAAATGCCCGGTGCCGCAGCCCAGGTCAAGCCAGCGGGACGGCACGAAGCCCTCAGGCAAGCGCTGCATCAACTGGTTGCCGACATCGCGCTGCAACTCGGCGACGCTGTCGTAGCTGCCCGCCGCCCGGGAAAAGGAAGCCGCCACCTGGCGCTTGTCTGGCAAGCCGCCGGGTGCAGCGCTGGACCATTCAGTCATCACCGCACTCATGTAGAAAAGCCTGGATCGCGCCCGCCACCCCCTCGGGGTTCTCCAGCGGGAATGCATGGCTGGCCTGCTCGACCAGACCGACCTCGACATCCGCGATCAACGCGAACAGTTCGCCTGCCGCCTCGGCCGGCACCAACCCGTCGAGACCGGCGAACAGGTGCAGTTGCGGCCCGTGAAAGGCCTGCAAGGCAGCGCGCGTGTCGAGCCCGGCCAGCACCTGCAGCCCGGCCGTCAGCGCGGCCGGCGATGGCTCCGGCGCACCGCCGAGCAACTGCCGCGACACGCCGCGCGGGTCTTGCGCGCCCTGGGCGCACAACAGCGAGAAACGCTTGAGGGTCGCCTGCGGATCGGCGCGGCACCCGGCCAGAAACGCCTCAAAGGTGTCCTGCGCCATCGCGCTCGGCCATTGCTCGCGCACGACAAAGGACGGGTTGCTCGCCAAGGTCAGCAAGCCGCAGCAATGTTCGCCGCGCCGCGCCGCCAGCTCGCTGGCGAGCATGCCGCCCAGCGACCAGCCGCCGAGCCAGGCGTCCTGGGGAAGGCGTCGGTCGAGTTCATCCAGCCAGTCTTGCGGGTCGCCGGAGTCCAGCGCCGGCAACGGCTCGATCTCGACCTTCAGGTGTTCGTCGAGCCCGCGCAGCTTGGCGGCCAGCGGCTCCAGCGGCGATGCGCCCAGCCCCCAGCCGGGCAACAGGATCAGTCGGTCACGCATGGTTCGGCTCCAAGGCCAGTCGGGCACAGCAATCGGCCAGACCGTCCAACAATTGCTGCACCTGAGCTTCGCTGTGGGCGGCGGTGAGCGTCACCCGCAGCCTCGCGCTGCCGGCCGGCACGGTCGGCGGACGGATCGCCGTGACCATCAACCCGCGTTCGCGCAGCATCTGCGAGAGGCGCACCGCGCGCCCGGCGTCGCCGATCAGGATCGGCTGGATCGGCGTGAAGCTGTCCATCAGTTCCAGGCCGATCTGCTCGGCGCCCTGGCGGAAGCGGCGGATCAGCGTCTGCAGATGCTCGCGCCGCCAATGTTCGCTCCGCAGCAGCTCCAGGCTTTTCAGGGTCGCGCAGGCCAGCGCCGGCGGCTGGCTGGTGGTGTAGATGTACGGGCGGGCGAACTGGATCAGGCTCTCGATCAGCTCTTCGCTGCCGGCGACGAACGCGCCGGCGGTGCCGAACGCCTTGCCCAGGGTGCCGACCAGCACCGGCACGTCGTCCGGGCTCAAGCCGAAATGCTCGACGATCCCGCCGCCGTTGGCGCCCAGCGGGCCGAAGCCGTGGGCGTCGTCGACCATCAGCCACGCGCCTTTGGCCTTCGCTTCACGGGCCAGCGCGGGCAGGTCGGCCAGGTCGCCGTCCATGCTGAACACGCCGTCGGTGACCACCAGCGTGTTGCCGGTGGCCTTCTCCAGACGCTTGGCCAGGCTCTCGGCGTCGTTGTGCAGGTAGCGGCTGAACCGTGCGCCGGACAGCAGCCCGGCATCCAGCAGCGAGGCGTGGTTGAGGCGATCCTCCAGCACCGTGTCACCCTGGCCGAGCAGCGCCGTCACTGCGCCCAAGTTGGCCATGTAACCGGTGGTGAACAGCAATGCCCTCGGCCGGCCGGTGAATTCGGCCAAGGCTTCCTCGAGGGCATGGTGCGGGCCGCTGTGGCCGATCACCAGATGCGAAGCACCGCCGCCCACGCCCCAGCGTTCGGCGCCGGCGCGCCAGGCTTCGATCACCTGCGGATGATTGGCCAGGCCCAGGTAGTCGTTGCTGCAGAACGCCAGCAACGGCTGGCCGTCGACCACCACTTGCGGCCCTTGCGGGCTTTCGAGCAGGGGGCGCTGACGATAGAGGTTTTCGGCACGGCGGGCGGCAAGGCGTGCGGCGAGATCGAAAGACATGCAGGCCTCGGCTTTCAATTGACTCGGATCCCCTGCGGCGGGGCTGCCCGCGATAGCGGCGCGTCCGGCATTGAGGCTGCCTGACGCTCCGCTCTCGCGGGCAAGTCCGCTCCCGCAGGTCTTGTGCATTCCTTCAGGGGAATGCGCGCGAACTTCAGACGGCGGCGTTGTAGAACTGCTCGCTGCTCTTCTGCTCCACCAGGGCCTGCTCGATGGCGGCCTGATGCACCTCATCGGAATGCTCTTCGCGGGCCTCAGGCTGGATGCCCAGGCGAGCGAACAGGCGCATGTCCTTGTCGGCCTGCGGGTTGGCGGTGGTCAGCAGTTTCTCGCCGTAGAAAATCGAGTTGGCGCCGGCGAAGAACGCCAGGGCCTGCATCTGCTCGTTCATCGCCTCACGGCCGGCGGACAGGCGCACATGGGACTTGGGCATCAGGATCCGGGCCACGGCCAGCATGCGGATGAAGTCGAACGGGTCGACGTCTTCGGCGTTCTCCAGCGGCGTGCCGGCGACTTTCACCAGCATGTTGATCGGCACCGATTCCGGGTGCTCCGGCAGGTTGGCGAGCTGGATCAGCAGGTTGGCGCGGTCGTCGAGGGATTCGCCCATGCCGAGGATGCCGCCGGAGCAGATCTTCATGCCCGCATCGCGCACATAGGCCAGGGTCTGCAGGCGCTCGCTGTAGGTGCGGGTGGTGATGATGCTGCCGTAGAACTCGGGCGAGGTGTCGAGGTTGTGGTTGTAGTAGTCCAGACCGGCCTTGGCCAGGGCCTGGGTCTGCTCCTGGTCGAGACGGCCCAGGGTCATGCAGGTTTCCAGGCCCAGGGCCTTCACGCCCTCGACCATCTTCAGCACGTAAGGCATGTCCTTGGCCGACGGGTGCTTCCAGGCCGCGCCCATGCAGAAGCGGGTGGAGCCGATGGCTTTGGCGCGGGCGGCCTCTTCCAGCACCTTCTGCACTTCCATCAGTTTTTCTTTTTCCAGCCCGGTGTTGTAGTGGCCGGACTGCGGGCAGTACTTGCAGTCTTCCGGGCAGGCGCCGGTCTTGATCGACAGCAGGGTGGACACCTGGACGCGGTTCGCGTCGAAATGCGCGCGGTGCACGGTCTGCGCCTGGAACAGCAGGTCGTTGAACGGCTGGACGAACAGCGCTTTGACTTCGGCCAAAGACCAATCGTGACGCAGGGTGGCAGTGGTGCTCGCGCTCATGGGCGTTTCCTTGGTTATGCTTGGCTGGCGCCGCAGGCAATGGAATACCCACAGGCGCGACACGGATGTTCGCCATATTTAAGGAAGAGCGATGCACTGTCAACCACATGTCAATTGGCCGGTTTACATCTGGTTAAAAAACAATCAGACCTGTCTGCTCTGCGATGAGCCGGCAGACGCCGAAACACCCCTGTGCCCGGCCTGCGAAACCGAGTTGCCATGGCTGGGCGATCAGTGCCTGACCTGCGCCCTGCCCTTGCCGGCGCCCGGCCTGACCTGCGGCGACTGCCTGAAGGATCCGCCGGCGTTCGAACAGGTCGCCGTGCCCTGGGCCTACGGCTTTCCGGTGGACAGCCTGATCACGCGCTTCAAACACAATGCCAAATGGCCGCTCGGCCACCTGCTCGCCGACGTTCTCGGCCAGTTCCTGCACTATCGCTTCGATGAGGGCCTGCCGCGCCCGGACGCCCTGTTGCCCGTGCCGCTGGCACGCCAGCGCTTGCGCCGACGAGGGTTCAACCAAGCGCAGATGCTCGCCCGCTGGCTGGGCGAGCGGCTCGGGCTGCCTAGCGAGGACGACATACTGCAGCGAGTCCTCGACACCGACGCCCAGCAGGCCCTCGACGCGAAAGCGCGCAAACGCAACCTGCGCACGGCGTTTGCCCTGGCGCCGGACGCAGCGGTCAAGGGGCGGCACCTGGCGCTGGTCGATGACGTGCTGACCACCGGCGCCACCGCCCAGGCCCTCGCCCGGCTGTTGCGCAATGCCGGGGCCGCGCGGGTGGACGTCTACTGCCTGGCGCGCACGCCGAAGCCCGATCCCCGGTAGGCGCGAGCCTGCCAGGCGCTGCGCCTGGCTTGACTCCGGTGGCGCAAGCCGCCAACTTCACACCCCATCAGCCGAGTTCAAAGCCACCGCCATGTCCCTGCCCACCCTGTTGTCCCAGCACATCGCCCGTCGCCCGCAGCGCATCGCCCTGCTGCAACACATCGCCGAACAGGGCTCGATCACCCGCGCCGCCAAGAGTGCCGGCCTGAGCTACAAAGCCGCCTGGGACGCCATCGACGAACTGAACAACCTGGCGCAGAAGCCGCTGGTGGAACGGGCCGTGGGCGGCAAGGGCGGCGGCGGGGCGAAGCTGTCCGAAGAGGGCGAACGGGTGCTGCGCCTGTACCAGAAGCTCCAGGCCCTGCAGGCCCAGGTGCTGGAAGCCGCCGAGGACGCCAGCGACCTGGACCTGCTCGGCCGGCTGATGCTGCGCACCAGCGCCCGCAACCAGTTGCACGGCAAGGTCGTGGCCATCGAAGGTCAGGGCCGCAACGACCTGATCCGCCTGCAACTGGCCGAGCACCTCTGCATCGCGGCGCAGATCACCCACGACAGCACCGTGCACCTGGAGCTTGAGCCGGGCACTGGCGTGGTGGCGTTGATCAAGGCGGGCTGGCTCGAACTGCTGGGCAAGGATCAGCCTGCAACACCCGGTCACAATCTTCTGGACGGCACCCTCGAAGCGATCCTCGACGCCGAGGACGGCCCCAGCGAAGTGCGCATCGTCCTGCCCAACGGCCAGACCCTCTGCGCCCTGGCCGAACCGCTGGAGCTGCGCACCCGCGGCCTGGGCCCGGGCCGGCCGGTGCGCGTGCAGTTCTCGCCCTCCAATGTGCTGATCGGCACGCCGCTCTGACCGGCACCTGCAACGAAAGCGTCATCGACCCACATTAAGGTGGCTGCCAAAACCAAGCAGGGAGCCTGATGTGAGCCTATTAGAAGAAAACCAATCCACCGACCTCGAGAAAATGGTCGGCCTCAGCCGCCGCGGTTTCATCAGCGCCGGCGCGCTGTGCGGCGCGGCGATGTTCCTCGGCGGCAACCTGCTGAGCCGCAGCGTCCTGGCCGCCGGCGTCAGCGCCGGCAACAGCCGACTGCTGGGCTTCGACAGCATTCCCGCCGCCACCGCCGACAGCATCAGCCTGCCCAAGGGCTACACCTCGTCGGTGCTGATCAGCTGGGGCCAGCCCCTGCACAAGAACGGCCCGGCCTTCGATCCGAGCGGCAACGGCACCGCCGCCGCGCAGGAAGTGCAGTTCGGCGACAACAACGACGGCATGAGCCTGTTCGAATTCCCCGGCGACAAGAATCGCGCGCTGATGGCGATCAACAACGAATACACCAACTACCGCTACCTCTACCCCCACGGTGGCCTGCCGCAGTCGGCCGAGGACGTGCGCAAGGCCCTGGCCTGCGAAGGCGTGTCGGTGATCGAGGTGCAGCGCAGGAACGGCCAGTGGCAGTTCGTCCAGGGCTCGCGCTACAACCGACGCATCCACGGCAACTCGCCGCTGCGCATCAGCGGCCCGGCCGCCGGCCACGAACTGATGAAGACCAGCGCCGACAAGCACGGCAAGAAAGTCCTCGGCACCTTCCAGAACTGCGCCAACGGCAAGACCCCGTGGGGCACCTACCTGACCTGCGAAGAGAACTTCACCGACTGCTTCGGCAGCAGCAACGCCCAGCAACAGTTCGATGCGGCGCAGAAGCGCTACGGCGTGTCCGCCGCCAGCCGCGAGATCAACTGGCACCCGTACGACCCGCGCTTCGACATGGCCAAGAACCCCAACGAACTCAACCGTCACGGCTGGGTGGTGGAGATCGACCCGTTCGACCCGCAGTCGACCCCGGTCAAGCGCACCGCCCTGGGCCGCTTCAAGCATGAGAACGCCGCCCTGGCCGAAACCGACGACGGCCGCGCCGTGGTGTACATGGGCGACGACGAGCGCGGCGAGTTCATCTACAAGTTCGTCAGCCGCGACCGCATCAACCACCGCAACCCGAAAGCCAACCGCGACCTGCTCGACCACGGCACCCTGTACGTGGCGAAGTTCGACGCCGGCGACGGCAACCCCGACCATCCGAAAGGCCAGGGCCAGTGGATCGAACTGACCCACGGCAAGAACGGCATCGACGCCAGCAGCGGCTTCGCCGACCAGGCCGAAGTCCTGATCCACGCGCGGATGGCCGCCACCGTGGTCGGCGCCACGCGCATGGACCGTCCGGAGTGGATCGTGGTCAGCCCCAAGGACGGCCAGGTCTACTGCACCCTGACCAACAACGCCAAGCGCGGCGAGGACGGCCAGCCGGTGGGCGGACCGAACCCGCGGGCGAAGAACGTCTACGGGCAGATCCTGCGCTGGCGCACCGACCGCGACGACCACGCGTCCAAGACCTTCGCCTGGGACCTGTTCGTGGTCGCCGGCAACCCGGGCGTGCACGCCGGCACGCCGAAGGCCGGCTCCTCCAACATCACCCCGCAGAACATGTTCAACAGCCCCGACGGGCTGGGCTTCGACAAGGCCGGGCGCCTGTGGATCCTCACCGACGGCGATTCGAGCAACGCCGGCGACTTCGCCGGGATGGGCAACAACCAGATGCTCTGCGCAGACCCTGCCACCGGTGAGATCCGCCGGTTCATGGTCGGGCCGATCGGCTGCGAAGTGACCGGGATCAGCTTCTCGCCGGATCAGAGAACCCTGTTCGTGGGGATCCAGCATCCGGGCGAGAACGGCGGCTCGACCTTCCCCGAGCACCTGCCCAACGGCAAGCCGCGCTCGTCGGTGATGGCGATCACCCGTGAGGACGGCGGGATCGTCGGCGCCTGACCGGCCCTCATCGCCGGCAGGCTGGCTCCC
This sequence comes from Pseudomonas sp. B3(2017), assembly GCF_002113595.1. Taxonomy (NCBI): domain Bacteria; kingdom Pseudomonadati; phylum Pseudomonadota; class Gammaproteobacteria; order Pseudomonadales; family Pseudomonadaceae; genus Pseudomonas; species Pseudomonas sp. B3(2017). The sequence continues at coordinate 107,688 of NZ_NEIU01000002.1, forward strand.
ACAGGAAACGGGGGCGCCAGCCTGCCCGCGATGGCGTCAGCACAGACACCCACCGCCCACCTGCGTTACCATGCCGGGCCGGACGCGGCCGCCTGCCGCGCGCAGGAGTCAGCATGGCCCACCCGTTTGAAACCCTCACCCCAGACCTCGTGCTCGACGCCGTCGAGAGCATCGGTTTCCTCAGCGACGCGCGCATCCTGGCGCTCAACAGCTACGAAAACCGCGTGTACCAGGTCGGCATCGAAGGCAGTGAGCCGCTGATCGCCAAGTTCTACCGCCCGCAGCGCTGGAGCGATGCGGCAATCCTGGAAGAGCACCGCTTCACCCTGGAACTGACCGAACGCGAGATCCCGGTGGTGGCGCCGTTGATCCACAACGACGACACCCTGCACGAACACCAGGGTTTCCGCTTCACCCTGTTCCCCCGTCGCGGCGGCCGGGCGCCGGAGCCGGGCAACCTCGATCAGTTGTACCGCCTCGGCCAACTGCTCGGGCGCCTGCATGCCGTGGGCGCGACCCAACCGTTCGAACACCGCGAAGCCCTGGCCGTGAACAACTTCGGCCATGATTCGCTGAACACGCTGCTGCAAGGCAATTTCATCCCCAAGAGCCTGCTGCCGGCGTACGAATCCGTCGCCCGCGACCTGCTCAAGCGCGTCGAATACCTTTACGCCGCCACCCCGCACCGCAACATCCGCCTGCACGGCGACTGCCACCCCGGCAACCTGTTGTGCCGCGACGACGTGTTCCACATCGTCGACCTCGACGACTGCCGCATGGGGCCGGCGGTGCAGGATCTCTGGATGATGCTGGCCGGCGACCGCCAGGAACGCCTCGGACAACTGGCCGAGCTGATGGACGGCTACAACGAGTTCCACGACTTCGACCCGCGCGAACTGGCGCTGATCGAGCCGCTGCGGGCCCTGCGCCTGATGCACTACAGCGCCTGGCTGGCCCGGCGCTGGGACGACCCGGCGTTCCCCCGCAGCTTCCCGTGGTTCGGCAGCGAGCGCTACTGGGGCGATCAGGTGCTGGCGCTGCGCGAGCAAACGGCGGCGCTGGATGAAGAGCCGCTGAAACTGTTCTGATCCCGCCCCCTCGACCTGGAAGGTTCCCCTGTGGGAGCAGGCTCGCTCCCACCGTTTTTTGTGCGCGAATTCCTGAGCGATCGACTGCGACATTCCAGGGCGAAACTCCTTACAATCCCCCCTTTGTTAGCTGCCTAAGCAAGGACTCTGCATGCAAGCCGCCAACCCGCGCCGCGGGTACATCCTGGGACTGAGCGCCTACATCATCTGGGGCCTGTTCCCGCTCTACTTCAAAGCCATCGCCGCCGTGCCGGCCGTCGAGATCATCATCCACCGGGTGCTCTGGTCGGCCCTGTTCGGCGCGCTGTTGCTGCTGGTGTGGAAACACCCGGGCTGGTGGCGCGAACTGCGGGAAAACCCCAAGCGCCTGGCCATCCTCGCGCTGAGCGGCACCCTGATCGCGGCCAACTGGCTGACTTACGTGTGGTCGGTGAACAACGGCCGCATGCTGGAGGCCAGCCTGGGCTACTACATCAACCCGCTGGTGAACGTGCTGCTGGGCATGCTGATCCTCGGCGAACGCCTGCGGCGCATGCAGTGGCTGGCGGTGGCGCTGGCGGCCATCGGCGTGGCGCAGCAGGTGTGGCAGGTCGGCAGCCTGCCGTGGGTGTCCCTGGCGCTGGCGTTGTCCTTCGGCTTCTACGGACTGATCCGCAAGCAGGCGCCGGTCAAGGCGTTGCCGGGGCTGGTGGTGGAGACCTGGATGCTGGTGCCGATCGCGCTCGCCTGGCTGCTGCTCAACCCGACCGCGGCCAGCGCCCAGGCCGAATTCTGGAGCACGTCCCAAGCCTGGTGGCTGGTGGCGGCCGGGCCCGTGACGCTGGTGCCGCTGGTGTGCTTCAACGCCGCCGCGCGGCACCTGCCCTACACCACCCTGGGCTTTCTTCAGTACCTGGCGCCGACCCTGGTGCTGCTGCAGGCGGTGCTGCTGTTCGGCGAGCACCTGTCGTCGAGCACCCTCGTGGCGTTCATGTTCATCTGGGCGGGTCTGGCGGTGTACAGCGTCGATGCCTGGCTGAGCCTGCGCCGGCGCGCCTGATCAAAAAACGAACACCCCTGCGCAGGCCACGGTTCTCGTGGCCTGCACCGTTCCTTCCCAAGCTTATCCACAGCGTGATCCCCGCCGATTGTGCGCAAGTCGCTGATTGGCGGTGATTTTTTGATCAATCTTCGCCAAGCCACGGCCGGCGTGGCCTGGCGCGCGGTCTCTACAGGTTATCCACAGCCAGGTTCAGCTTTTCACGGGATAACCTGTCCGGCGCTCAAGGGTCTGTGCGCAGCACCAGTTCCACCATCAGGTCGTCGGCCAGGGTCTCCAGCCGCGACTGCAGCACATCCAGCGACAGGGTCAGCGGCACGGCCAGGATCGCCTCGGCGTGGAACAGCGGCTCGCTGCTCATCGGAGCAGGACGCACTTCGGTCACCAGCCGCTCCAGGTTCACCCCCTGCTCGCTCAGCAACCGGGTGATGTCCCGCACGATGCCGGGGCGGTCGTTGCCCACCAGTTCCATGGCGATCGGTTTCCAGGTGCAGGCCTGCTCGATGCCGCTCTCGGCGATCTGCACGCGGATGCCCAGGGCCGACAGCGCCTGTAGGGAATCGACTAAAGCTTCGTAAGCCTCCGCCGGCACGCCCACCCGCAGGATCCCGGCGAACTGCCCGGCCATCCGCGACATGCGGCTCTCCAGCCAGTTGCCGCCGTGCTCGGCGATGCATTGGGCGATGCGCTCGACCTGGCCCGGCTTGTCCGGGGCGAAGACGGTGAGTACGAGGTGATCCATGGCGCAGCCCTCTGTCGTGACTTTTGTGATGGAAAGGCAAGTATAGGCAAGCGGGCAGACTGTGCGGCGGGGCCGTCGACACCGACAGAACGGTGGGAGCCAGCCTGCTGGCGATGGCGCCCGCCAGGGCGCCCCAGCTTCTGCGGGAGCGGGCCTGCCCGCGAACCCAGGCGCCGCCGATCCCGGCCACAGAACAAATCGTGTACAACTTTTTATATTTAGCTGGAACAATCCAGCACTTTTTTGAGAACATCCCGTTCCGCGCCGTGACCGCAATGCGTCATGGGGTCGCAGAACGACGTAATTAGTCTGATTTTCACAACCGCAGGTCATCATGTAGTATGCCGCAGCGCGCACTACATAATGTTGGACCGATGTCTGCCCAAGGCACGTCCGCAACCCCGAAAGCCCCGTCAGCAAGGCCCCAAGCCGTTGATTGGATGCCAACCCAGCCGCCGGCGACGGCATGTACTGGTAGAGGGGTTTGTGGTTTAAATGGCCAGTGGCTTCATCGTCAATTCGAAGAGCTGAAAAGCGAAATAGCTGAGCAGAGTGAGGCAAGCAATGACTGAACACGTTCAAGTCGGTGGCCTTCAGGTCGCCAAAGTCCTGTTCGACTTCGTGAACAACGAAGCCATTCCCGGTTCCGGCCTCACCGCCGAGCAGTTCTGGGAAGGCGCCGACAAGGTCATCCACGACCTGGCGCCGAAGAACAAAGCCCTACTCGCCAAACGCGATGATTTCCAGGCCCGTATCGACGGCTGGCACCAATCCCGTGCCGGTCAGCCTCACGACGCCGCGGCCTACAAAGCCTTCCTGCAAGAGATCGGCTACCTGCTGCCCGAAGCCGCCGATTTCCAGGCAACGACGCAAAACGTCGACGACGAGATCGCCCGCACCGCAGGCCCGCAACTGGTCGTGCCGGTGATGAATGCCCGCTTCGCCCTCAACGCCTCGAACGCCCGCTGGGGTTCGCTGTATGACGCCCTGTACGGCACCGACGCCATCAGCGAAGCCGGCGGCGCGGAAAAGGGCAAAGGCTACAACAAGGTGCGCGGCGACAAGGTCATCGCCTTCGCCCGCGCCTTCCTCGACGAAGCCGCGCCGCTGGCGTCCGGCTCCCACGTCGATTCCACCGGCTACAGGATCGTTGACGGCAAACTGGCCGTCTCGCTCAAGAACGGCAGCGAGACCGGCCTGCGCAACCCGGCGCAGCTGATCGGCTTCCAGGGCGACACCAACGCCCCGCTCGCCATCTTGCTGAAGAACAACGGCCTGCACTTCGAGATCCAGGTCGACGCCGCCACCCCGGTCGGCCAGACCGACGCCGCCGGCGTCAAAGACATCCTGATGGAAGCGGCGCTGACCACCATCATGGACTGCGAAGACTCCGTGGCCGCCGTCGACGCCGACGACAAAGTGGTGATCTACCGCAACTGGCTCGGCCTGATGAAGGGCGACCTGGCCGAAGAAGTGGCCAAGGGCGGCCAGACCTTCACCCGCACCATGAACCCCGACCGCACCTACACGAAGGCCGACGGCAGCGAACTGACCCTGCACGGCCGCTCGCTGCTGTTCGTGCGCAACGTCGGCCACCTGATGACCATCGACGCGATACTCGACCGGCACGGCAACGAAGTGCCGGAAGGCATCCTCGACGGTCTGGTGACTTGCCTGGCGGCGATGCACAACCTCAACGGCAACACCTCGCGCAAGAACACCCGCACCGGCTCGATCTACATCGTCAAGCCGAAGATGCACGGCCCGGAAGAAGCGGCGTTCACCAACGAGCTGTTCGGCCGCATCGAAGACGTGCTGGGCCTTGCGCGCAATACCCTGAAGGTCGGGATCATGGACGAGGAGCGCCGCACCACGGTCAACCTCAAGGCGTGCATCCAGGCGGCCAGCGAGCGCGTGGTGTTCATCAACACCGGTTTCCTCGACCGCACCGGCGATGAGATCCACACCTCCATGGAAGCCGGCCCCGTCGTGCGCAAGGCCGACATGAAGGCCGAGAAGTGGATCGGCGCCTACGAGAACTGGAACGTCGACATCGGCCTGCGCGCCGGCCTGCAAGGCCGTGCGCAGATCGGCAAAGGCATGTGGGCGATGCCCGACCTGATGGCGGCGATGCTCGAACAGAAGATCGCCCACCCGCTGGCCGGCGCCAACACCGCCTGGGTGCCGTCGCCGACCGCCGCCGCGCTGCACGCGCTGCACTACCACAAGGTCGACGTGTTCGCCCGCCAGGCCGAACTGGCCAAGCGCGAACGTGCGTCGGTGGACGACATCCTGACCATCCCGCTGGCGGTCAACCCGACCTGGACGCCGGAGCAGATCAAGCACGAACTGGACAACAACGCCCAGGGCATCCTCGGTTACGTGGTGCGCTGGATCGACCAGGGCGTGGGCTGCTCGAAGGTGCCGGACATCAATGACGTCGGCCTGATGGAAGACCGTGCGACGCTGCGCATCTCCAGCCAGCACATCGCCAACTGGCTGCGCCACGGCGTCGTCACCGAGGCCCAGGTGATGGAAAGCCTCAAGCGCATGGCGCCGGTGGTGGACCGTCAGAACGCCAACGACCCGCTGTACCGCCCGCTGGCGCCGGACTTCGACCGCAACATCGCCTTCCAGGCGGCGGTCGAACTGGTGATCGAAGGCACCCGACAGCCTAACGGCTACACCGAGCCGGTGCTGCACCGCCGCCGCCGCGAGTTCAAGAAGGCCAACGGCCTGTAACCCGCGCTGACGCCGGAGACGAAAAAGCCCTGATCTTGCGGTCAGGGCTTTTTTTGGGGTGCGCCTTGGCTGACGCCATCGCCAGCAGGCAGGCTCCCACACGGAATCTTGGGTGAATGGGGTACCTGCGAACGCTGCAAGACCAGGTGGGAGCCAGCCTGCTGGCGATGGCGTCAACGAGACCACCGCAGACCAAGACGCCTGCTCGCGCAACGGACAGGGAACCGGGTTCAAAAGTGGGGGGGAGCAGATACCGGCCTCACAAACCTTCACAGCAAGGTCAGGGCGCCATCCCCAATTCACGCCTCGCCAACTGCAGCAGCTTGGCGGTGTCGATGGGCTTGAGCAGAAAGTCCACCACGCTCAGGTGCATGGCGGCGATGGCGTCCTTCACCGAGGCGTCGCCGGACACGATGATGATCGGCAGGGCCGCGCGCTCCGACTCGCGCACCCGACGAATCAGCTCAAGCCCCCCCACGTGCTCCATGCGCAGGTCGGTGATCACCAACCCGATCCGCCGTTTGTTGTCCGTGTCGGGCATCAGCATCCTGAGCGCCTCTTCGCCGCTGGAGGCGGTCACGCAATCGATGCCGTCCAAGGCGAGGATCTCCGCCAGCAACTCCCGGGCGTCCTTGTCGTCGTCGACGATCAATGCCCGTTGAGGCGGCAGCGCGGGCTCGAGCATGACGTCCCGCAGCGCCTCCTGTTCGGCGTCGCTCAAAATATCGTGATCGGACATGGCGTTCTCTACGTAGGCAAGTCGTTCCCCTGGCACAGTGGTCAGACATCGCTGGACAGAGCTTCAATGTGCACTTCGTCGGATTGTTTTCCAAGGGGCCGGAAAAAGAAAATCCGACTGATAACGTAGGGCATTTCCGAAATGCCCCGAACGGCATTGCCCACCTAGACTTACGTCCAATGGGCACCCCGGCCGCAGGGGCCGACCATGGCGACAACGCTCCAACAACAATTCAAAGAAACTGCGGTCATGGTCATGAGTAAAGCGGACGCCTTCACCCAGGCAGGGAAAACCGCCGTATTGCAGAACATCCAGGGCACCCTGCAATTCCTTCAGCGCTTCCCGCCCTTCAATCAGATGGAACATGCCCACCTGGCCTACCTGGTGGAGCAGTGCCAACTGCGCTTCTACGGCCAGGGCGAGAGCATCGTCAAGCCCGCTGACGGGCCGGTCGAACACTTCTACATCGTCAAGCAGGGCCAGGTGGTCGGCGAACGGCCCCATACCGCCAAGGGCGGCACCGAAACCACGTTCGAAATCACCGCCGGCGAGTGCTTTCCCCTCGCCGCCCTGCTCGGCGAACGGGCGACACGCACCGAACACCTGGCCGGCGAAGACACCTTCTGCCTGCAACTGAACAAACCGGCGTTCATCAAACTGTTCGCGCTCTCCGGGCCGTTCCGCGATTTCGCCCTGCGCGGCGTCAGCAGCCTGCTGGACCAGGTCAACCAGCAGGTCCAGCAAAAGGCCGTGGAGACCCTCGGCACCCAATACTCGCTGAACACCCGCCTCGGCGAACTGGCGATGCGGCATCCGGTGACCTGCGCCCCGGCCACGCCGTTGCGCGACGCGGTGAAGCTGATGCACGAGCAGCAGGTCGGCAGCATCGTCGCCGTGGACGGGCACAAGGCGCCGCTGGGGATCTTCACCCTGCGCGACCTGCGCCACGTGGTGGCCGAAGGCGTCGGCGACCTGAGCGAACCCATCGAACGCCACATGACCCCGTCGCCCTTCTGCCTGTCGCCGGACCACAGCGCGTTCGACGCGGCCATCGCCATGACCGAGCGGCACATCGCCCATGTCTGCCTGGTCAAGGAGCAGCGCCTGTGCGGCGTGGTGTCCGAGCGCGACCTGTTTTCCCTGCAGCGGGTCGACCTGGTGCACCTGGCGCGCACGATCCGCAGCGCCCAGCGCGTCGAGCAACTGGTGGCCCTGCGCGGCGAGATCGGCCAACTGGTGGAGCGGATGCTGGCCCACGGCGCGTCGTCCACCCAGATCACCCATATCATCACGCTGCTCAACGACCACACCGTGTGCCGGGTGATCGAACTGACCCTGGCCGACAAGGGCGATCCCGGCGTGCCCTTCAGTTGGCTGTGCTTCGGCAGCGAGGGCCGACGCGAACAGACCCTGCACACCGACCAGGACAACGGCATCCTGTTCGAGGCCCGCGACGCGGCGCACGCCGCCGAGATCCGCGGCAAGCTGCTGCCGATCGCCCAGCAGATCAACCACAGCCTCGCGCAGTGCGGTTTCGCGTTGTGCAAGGGCAACATCATGGCCGGCAACCCGCAGCTGTGCCTGTCCCGCGCCGAATGGGCCCGGCGCTTCGCCGCGTTCATCCGCGAGGCGACACCCGAGAACCTACTGGGATCGAGCATCTATTTCGACCTGCGGGTGGTCTGGGGCGACGGGCAAGGCTGCGAGCAACTGCGCCGCGGCATTCTCGAGCAGGTCGGCGACAACCGCCTGTTCCAGCGCATGATGGCCGAGAACGCCCTGCGCAACCGTCCGCCCGTGGGGCGCCTGCGCGAGTTCGTGCTGACGCGCAAGGGCGGCGAAAAGGCCACGCTGGATCTGAAGGTCCAGGGCCTGACCCCGTTCGTCGACGGCGCGCGTCTGTTGGCGCTTGCCCACGGCATCGACGCCAACAACACCCTGGAACGCTTCCGCAGCCTGGTGGAAAAGGACGTCATCGACCGCCTGGACGGCGCAGCCTACGAGGAGGCCTACCACTTCATCCAGCAGACCCGCCTCCAGCAGCATCAGATCCAGACCCGGGAAAACCTGCCGTACTCCAACCGGGTCGATCCCGACAGCCTCAACCACTTGGACCGGCGCATCCTGCGCGAGTCCCTGCGCCAGGCCCAACGCCTGCAAAGCAGCCTGACGTTGCGGTATCAGCTATGAACCTGTTCTCGTGGCTGCGACCGGCCGGGCCCGACCTGCCGGATCCGTTGCGGCAACGGCTGGCGAAGCTGCCGCCGCCCCGCGAGCTGGATGAATGCAGCCTGCGCGAACAGCGCTGGGTGGTGCTGGACCTGGAAACCACCGGGCTGAACCTGAACAAGGACCGCGTGCTGTCGATCGGCGCGGTGGTGATCGAGGACGGCGCGGTGGACTTCGGCCAACAGTTCGAACGCACCCTGCAATGCCGCGAAATGAAGCTGGGGCCCAGCGTGCTGATCCACGGCCTGGGGCCGAGCGCGATCGCCGCCGGCAGCGATCCGGCCGAGGCGCTGCTCGATCTTCTGGAGTTCATCGGCGACAGCCCGGTGCTGGCCTTCCATGCGCCGTTCGACCGGCACATGCTGGGCCGGGCCGTGAAGGAACACCTGGGCCACAAGTTGCAGTCGGTGTTTCTCGACGTGGCGGACCTCGCGCCGCTGCTGTGTCCGCAGGCGCATTTGCGTGAAGCCGGGCTGGACGACTGGATCGGCTGGTTCCGGCTGGAGGTGTTCGAGCGCCATCACGCCAGCGCCGATGCCCTGGCCACCGCCGAACTGGCGCTGATCCTGTTCAGCCGTGCCCGGCAACAGCAGATCCACAGCCCGCTGAACCTGCAGCAGCGCCTGGGCCAGTGGAGGCGCCGGCAACAGGCGCCGTCGTTCTGATCCCCGCTCCGCGACGCAGGGCGGGGAGACGCAGGGCAGGCCTGTTCACAGGCTCATTGTACGGCGACGCCGTCCCGGCTTTTTTGCTTGGCGAGACGGCGCCGTTGGCGTGCGTGCAATCCGACGAAGTAAACCAGCGCCCCGGCCAGATAGAGGGGCCACAACGTAATGAGCACGACTTGCAGCCACACATCCAGCATGTCCCCGCCTTCGCGGAAGAACGTTTTGAGCACCAGGGCCATCACGGGATTGCGCTCGATGGGCCGCTCGTTGTCGTCGATCCAGTTCCAGCCGACTCGCCCTGCCTCGCCCAGCAGTAATGCGCCAATCCATGCCGCCATGAAAATCAGGCTGGGCAATGCGAGGTAAATCAGTTTCATCAGGGTGTTTCTCCGGGTCGGCGTCCGATCGTCTGCAAGCGAACGAACGAAAGGCAAATGACATCATATCGCCATAAACTCCGCCTATCCTACCTTGTTGCCCACCCGTTCGGCACCGCCCGGATCAAGTTTCATCATCCGTCTCACTTACGCCGTCGACGGGATTGATCGCCCGGCGATCCCATCCACAGGCAACGGCGCCTCGGGATTACCCGACCGGTGGCCAATTGCTAACGATTCCCACCTCTGACACAATCGCGAACAATTCTCGTTGGTTAACACTTCCCAGTCGGTGATGCATCGTGTCGTCAGCCCAAAGCCCCCACAGTGAGCTCGTCGGTGCGTTGTATCGCGACCACCGCAGTTGGCTGCTGGCCTGGTTGCGGCGCAATGTGGCGTGTCCGCAGCGGGCGGAGGATCTGAGCCAGGACACCTTCGTGCGCCTGCTCGGCCGCGACAAGCTGCCGGTGCCCCGCGAGCCCCGGGCCTTCCTGGTGGCCATCGCCAAGGGCCTGCTGTTCGACTATTTCCGCCGCGCCGCGCTGGAACAGGCCTACCTGACCGAACTGATGCTGATCCCCGAAGGCGAACAGCCGTCGGTGGAAGAACAGCAACTGATCCTCGAAGACCTCAAGGCCATCGACCGGATGCTCGGCCAACTGTCGACCAAGGCCCGCGCCGCCTTCCTCTATAACCGCCTCGACGGCCTCGGCCATGCCGAGATCGCCGAGAAGCTCGGCGTGTCGGTGCCCCGTGTGCGCCAGTACCTGGCCCAGGGCATCCGCCAGTGCTACATCGCCCTGTACGGTGAACCGACATGAGCCCCGCCGGTTCCCGGCCGGTGCCGGCCCATGTGCTGGACGCGGCCATCGCCTGGCAACTGACCCTGGATTCCAGCAGTCCGCTGGAGCGCGAAGAGTTCGCCAAATGGCACGCCGCCAGCGAAGAGCACGCCCGCGCCTGGCGCCAATTGGGCATGCTCGACCAGCGTTTCAGCGTAGCCAAGGGGCCGGCGCGCACGGCCCTGCTGCAATCGCGCGAAGGCATACGCCGCCGGGTGCGCAAGCTGGGCAGCGGCCTGGCCGGGATGGTGGCGGTGGTCGGCCTGGCCCTGTTCGCCAGCGAGCGCTACCTGCCGCTGGACTACTGGCTGGCCGACCAGCGCACCGCCACCGGCGAACAGCGCACCGTGCGCCTGACGGACGGCACCTTGCTCAACCTCAACACCCACAGCGCGGTGGATGTGCGCTTCGATCAGCGGCAACGGCTGATCGTGCTGCAGGAAGGCGAAGTCCTCATCGAGACCGGCCACGGCGATGCCCGGCCGTTCATCGTCGAGACCCGCGAAGGCAGCATGCGGGCGCTGGGCACGCGGTTCCTGGTCAAGCGCGAAGAACACGGCACGCGCCTGAGCGTGCTGCAGTCGGCGGTGGCCGCCCATCCGCAGAGCGATCTGCAGGAGCGCATCCTGCGCGAAGGCCAGCAGGTGCTGATCCGCCGCGACGGCCTGGATCCGGTGGCGACGCTCGACCCCGGCGCCGATGCCTGGACCCGCGGCATGCTGGTGGTGGACAATGCCCGGCTGGAAGACCTGGTGCGCGAGATCGGCCGCTACCGCCGCGGCCATCTGGGCACCGCGCCGGAGGTCGCCGACCTGCGCATCACCGGCAGCTTCCCGCTGCACGACACCGACAAGGCCCTGAGCGCCCTGCTGCCGACCCTGCCGGTGCAGATCGAACACCACACGCCGTGGTGGGTCACCGTCGCCAAGGCCGATGCCAAGCCCTGAAGAATCGCGTTGTCCGCACGTTCGCCATCGCGCCCCCACATGGAATCCCGAGAACACCCGCAAACCTGGGGGAGCGGGCTTGCTCGCGACAGGGCCATCCGCCGCACCGAAGAGGGCTGATCCCGCCGCCCGAAAAAATTTCACCCAGCCCTATCACTTTTCGAATCTCGTCCGGCACACAGGCAATTGAGAAATATTTCCATTCAGGAGCCGCCGTATGTCCCGTTCGCTAGACACCTTGTTGCGCCCCAGTTTGCTGGCGGTCGCCATCGCCCTCTGCACCCCGCTGGCCAGCAGCCAACTGATCGCCGCTGAACAGGCGTCGAACGTACGCGCGTACAACCTGCCGGCGGCGCCGCTGTCCACCACCCTGAACCAGATCGCCAGCCAGGGCGGCCTCGCGCTGTCGCTGGATCCCGCGCTGGCGGCCGGCAAGACCTCGGCGCCGGTCAACGGCCAGTACGATGCGGCCGGCGCCCTGCGCGCGGCCCTGCGCGGCACCGGCCTGCAACTGGAGCAGAGCGGCACCGGCACCTACACCCTGGTGGCCGTGCCGGACGGCGTGATGGCCCTGCCGGAGACCTCGGTGATCGGCGTCGAGAACACGGAAAGCGCCTGGGGCCCGGCCGAAGGCTACACCGCCACCCGCACCGCCGCCGGCACCAAGACCGACACCGCGCTGGTCGAAGCCCCGCGCTCGATCTCCGTCGCCACCCGCCAGCAGATGGACGACCGCAGCGTGCACAGCCTCGATGACGCCGTGCGCTACATGCCCGGCATCACCGCCAGCAGCTACGGCAGCGACACCCGCGCCGACTGGCTGCGCGTGCGCGGCTTCGAACCGACCCAGTTCCTCGACGGCCTGCCGCTGCCCAAAGGCGTCTACGCCAACCCGAAACAGGAAACCTGGAACCTGGACCGCCTCGCCCTGCTGCGCGGCCCGGCCTCGTCCGTCTACGGCCAGACCCCGCCGGGCGGCCTGCTGGACATGGTCAGCCGGCGTCCCAGCGACATCGCCAGCAGCGAGATCCAACTGCAGTACGGCAGCGACAACCACCGCCAGATCAACTTCGCCAGCACCGGCAAGATCGACGACGCCGGTCAGTTCCTCTACGGCATCAGCGGCGTGGTGCGCGACAGCGGCACCCAGATCGACCACGTCGACAACAAGCGCTACAACATCGCGCCGAGCCTGACCTGGAACATCGACGACGACACCAAGTTCACCCTGCTGACCCAGTTCACCCGCGACGACACCGGCATCACCAGCCAGTTCCTGCCGGTGCAGGGCACCAAGATCGACATGCCGTTCGGCAAGGTCTCGCACCACAAGAACCTGGGCGATCCGGACTGGGAATATTACGACCGCACCTACTACGCGCTGGGCTATGCCTTCGAGCACCGCCTCAACGACGTGTGGCAGTTCAAGCAGAACCTGCGCTACACCAAGTCGGACCTGTCGTTCCAGGGCATCACCGTCGGCTCCTACCCGTTCACCCAGGTGGACAACGAAGGCAACGTCGGCCGCTCGACCACCATCGTCGACGAAGACATCAGCCAGTTCGCCGTGGACAACAACTTCCAGGCCGACTTCGCCACCGGCGACATCCGCCACACCCTGCTGCTGGGCCTGGATCACCAGCGCAGCAACACCAACTACACCTCGATCTTCGGCAGCGCGCCGTCGATCAACGTGAACAACCCGATCCACGGGTTGCCGATCACCCGTCCGGCGCGCTCCACCGCGTTCTACGACTACGACCAGAAGACCCACCAGACCGGCCTGTACATGCAGGACCAGATGGCCCTCGACCAATGGCGCCTGACCCTCGGCGGCCGCGAGGACTGGGTGCACACCGGCACCAAGTTCTTCAACAAGGGCAACGCCACCAGCACCGACCGCGACAAGGCCTTCAGCGGCAACGCGGCGCTAAGCTACGTGTTCGACAACGGCTTCGTGCCGTACATCTCCTACGCCGAGTCCTTCCAGCCCACCAGCGGCGCCGATTCCAGCTCCACCGAATCGCTCAAGCCGACCGAAGGCAAGCAGTGGGAAATGGGCATCAAGTACCAGCCGCCCGGCAGCAAGACCCTGCTGACGGCCGCCGTGTATGACCTGACCCAGAAAAACGTGTCGGTCACCACCACCGTCAACAACATCCCGCTCACCAGCCAGACCGGTGAAGTGAAGGTCAAGGGCCTGGAGCTGGAAGCGGTCTCCGACGTCACCGACAACCTGAAGGTGATCGCCGCCTACACCCTGGCCAAGTCCGAAGTGCAGAAAGGTGACGACAAGGGCAACCGCCTGCAACTGATGCCGAACCAGCAGGCGTCCCTGTGGGCCGACTACACCTGGCACACCGGCGTGCTCGACGGCTTCGGCATCGGCGCCGGCGCCCGCTACACCGGCAACACCTACGGCGACAAGGCCAACACCTGGCTGGGCAAGGCCGACGCCTACACCGTGTTCGACGCCGCCGTGCACTACGACCTCGGCCGCCTGGACAACAGCCTCAAGGGCGCGTCGGTGGCCATCAACGCCACCAACCTGCTGGACAAGGACTACATCTCCACCTGCGACAGCTTCTACTGCTACTACGGCGACCAGCGCAGCGTCGTCGCCAGCGCCACCTACAAGTGGTAAGCGACTGAGCTGAACCGGCCCCGCAGCCAGGCCGTCCCCCCGGGGACGGCTTTGGCGTTTCTGAAGGTCATGAAATGAAAAGCAAAACAATTCGTCGCTGGTCGTTCGTGCACACCTGGACCAGCCTGATCTGCACCGTGTTCCTGCTGCTGTTGGCCCTGACCGGCCTGCCGCTGGTGTTCCACCACGAGATCGAACACCTGCTCGGCGACGCGCCGGAGTTTCGCGAAATGCCCGCCGACACCCCGCGCCTGAACCTGGCGCAACTGGTGGAGGCCGCCGAACGCCATCGCCCCGACGAAGTCGTGCAGTACTTCGGTTTCGAAGAGGACGAACCCAACGGCGTGCTGGCGATCATGGCGAAGACCGCCGGCACCGAACCCAACTCGTCGCACTCCTTCATGCTCGATGCCCGCACCGGCGAAGCCGTGGAGACGCCGGCGGCCAACGGCGGCCTGATGCTGTTCATCCTGCGCCTGCACGTGGACATGTTCGCCGGCCTGCCGGGCAAGCTGCTGCTGGCGTTCATGGGGGTGTTGTTCGTGGTGGCGATCGTCTCCGGCACGGTGCTGTACCTGCCGTTCATGCGCCGGCTGGAGTTCGCCACCGTGCGCCGGGACAAGTCCGCCCGCCTGCGCTGGCTCGACCTGCACAACCTGATCGGCGTCGTCACCCTGACCTGGGCGCTGGTGGTGGGGGTCACCGGCGTCATCAGCGCCTGCGCCGACCTGCTCATCTCCGCCTGGCGCAACGACGCGCTCGCCGCCCTGGTCGAGCCCTACCGCGACGCGCCGCCGCTGACCCTGCGGGCACCGGCCACCCGCCTGCTCGACATCGCCGCCGAAGTCGCGCCGGACATGCAGCCGGACTTCATCGCCTTCCCCGGCACGCGGTTCTCCAGCGAGCACCATTACGCGGTGTTCATGAAGGGCGGCACCCACCTGACCTCGCACCTGCTGACGCCGGTGCTGATCGACGCCAGCACCCTTGAGGTCACGGCCGTGGCTGAGCGGCCGTGGTACATGGACGCCATGGGCATGTCGCAGCCGCTGCACTTCGGCGACTACGGCGGCATGCCGATGAAAATCCTCTGGGCCACCCTCGATGTGCTGACCATCATCGTGCTCGGCAGCGGCGTGTACCTGTGGGTGGTGCGGCGCAAGGCGGCCAAGGCCCTGCCGCAAGCGACGGAGGCGTCAGCATGAAGCCGCGCCGGTCGAATTTCTGGAAAGTCTTCAGCACGCCGCTGGTGATCGCGCTGCTCAGCGCCGCCGGGCTGTTCGCGGCGCTGCTGGGGGACGGGATCTGGGACGCCTTGAGCTGGATCGGCCTGGGCGTGCCGGCGTGGCTGGGGATGAGGGGATTGCTCGCGCGCCGGTGAGTGTGCAGGCCTGCCGGGCCTCATCGCGGGCAAGCCCGCTCCCACAATGTTTTGCGGTGCCCCCTCACTTTGCATTCAACCGAGAACTCTGTGGGAGCTGGCTTGCCAGCGATGGCGGCAGTCCAGGCGCCGCAGGACAGAAGCAAGACAGCTGCTCCCACAGGATCTATGTCGTGCACAAGACCTGCGCGGTCGGACTTGCCCGCGAAAGGGCCTGACCAGACACCATCAAGCCCTCGCCAGCCGCGCCGGAACTCACTAGGCTAGACCTCTGCATTTTCGCCGATTGCCGAGGTTTGCCCATGTCCGCCCCCAGCATGACCCTGTTCCACAACACCCTGTCCCCATTCGTGCGCAAGATCATGGTGCTGCTGCACGAGACCGGCCAGCAGAACCGCATGGCCCTGCACGATTGCGTCCTCAGCCCCGTCAGCCCGGACGCGGCGCTGAACCACGACAACCCCCTGGGCAAGATCCCGGCCCTGCGCCTGGCCGACGGCAACGTCATCCATGACAGCCGGGTGATCCTCGACTACCTCGACCATCAGCACGTCGGCAACCCGCTGATCCCCCGCGACGGCTCGGCCCGCTGGCGGCGCCTGACCCTGGCCTCGATGGCCGACGGGATCATGGACGCCGCCGTCACGGTGCGCTACGAACAGGCCCTGCGCGCCCCGGAAAAGCACTGGGAAGAATGGCTCGACGCCCAGCGCGACAAGATCCGCCGCACCCTCGCCCTGCTGGAGCGCGACGCCATCGCCGAACTCACCAGCCACTTCGACGTCGCCGCGATCAGCCTGGCCTGCGCCCTGGGCTACCTCGACCTGCGCTTCCCGGACATGGACTGGCGCACGGCCAATCCACAACTGGCCAACTGGTACTTCGAGGTGAGCCAGCGGCCTTCGATGATCGCGACGATGCCCAAGGCCTAGGCCGGCCGTTCGGGCCTCACCGCGAGCGGCCTTTCTCCCACACGTGTCTGCGGCTCCGTGCGGGAGCTAGCCTGCTCGCGACGGCGCCACCTCGGTTCCTCCGGCAACCACCCAAGGATCAGCGTCACCAGCACCTGCGCCTCGCGCCGGTCCTCGCGCAACCCCAACGACCGGCTCATTGCACCGCCCCCAGGTCAAACTCCAGCGGCTTGGCCGGTTTCTGCCCGATCCCGTACCAGTCCAGCTTGCGGGTCAGCACCATGAACACGCCCAGCAGCCCGAACAACAGCAGCGAGCCCATCAGCAGCGCGTAGTCTTCGGCGCTCAGCAAGCCGTAGAGCAGGCCGTACAGCGCCGCCAGCCCCGCCGAGAAACTCAGGCCGTGGCGCACGCTGCGCAGCACGTGGCACACATAGAAACCGATCAGCAGCACACAGGCGCCGGCCGACAGCAGATACGCCAGGGCGAAGCCGATGTGCTCCGACAACGACAGCAGCAACAGATAGAAGAACGCCAGCGCCACGCCCACCAGCGCATATTGCACCGGGTGCACCGCCAGGCCTTTGAGCACCTCGAACAGGAAGAAGCCGGCGAAGGTCAGGACGATGAACAGCAGCGCATATTTGATCGCCCGGTCGCTCTTGAGGTATTGGTCCACCGGATCGATGAAGCTCACGCCGAAGCGGCGCCCGTTGAACCCTTCGCAATCCCCCGCCACGCAGTGCTGCATGGCCTCCTGCAGGTTGGTGGAGAAGAACGAGGTCTGCCAGTCGGCGGTGAAGCCCTGATCGGTGATCTCCCGTTTGGCCGGCAGGAAGTTGCCGACGAAGCTGGGATGCGGCCAGTTAGCGGCCAGGCTCACACGGCTGGTCTTGCCCACCGGCAGCACCTGCAGCGAGCCGGTGCCTTGCAGGCGCAGGTCGAAGCCGAACGTCAGCTGCGTGGCCTTGCCGGCGTCCAGCGGCGGCAGCGTCACCCGCACGCCTTCGCCGAGCCAGCCCACTTCGGTGCCGGGCACGAAGTCCAGGCGCTGGCCGTCGAGTTCCAGCTTCAGCGCGTTTTCGATGCCGCGGATGTCGCTGATGGCCACGGCCAGGAACGGCGCCTCGAACCGGTAGTCGGCGAAGTCTTCCTTGATGCCCAATTGCGCCGGCAGCGAGAAATGCCCGCTGAGGCGGTTGTCGGCATGGAACAGCCTGGCCTCGTAGATGCCGCGGGCACGCAGTTCGGTCTGCACCTGGCCGTCGAGCTCGAAGCGCTCCGGCAGGAAGTACAGCCGTCCGCGGGCTTCGCTGAGCTCTTCATAGCGCTGGTTGGTCTTCTCGTTGGTCTTCCAGATACGGACAGTCTTGCGGTACGGCACCACCATCACCGGCCCGCTCACCTGCTGGCTGTAGCTGGAACTGCGGGCGATGTCTTCCAGCACCCCGTCACGCAACTGCTGGCGCTCGTCGATCACGCCTTCGATCATCAGCAAAGGCACCAGCAACAGCAGGATCAGCAGGGCGATCGCCCCGAGTTTCAATGCAAGGTTCTTGTTCATGGGACTCTCCCTGTTTCGGTGGGCAGAGTCTGGTTGGGCGGTGTGGGGGGAATGTGGGGGATGTGTGGAGTTTGTGTGGAGATTTGGCCTGCCTGATCGCGAGCAGGCTCGCGCCTGCACAAAGACAGCAAAGACAGCGACACGCGCTCAAGGCAGGCGCAGGATCACTTCCACGCCGTTCTCGGCATTGCCGACCGCCATCGAGCCGCCGTGCAGTTTGACCACCTCTTCGACGAAGTTCAGCCCCAACCCCGTGCTTTTGCGCCCGCTGTCCGGGCGGGGCAACGAATAGAACCGCTCGCTCAGGCGCGGCAAGGCGTAATCGGGAATCGGCTCGGCCTCATTGAACAGGCGAACCACCACCTGCCCGCCGTCACGTTCGGCGCTCAAGCGCAGCAAACCGCCGGCCGGCGTGAAGTCCAACGCATTCTCCAGCAGGTTGGCCAGCGCCTGGCGCAACAGGAACGGCTCGCCGGTCAACGCCAAATCCGCCGGGACGGCCTGTTCGACGCGCAATCGCCGGCCCTCGATCCGGGCGACCTGGGCCTGCAACAGTCCGTCCACCAGTTCCGCCAACGGCACCGTCACCTGTTCCTCCAGGGTCTGGCGCTGTTCCACCTGGGCCAGGTTCAGCAGCCGTTCGATCAACTGCTGCATCCGCGCGCTTTCGCTGTCGATGTTGCCGACGAAGCGTTGCCGGTGCTCCGCCGGCATGTCCCCCTGCAACAGCTCCGCCGCCCCGCGGATCGCCGCCAACGGGCTCTTCAGTTCGTGGGTCAGGGTGTGCACATAGCGTTCGACATAGGCCTTGCCTTCGAGCTGGGTGCGCATCTGCTCCACGGCCGTGGCCAGTTGCGCCAGCTCGCCGCCGCGATAGTGCGGCACTTGCGCCCGGCGGCCCTCGCTCACGGCCTGGGCGTAGCCGGTCAAACGGTGCAGGGCCCGGCTCAGCCACCACGACAGCAACGCGCCGAACAGCAGGCCGAGGCCGATCAGCGCGGCGCCGTAGCCCAGCAACCGGCGCTCGGTGCGGTCCACGTACGGTTGCAGGGAGCTGTTGGGCTTGGCCACCGTCACCACGCCGATGATTTTCCCGCTGTCGCGGATCGGCGCGCCTACGTGCATCACCGACGAGGCCGGGTCGTCCGGGTCGCTGCGGCTGGAGCGGGCGCCGTACTCGCCGCGCAGGGTCAGGTAGACGTCGTTCCAGCGCGAATAGTCCTGGCCCACTGCGGCGCCGCTGGAGTCCAGCACCACGATGCCGTTGGCGTCGGTGACGTAGATGCGGTGGTTGACCTGGTTCTTCGGCAGGCCCCAGATCGTCGCCTTCGGCTGGCGCTCGCCATAGGCGCGCAGCAGCTGCGGCCAGCGGTTCTGGTTGAGGGTGCCGGCCTTGAAGTCGTCGCGCAGGATCTCCGCCATCAGGTTGGCGGTGTCCACCAGGGTCTCTTCGGTGGACTGGCGCACGCCGGGGCGGATCTCTTCCATGACGGTGTTGAGCACGAAATAGCCGGTCAGGCCGATGAACAGCACGTACACCAGAAAGATCCGCAGCCCCAGCGGCATCAGCTGTGCCCCGGACTGTAGCTGTAGCCGAGGCCGCGATGGGTCTGGATCGGCTCGGCGTCGGCGCGCACCAGGCGCAGCTTGGCGCGCACGCTCTTGATGTGGCTGTCGATGCTGCGCTCGTAGCCGGCATCGGCGGCCACGCCCAGGGCATCGAGCAATTGTTCGCGGCTGAACACCCGCTCCGGCTGTTCGAGCAGGCATTGCAGCAGGCGGAACTCATGGCGGGTCAGGCTCAGGGCCTGGCCTCGGTAGCAGATCTGCACGCGCTCGGCATCGATGCGGAACAGGGCCGAGGCGGCCTCGACGGCCGGGCGCGGGGCCATGCGCTTGAGGATTGCCCGTACCCGCGCCGCGACTTCCCGGGGGCTGAACGGCTTGACCACATAGTCGTCGGCGCCGATCTCCAGGCCCACCACCCGGTCGATCTCGGCGTCCCGGGCGCTGAGGAACAGCACCGGCACTTCCGAGAACCTGCGCAGTTGCCGGCAGGTCTCGAAACCGCTGATGTCCGGCAGGCCGATGTCGAGGATGATCAGGTCGGCCGGGGTCTGGCGCTGATGGGCGAGCGCGGCGGCGCCGAGGCTCAGCCACGTGGTGGTGAACCCCTCGCCTTGCAGGGCAAAGATCAGCGTGTCGGCAATCGCCGCTTCGTCTTCGACAATCAGAATGTGAGGCATGGCGTCCGAGCCTGTGGGTTGGTGCGCGAACGGTGCCCCAAGCCTCGCCTTACGTCAATGAGACCACTTCGGCATCAGCAATCGGGCTTGTCGGCGGTGAAGCGCCGCGCCGGGTTCACCGCCGCGCCGAACTCACGCAAGGCCTTGGCCCCGATCAGCAACGGATAGTTGAAGCTGCTGCGGTCGGTCAGGTTGACCTCCACGGTGCGTTTGACGTTGCCCAGGCACAGCTCCAGGTCGACCACCGGACGCTTGGCGACCTCGACGCTGTCGCCCTCTTCGCCTTCCTCCTCGGAGCGGTTCTTGATCTTGCTGATCCGCGCCACCTTGTGCTCGTAGACCTTGTTGTCGGCGCCTTTGGTGGCGAGGCGAAAGCGCACCCACTCGTCGCCGTCGCGGGTGAAGGTCTCGATGTCCTTGGCCGACAGCGACGCGGTCAGTGCGCCGGTATCCATCTTCGCCTTGAGCACTTGGCCGCCGATTTCCGGCAGCGCGATGTATTCGTAGCGACCGTACAGGGTCGGTTCGGCGGCCATGACCGGCAAGGCCACCAGGGAAAGCAATGCAAGGAGGGATTTCACGTTGAGGGCTTCCTTGGGAAATGGGGGCGTCAGACGCCGAACTCTAGACCGCTGAAAATCACAATAGTTGATCACGCGCCGGCCTCTGCGGCGAGGGCGCCTGCTGGCGCCGGGACGGTTGCGCAGCCGGCGGAGGCAGGCGCCCTCGCCACCAGGGATCAACCCTACCCGCGCACAGGTGAAACATTTGTCACCGACGATTTGGCCTGTCGCCCGAAGCCACTTATCATGGCGCGCCCATCCGCTTTCATAGAGTCGCTTATGCGCCGCCTGCTCACCGGCTGTCTCGTCACCCTGCTGCTGTTGCTCAACACCCTGGCGCTGTTCGGCCCGCTGATGGTGTTCGCCCTGCTCAAGCTGATCCTGCCGGGACGCCTGCGCGACGTCGCTTCGGGGGCGGTGATGTGGATCGCCGAGACCTGGGCGGAGATCGACAAGCTGATCTTCCGCCTGTGCATCCCCACGCAGTGGGACATCCGCGGCGGCGACGACCTGCGCGGCGACACCTCGTACCTGGTGGTCAGCAACCACCAGTCCTGGGTCGACATCCCGGCGCTGATCCAGACCCTCAACCGGCGCACGCCGTTCTTCAAGTTCTTCCTCAAGAAAGAGCTGATCTGGGTGCCGTTCCTTGGCCTGGCCTGGTGGGCGCTGGACTACCCCTTCATGAAGCGCTACACCAAGGCGTTCCTGGCCAAGCACCCGGAACTGGCCGGCAAGGACCTGGAGATCACCAAGGCCGCGTGCGAACTGTTCAAGCGCCAGCCGGTGACCGTGGTCAACTACCTGGAAGGCACCCGCTTCACCGCGGCCAAAAGCGCCCAGCAGCAATCGCCGTTCAGCCACCTGCTCAAGCCCAAGGCCGGCGGCGTGGCATTCGTGCTGGCGGCGATGGGCGAACAGCTGGACGCGATCCTCGACGTGACCGTGGTCTACCCGCAAGAGAAGATCCCGGGGTTCTGGGACCTGATCAGCGGCAACGTGCCCCGCGTGATCGTCGACATCCAGACCCGCGAGCTGGACCCGGCCCTGTGGCAGGGCGACTACGAGAACGACCCGGCCTTTCGCGAAAAGGTCCAGGGCTGGGTCAACCAGCTCTGGACCTTGAAGGATCGGCGCATCGCCGAACTGAAGAACGAACGCCGCTGACTCAACTGCCGGCGCCGGTGCCCCAGATACTGCCCAGGCTCTGCAGCAGCGGGCCGCCGACGCCCTGCTGACCGAGGAACTGCAGCAGCACCGGGGCAAACTGGCCGACCATGCCGCTGTCCATGCCCAAGGCACCGAAGGCGTTGTTCAGGTCGTTGGTGTCCTTGACGTTGCCCAGGGCGTTGTCCAGCCCGGCGGACTTGCCCGAAGAACCCAACAGCCCGCTCAGCATGGCCAGGTTGCCGGCCCCGCCCGACAGCTGGTCGATGCCCGGCACGCTCTTGGCCAGCTCCGAGTAGTCGGTGTTGCTGAGCTGGTTCTTCGCCAGCCCCAGCATGGCGCTGGTGCCGCCCACCGCCTGTTGCGGGGTGACGTTCAACGCGCCCAGGGCGTTGAGCAGGCCGGCGGTCTGCGAGGTCGGCGCAGCATCCGCGGCCTTGTCGCCGCCCTGCATGCCCGCCACCGCGCCCGCCACGTCGTTCAGGCTGAAACCGGCGAACACGGGGCCGGCCAGCGCCATCAGCGAGGCCAGGGCAATACCGCGCGAAATCTTCATTCAGACATCCTCTTGTGGCATCAAAGCCGCCCGACAGGCAGCGAAACTGCCGGTTTGACCGGGCATCCGCCGGCATGTTCCGGGGCGGTGCGGCCATATTCCGCGTGCCGGTGTCCATACATCGTGAAAAGGACCTCAGGGCGCCGCTGCCGGTCAGCGATAACACCGTCGGCGACTATCAAGAAATGCACTAAAGGACTGTCATATCTGACAGTTACCCGATGGCGGATCCTCACCTACATTGAATCTGCGGTCTCGGAAAGGGTACGCCCGCCTGACGAAGGCGGCCGACCCGTTATTCAGTCAAGCGAGCAGGAAGTGCAGAGCATGGCAATCAGACAGGACGGTACAGTCAAATGGTTCAACGATGAAAAGGGTTACGGGTTCATCACCCCGGAATCCGGCCCGGATCTCTTCGTACATTTCAGAGCCATTGAGGGCAGCGGCTTCAAAAGCCTCAAAGAAGGTCAGAAAGTAACGTTTGAGGCCGTACAAGGACAAAAAGGCATGCAAGCGGACAAGGTTCAAGTCAAAGACTGAGGCACCCTTGAACCGGCGCACCACTCCGCGTCTGTCCCACCGCAGGCGCGGGTAACCCATACGGGAGAGGCGGCGATGGAGAGACGTTGGCGCGACTGCGATGAACCGAACAAGGCCGAGATGGCGGACTCGCCAGAGGAGTGGGCGATGCAGGCCAATCTGTCCTCCCCTTCCATCGTCTTTTGCATCGACCCGTCGGATCCGTTGATGAAGCGGATCAAGGCCGGGCAAACCGTCACGTACGAACTGGTGCGCGGAGACAACGGTCAGTGGTATGCCATCGATATCCGGCTGGAGTCTGACGCGACAGAGGAAGACAACTTTGACACCGCCTGACGCCTGCTCCCATTTTCCGTCGACAAACAAAAAACGGCGCCCCTCAGGCGCCGTTTTCCTTTTGCCGCTCTGGCCTCAGGCCGCGCTGAACAGCTTGTGCGGATCGATCACAAACTTCTTCGGCACGCCGGCGTCGAACTCGCCGTAGCCTTCCGGTGCCTGGTCGAGGCTGATGACCTGCACGCCCACCACTTCGGCGATGTTGATGCGGTCCCACATGATCGCCTGCATCAGCTGACGGTTGTACTTCATCACCGGGGTCTGCCCTGTGTGGAAGCTGTGGGACTTGGCCCAGCCCAGACCGAAGCGGATGCTTAGGCTGCCCATCTTCGCCGCCGCGTCCACCGCGCCCGGATCCTCGGTCACGTACAGGCCCGGAATGCCGATCTTGCCGGCCACGCGCACCACGCCCATCAGCGAGTTGAGCACCGTGGCCGGGGCTTCCTGTTTCACCCCGTCATGGCCATGACCACGGGCTTCGAAGCCCACGCAGTCCACGGCGCAATCGACTTCCGGCTCACCCAGCAGCGCAGCGATCTGCTCATGCAGCGGCGCGTCCTTGGACAGGTCGACGATCTCGAAGCCCTGGGCCTTGGCGTGGGCCAGGCGGATCGGGTTGACGTCGCCGACGATCACCACCGCCGCGCCCAGCAGGCGCGCCGAGGCGGCCGAAGCCAGGCCGACGGGGCCGGCGCCGGCGATGTACACGGTGCTGCCCGGACCTACGCCGGCGGTCACGGCACCGTGGTAGCCGGTCGGCAGGATGTCGGACAGGCAGGTCAGGTCGCGGATCTTCTCCATGGCCTTGTCGCGGTCCGGCAGCTTCAGCAGGTTGAAGTCGGCGTACGGCACCAGCACGTACTCGGCCTGGCCGCCGGTCCAGTCGCCCATGTCGACGTAGCCGTAGGCACCGCCGGCGCGGGCCGGGTTGACGGTCAGGCAGACGCCGGTGTGCTGCTCCTTGCAGGAACGGCAGCGCCCGCAGGCCACGTTGAACGGAACGGACACCAGGTCGCCGATCTTCAGGCTCTCGACGTCGCTGCCCTTCTCGATCACCTCGCCGGTGATCTCATGGCCCAGCACCAGCCCGACCTGGGCGGTGGTGCGACCACGCACCATGTGCTGGTCGGAGCCGCAGATGTTGGTGGAAACCACACGCAGGATGACACCGTGCTCGATTTTCCTGCCGCGCGGATCCTGCATTTTCGGATAGTCGATCTTCTGCACTTCGACCTTGCCAGCGCCGAGATACACCACACCACGATTGCCAGACATGCTTTCACCTCGCTGTTGTTTTTATGGAACCGCGCCGCCCAGGCAGGCCGCGCGTTGAGTGCTCGGGTACAGATGCTGAATCTTGTGTCGCCTGTTATGGCCTCATCGCTGGCAAGCCAGCTCCCACAGGATCCCTGATGGGTTCAAGATCTGTGTACGACACAAATCCCTGTGGGAGCTGGCTTGTCGGACCGCCGCAACGCAGCGAAACCAATCTAAAGAACGACCGTGCGGTTGGCGTTGAGGAACACCCTCCGCTCGATGTGATAGCCCACGGCCCGCGCCAGGGTCAGGCCCTCGATGTCGCGCCCCTTGGCGATCAGGTCTTCGGGGTAATGGCTGTGGTCCACGGCCTCGACGCCCTGGGCGATGATCGGCCCCTCGTCCAGGTCGTTGTTGATGTAGTGCGCCGTGGCACCGACCAGCTTCACGCCCTTGTTGTAGGCCTGGTGGTACGGTTTGGCGCCCTTGAAGCCCGGCAGCAGCGAGTGGTGGATGTTGATCGCCTTGCCGTCGAGCTTGCGGCACAGTTCCGGCGACAGCACCTGCATGTAGCGGGCGAGGATCACCAGTTCGGCGCCGGCCTCCTCGATCACCTGCCACACCTGGCGCTCCTGGGCCGGTTTGTCGTTGGGGTCGAGGGGGAAATGGTAGTAGGGAATCTGGTGCCAGTCGGCCAGCGGCTTGAGGTCCGGGTGGTTGGACACCACCGCCGCCACATCCATCGACAACTGGCCGATGCGCTGGCGGTAGAGCAGGTCGTTGAGGCAGTGGTCGGCCTTGGAGACCATGATCACCACTTTTGGCCGGTAGTTCGGCGCCGTCAGCTCGAAGACCATGCCGAAGGCCTGGCCGCGCTCGGCGAGGCCGGCGCGGAACGACTGCTCGTCGAAGCCGTCGGGCTGGCGGAACTCCACGCGGATGAAGAACCGGCCCGAGAGCCGGTCATCGAACGAATGGTGCTCGGTGACGTAGCAGCCCTGCTCGTAGAGAAAACGCGTGACCGCGTCCACCGTGCCGAGGACGCTGGGGCAGTCGGCGGTCAGAATCCATGTATCCGGGGCGCGGCTCATAAGGGATCGCTCCTGAAACTTTGATAATCGTTGCGCCCCTGCGGGAGCGGGCAAGCCCGTTCCCGCAGGGGGATGACGATCAGGCCTGGACGCTCAGGCCGTATTCGGCGGCGGCATCCTGCAGCCACAGCCACCAGTAGTCCGAGAAGCTGCGGCGGATCAAAAGCTCCCAGGTGTCTTCGGCGGTGTGGCGGATCATCAGCTGCGACTTGGCGAACACCGTGCCGACCGCCTTGCCCACCGGGAAGTTGTTCGGGTGCACGTCGTAGCTGGTGGACTTCATCAGCACCTGACGCACGTTCGGCCCGCTCAGTTCGAGCAGTTGCTGGCCGCCGCTGACGTTGACGATGGCGATGTGCAGGTCGCCCAGCGCCTCGCGCAGCTTCTGCTCGGCGGCGAACTCTTCGCCGCTCGGCACGATCAGCAGCCACTCGTCCGGGCCCATCCACTGCAGGCTGGTCTCGCCCTTGACGATGACGCTCAGGGCGCCCGGCAGCTCGATGCCCAGGGCCTTGTGCACGCCGGCGGCGAAGGCGGCGTCATGGCCGTCGCCGCGCAGGGTCAGGTGGCCCAGGAGTTTCTTTTCGCGCACGGTCACGCCGGCGTTCTTGCGGCCCTTGCCCACCAGTCCGGCGAGGTCGGCATGATGCAGCGACGACTCGGCCTTGGCCCCGGTGGTCGGGCGTTGTTGGTACACATTGGCTGCGGTCATAAAGCACCCTTTCTGAATTCTGTGTTCCTGTGGGAGCTGGCTTGCCAGCGATAGCGGTGTGTCGGTCTGACGCTATCGCGGCGATGCCGCGGGCCGACAAGCCCACTCCCACAGGGACTGTGGTGTCTCAAATGTTCTGGCGATCGCCTTTCGGATCGAAGAACACCGAAGAAACGATCTCCGCCTCGATCACGCGGCCGTCGGCCAATGGCGCGAACACCCGCTCGCCCAGGCGCTTGAGGCCGCCCTTGACCACGCCCATGGCAAACGAATAGCCCAGGGAGTTGTGCGCGTAGCTGGAGGTCACGTGGCCGACCATGGTCATCGGGATCGCCTGCTTGGTGTTGAACACCAGTTGCGCGCCCTCCGGCAGCCATTGGTTCGGGTCGATCGGCTTGAGGCCCACCAGTTGCTTGCGCTGGTCGCGCACGCAGTCCTCACGGTTCATGCCGCGCTGGCCGATCCACGAGAACGGCTTGGTGCGGCCGACGCACCAGCCCATGTTCAGGTCGTCCGGGGTCATCGAGCCGTCGGTGTCCTGGCCGACGATGATGAAGCCCTTCTCGGCCCGCAGCACGTGCATGGTCTCGGTGCCGTACGGGGTCAGGTTGTACTTCTTGCCGGCCTCGACGATCTTTTCCAGCACGCCCATGGCGTAGTCGGCCTGCACGTTGACTTCGTACGACAGCTCGCCGGTGAACGAGATCCGGAACACCCGGGCCGGCACGCCGCCGACCAGGCCTTCCTTCCAGGTCATGAACGGGAAGCCGTCGCGGTCCAGGTCGATGTCGGTGACTTCGCTCAGCAGCTTGCGGCTGTTGGGGCCCGACAGGGTCATGGTCGCCCAGTGGTCGGTGACGGAGGTGAAGTACACCTTCATGTCCGGCCACTCGGTCTGGTGGTACAGCTCCAGCCACTGCAGCACGCGGGCCGCGCCGCCGGTGGTGGTGGTCATGACGAAATGGTTGTCGGCCAGACACGCCGTCACGCCGTCGTCGAAGACCATGCCGTCTTCCTTGCACATCAGGCCGTAGCGGGCCTTGCCCACGTCGAGCTTGGTCCAGGCGTTGGTGTACACGCGGTTGAGGAACTCACGGGCGTCCGGGCCCTGGATGTCGATCTTGCCCAGGGTCGAGGCGTCCAGCAGGCCGACGCTGTCGCGCACGGCCTTGCACTCGCGCTTGACCGCCGCGTGCAGGTCTTCGCCGTTCTTCGGGAAGTACCAAGGGCGTTTCCACTGGCCGACGTCCTCGAACTCGGCGCCGTTCTTCAGGTGCCAGGCGTGCAGCGCAGTGAAGCGCACCGGCTCGAAGAGGTGCCCGCAGTGCCGGCCGGCCACGGCGCCGAAGGTGATCGGCGTGTAGTTCGGACGGAACATCGTGGTGCCCATCTGCGGGATGGTGATGTTCATCGAACGGGCGGCGATGGCCAGGCCGTTGATGTTGCCCAGCTTGCCCTGGTCGGTGCCGAAGCCCAGCGCGGTGTAGCGCTTGACGTGCTCGACCGACTCGAAGCCCTCGCGGGTCGCCAGTTCGATGGCGGCGGCGGTGACGTCGTTCTGCAGGTCGACGAACTGCTTCGGCGCACGGGCGGTGCCTTTCTCGTGGGGCACCTGGAACAGCGCCAGGGTCGCTTCCTCGAGACGGCTCAGGGCCTTGGGCAAGGTGCCTTCGACCACCGTGAAACCGGCCTCGCTGGCGGCGCGGGCGCCGCCTTCGAAACCGTCGGCCAGCGAATCGCCGAGGCCGTAGACACCGTTGATGCCGCCGACGCAAACGCGTTTCTGCGGCGCTTCGCCCGGCACGAAGCCGAGGATGTCATCACGCCAGACCGGCTTGCCGCCCAGGTGCGACGCCAGGTGAACCACCGGGCTGTAGCCGCCGGAGCTGGCGATCACGTCGCAGTCCAGCCATTCGCCGGGACTGGTCACGGCATGGGCTTTCACATCGATGGCGGCCACGCGGGCGGCCGTCACGCGCTTGCTGCCCCGGGCCTCGATCACGGCGCTGCCGGTGAGGATGCGGATGCCTTTGGCGCGTGCCTCT
This sequence comes from Pseudomonas sp. B3(2017), assembly GCF_002113595.1. Classification (NCBI taxonomy): domain Bacteria; kingdom Pseudomonadati; phylum Pseudomonadota; class Gammaproteobacteria; order Pseudomonadales; family Pseudomonadaceae; genus Pseudomonas; species Pseudomonas sp. B3(2017). The sequence goes on from NZ_NEIU01000002.1 coordinate 136,114, forward strand.
TCCACCAGCGCACCGCGCGGGTTGCTGCGGGCGTCGGCGATCGCCACCACTTGCAGGCTGGCGTCGAGCCAGTCCAGCGCCACGCGGTAGGCGTGGTCGTTGTTGGTGCTCAGGACCAGCTTCTTGCCCGGCGCCACGCCGTAACGGCGCACGTAGGTCGAGACCGCGCCGGCCAGCATGTTGCCCGGCACGTCGTTGTTGCCGTAGACCAGCGGACGCTCATGGGCGCCGGTGGCCAGCACCACGCGCTTGGCGCGCACCCGGTGGATGCGCTGGCGCACCTGGCCGATCGGCGCACGGTCACCGAGATGATCGGTGAGGCGTTCGTGAATGGTCAGGAAGTTGTGGTCGTGGTAGCCGTTGACCGTGGCGCGCGGCAACAGCAGCACGTCCGGGGTGTTCTTCAGCTCGGCGATGACGCCGGCGACCCACTCCACGGCAGGCTTGCCGTCGAGGCTTTCGCGGGAGTCGAGCAGGCTGCCGCCGAACTCTTCCTGCTCGTCGGCCAGGATCACCCGGGCGCCGCTGCGCGCAGCGGCCAGCGCGGCGGCCAGGCCTGCGGGGCCGGCGCCGACGACCAGCACGTCGCAGTGCTGGTTCATGTAGTCGTAGCTGTCCGGATCGTTCTCGGTCGGCGAGCGGCCGAGGCCGGCGGCCTTGCGGATGTACTTCTCGTAGGTCATCCAGAACGACTGCGGATACATGAACGTCTTGTAGTAGAAGCCCGGCGGCATCAGCTTGCCGCCGACCTTGCCGAGGATCCCCATCATGTCGTTGTTCACGCTCGGCCAACCGTTGGTGCTGGTGGCGACCAGGCCCTGGTACAGCGCCTGTTGGGTGGCGCGCACGTTGGGGATCTGGGTGGCTTCGGTGGCGCCGATCTGCAGCACCGCGTTCGGCTCTTCGGCACCGGCGGCGAAGATGCCGCGCGGCCGGGAATACTTGAAGCTGCGGCCGATGATGTCGACGCCGTTGGCGATCAGCGCCGACGCCAGGGAGTCGCCCTCGAAACCCTTGTAGCTCTGGCCGTTGAAGGTGAAGCTCAGCACTTTGTTGCGGTCGATCCGTCCACCGTTGGACAGGCGATTGATCTGGCTCATACCTTCTCTCCCAGAGCCTGCGCGGCCGCTTTCGGACTGTCGGCCTTGTCGGTGAATTGCGGCTTGGCGCCGATCTTGTAGGTTTCGAGGATCTCGTAGGTCACGGTGTCGCGGGTGACGTTGAAGTACTGGCGGCAACCGGCGACGTGGTCCCACAGCTCATGGTGCAGGCCGCGTGGGTTGTCGCGGAAGAACATGTAGTCGCCCCACTGCTCGTCGGTGCAGGCGTTCGGATCCAGCGGACGCGGGATGTGCGCCTGGCCGGAAGCGTGGAATTCCTCTTCGGAGCGCAGTTCGCCGCAGTGAGGACAGAAGATGTGCAACATGGGGATTTCTCCTGTTAGTGGGCGACAGCCGCAGCGCCGTGTTCGTCGATCAACGCACCGTTGTGGAAACGGTCGATGGAGAAAGGTGCGGCCAGCGGGTGCATCTCACCCTTGGCCAGACTCGCGGCAAACACGTTGCCCGAGCCAGGTGTTGCCTTGAAGCCACCGGTGCCCCAACCGCAGTTGAAGAACATGTTCGGCACCGGGGTTTTCGAAATGATCGGGCAGGCGTCCGGGGTGGTGTCGACGATGCCGCCCCACTGGCGGTTCATGCGCACGCGGGACAGCACCGGGAACATCTCGACGATGGCCTGGATGGTGTGCTCGATCACCGGGTACGAGCCGCGCTGGCCGTAGCCGTTGTAGCCGTCGATGCCGGCGCCGATCACAAGGTCGCCCTTGTCGGACTGGCTGATGTAGCCGTGCACGGCGTTGGACATGATCACGCTGTCGATGATCGGCTTGATCGGCTCGGACACCAGCGCTTGCAGCGGGTGGGATTCGAGCGGCAGGCGGAAGCCGGCGAGCTTGGCCATGTGGCCGGAGTTGCCGGCGGTGACCACGCCGACGCGCTTGGCGCCGATGAAGCCCTTGTTGGTCTCCACGCCGATGCACACGCCGTTTTCCTTGCGGAAACCGATCACTTCGGTCTGCTGGATCAGGTCCACGCCCAGGGCGTCGGCCGCACGGGCGAAGCCCCAGGCCACGGCATCGTGGCGGGCCACGCCGCCGCGGCGCTGGACGGTGGCGCCCATCACCGGGTAGCGGGTGTTCTTGGAGCAGTCCAGGTACGGGATCTCGTCCGCCACCTGTTTGGCGTCGAGCAGTTCGCCGTCGATGCCGTTGAGGCGGTTGGCGCTGACCCGGCGCTCGGAGTCGCGGATGTCCTGCAGGGTGTGGCACAGGTTGTAGACGCCGCGCTGGGAGAACATCACGTTGTAGTTCAGGTCCTGGGACAGGCCTTCCCACAGTTTCATCGCGTGCTCGTACAGGTGCGCCGACTCGTCCCACAGGTAGTTGGAACGCACGATGGTGGTGTTGCGGGCGGTGTTGCCGCCGCCCAGCCAGCCCTTCTCGACCACGGCCACGTTGGTGATGCCGTGCTCCTTGGCCAGGTAGTAGGCGGTCGCCAGGCCGTGCCCGCCGCCGCCGACGATGACCACGTCGTAGACCTTTTTCGGGGTCGGCGTGCGCCACATGCGCTGCCAGTTCTCATGGTGGCTGAGGGAGTGCTTGAAGAGGCCGAAGCCCGAATAGCGTTGCATAGTCATTACTCCAGAACCGCTCAGCGATAAACCGGGAAGTCAGCGCACAGGGCCGAGACCTGCTGGGCGACGTTGGCCTCGACGTCGGCGTCGCCGAGGTTGTCGAGGATGTCGCAGATCCAGCCGGCCAGCGTCACGCACTGGGTCACCTTGAAGCCGCGGGTGGTCACCGCCGGGGTGCCGATGCGCAGGCCCGAAGTGACGAACGGCGACTGCGGGTCGTTCGGCACGGCGTTCTTGTTCACGGTGATGTGGGCACGGCCCAGCGCCGCATCCGCGTCCTTGCCGGTGAGGCCCTGACGGATCAGGCTGACCAGGAACAGATGGTTGTCGGTGCCGCCGGACACTACATCGTAGCCACGTTTGACGAATACGCCCGCCATCGCCTGGGCGTTCTCGATCACCTGCTGCTGGTACGCCTTGAAGCCGGGCTCCAGCGCTTCCTTGAAGCACACGGCCTTGGCGGCGATGACGTGCATCAGCGGGCCGCCCTGGGCGCCGGGGAACACAGCGGCGTTGAGCTTCTTCTCGATCTCTTCGTTGGCCTTGGCCAGGATCAGGCCGCCGCGCGGGCCGCGCAGGGTCTTGTGGGTGGTGGTGGTGACCACGTCGGCGAACGGGATCGGGTTCGGGTACAGGCCCGCCGCCACCAGACCGGCCACGTGGGCCATGTCGACGAACAGCAGCGCACCGACCTTGTCGGCGATCTGGCGGAAACGCGGGAAGTCGAGGGTCTTGGAGTACGCCGAGAAGCCGGCGACGATCATCTTCGGCTTGTGCTCGACGGCCAGGCGCTCGACTTCGTCGTAGTCGATCAGGCCGGTGGCGGTGTCGATGCCGTACTGCACGGCGTTGTACAGCTTGCCCGAGGACGACACCTTGGCGCCGTGGGTCAGGTGGCCGCCGTGGGCCAGGCTCATGCCCAGGATCGTGTCGCCGGCCTGCAGCAGGGCCAGGTACACGGCGCTGTTGGCCGAGGAGCCGGAGTGCGGCTGGACGTTGGCGTAATCGGCGCCGAACAGTTGCTTGGCGCGCTCGATGGCCAGGGCCTCGACCTTGTCCACGTGCTCGCAGCCGCCGTAGTAGCGCTTGCCCGGATAGCCTTCGGCGTACTTGTTGGTCAGGCCGCTGCCCTGGGCCTCCATGACGCGCTTGCTGGTGTAGTTCTCGGACGCGATCAGCTCGATGTGATCTTCCTGACGTTGCTCCTCGGCATTCATCGCCGCCAGCAGTGCATCGTCGTAACCCTGGATCCGGTCTTGCTTGCTGAACATCGCGTCTCTCCCAGCGGCGTCTGTGCGCCATTCGTCTCGGTCAGGCACCGGCGTTTCGGCGGTGCCCTTTGGATGCGATGGTATGACCGGTTCGGACACGTCAAATGCCTACGGACGCCACGCAAAGGCGCGTTTACGACATGGCGCGAAACCGGCGGGCCAGACGCAAGGCCCGACGCCTGGCGATGCCCGCCGCACCGCCGACCTGTGGCAGCCGGCCTGCTGGCTCCCACATGGATCGGTGGTGCAGGCCGGACGGCATCGCTGTACAGTTCCGCAAGCGACATCCCGTGCGCGCCCCGGACGATCTTCGGTACAGTGCGCACCCTCATTGACCAACGGGTCACCACAAGTGCCCCGATCACGGAAGCCGGCCATGACCGACAAGAGCCAACAATTCGCCAGCGACAACTATTCCGGCATCTGCCCCGAGGCCTGGGCCGCCATGGAACAGGCCAACCAGGGCCACCAGCGCGCCTACGGCGACGATGAATGGACCGCCCGCGCCTCGGACCATTTCCGCAGGCTGTTCGAGACCGACTGCGAGGTGTTCTTCGCCTTCAACGGCACCGCCGCCAACTCCCTGGCCCTGGCCTCGATGTGCCAGAGCTACCACAGCGTGATCTGCTCGGAGACCGCCCACGTCGAGACCGACGAGTGCGGCGCGCCGGAGTTCTTCTCCAACGGCTCCAAGCTGCTGATCGCCGGCACCGAGAACGGCAAGCTGACCCCGGCCTCGATCCGCGAGATCGCCCTCAAGCGCCAGGACATCCACTACCCCAAGCCCCGCGTCGTGACCCTGACCCAGGCCACCGAAGTCGGCAGCGTCTACACCCCGGACGAAGTGCGCGCCATCAGCGCCACCTGCAAGGAACTGGGCCTGAACCTGCACATGGACGGCGCCCGCTTCTCCAACGCCTGCGCGTTCCTGGGCTGCTCGCCGGCGGACCTGACCTGGAAGGCCGGCGTCGACGTGCTGTGCTTCGGCGGCACGAAGAACGGCATGGCGGTCGGCGAGGCGATCCTGTTCTTCAACCACGAACTGGCCGAAGACTTCGACTACCGCTGCAAGCAGGCCGGCCAGCTGGCCTCGAAGATGCGCTTCCTGTCGGCGCCGTGGGTCGGCATCCTGGAGAACGACGCCTGGCTCAAGTACGCCCGCCACGCCAACCGCTGCGCGCAGTTGCTGGCGGAGCTGGTCAGCGACATCCCGGGCGTCGAGCTGATGTTCCCGGTGCAGGCCAACGGCGTGTTCCTGCAACTGTCGGAGCCGGCCCTCGCCGCGCTGACCGCCCGGGGCTGGCGCTTCTACACCTTCATCGGCAAGGGCGGCGCACGGTTCATGTGCTCGTGGGACACCGAAGAAGAGCGGGTGCGCGAGCTGGCGCGGGACATCCGCGAGGTGATGACCGCGTAACACGCCCCTGTGGCGGGGGAACCTGCTCCCTCGCCGCAAGCCCCCGCCCCTGCACGCCCTCCTGCCTGGTCTACAGTGTGTGTCGAGCCTTTCCGCTCACATAACAACAAGCAGGAGCGAACGCATGTCCCTCAAAGGCAAGACCCTGTTCATCACCGGCGCCAGCCGTGGCATCGGGCGCGAGATCGCGCTGCGGGCCGCGAAGGACGGGGCCAACATCGTGATCGCGGCCAAGAGCGCCGAGCCCCACCCGAAACTGCCCGGCACCATCCACAGCGTGGCCCGGGAAGTCGAGGCGGCCGGCGGCCAGGCGCTGGCCCTGCAAGTGGATGTGCGCGACGAAGACGCCGTGCGCCAGGCGCTGGCCCAGGCCAACGAACGCTTCGGCGCCATCGATGCCCTGGTGAACAACGCCGGGGCGATCAAGCTCACCGGCGTGGCCCACATCGAGCTCAAGCGCTTCGACCTGATGCACCAGATCAACACCCGCGCGGTGCTGCTGTGCAGCCAGGCCGCCCTGCCCTACCTGAAAAAATCCGCCGGGCACATCCTCAACCTGTCGCCGCCGCTGAACCTCGCGGCAAAATGGTTCGCCCAATACAGCCCCTACACCGTCACCAAGTACGGCATGAGCATGCTCACCCTGGGCATGAGCGAGGAATTCGCCGCCCACGGCATCAGCGTCAACTCCCTGTGGCCGCAGACCATGATCGCCACGGCGGCCATCGAGTTTCAGCTGGGCAACCGCGAGTCGTTCAAGCATGCGCGCACCCCGGCGATCATGGCGGACGCGGCCCACGCCATCTTGAGCAGCAGCGGGCGGCAGATCACCGGGCGCCTGCTGATCGACGAGGAGATCTTGCGCGAACACGGCGCGACCGAATTCGGCCACTACCGCTTCGAACCGGACAGCGACGCCAAACTGATGCCCGACCTGTTCATCGACTGAACAATTTCAGAATCGGACTACGCCTCGTCCGACATCAAGTAAACAGGGTTCCTCATAGACTGCCCGCTCCACATTCAAGGAGCGAAGGCTATGGCGAACCCTGCCTACATGACCATCACCGGCAAGACACAAGGCCTCATTTCAGCGGGCTGCTCGACCCCGGAGTCCGTGGGCAACAGCTACCAATCCGCCCATACCGACGAAATCATGGTGCTTGCCTTGAGCCATGAAATGCGCCGCGACAACAACCTCGGCAAAGCCGTCCACCAACCGGTGATCATCACCAAAGCGTTGGACAAGTCCTCCCCGCTGCTGGCCCAGGCCCATTCGAACAGCGAAGAGCTGGAGTGCACGATCAGCCTGTATCGCACCTCGCCCCAAGGCCAGCAGGAAAAGTTCTATACGATCGCCCTCGACGGCGCCGTCCTCGCCGAGCTCTCGCAGGATGTGCCGCACGTCATCCTGCAGAACGACGCCCAGCCCCAGGAACAGCTGGCCATCCGTTACCGCGGCATCAGCTGGGTGCACCACATCGCCGGCACCACCGGCTGCACCTCGTGGGGCGAAATGGGTTGAGCCCACGGCCATCCGATCCCAGTGACGTGCAGGACGCCGCCGGCCGCTTGCTGGGCCAGGCCCTGACCAGCGGCGCCCGCCATCTGGCCTTCGGCATGGCGCGCGTGCGGTTCACCCAACAGGTCGCACGCTACGCCAAGCGCATCGCCGATGAAGTGGCCGCCGGCCACCTGAACCCGGAGCAAGGGATCCTGGCCCTTGCGCAGGAACAGCGGGACTTGCTGAACCAGTCCCGGGCCCTGTCGCGCAACCTCCGCCCGGCGAGGGCCAGACCGTTGTCCGCGCAGCCCGCAGCCCATTCCGACCCGCAACGCCTGCTGCGGGCCGTCCACCGGCAGAACCTGAACGTGTCGCGCCTGGCGGCGATGTCCGGCCCGTCCCCGCACCCCGTCAACGACCTACGGCTCTTCCCCAGCGAGCGCTGGCCGCAGGAAGTGCCGGCGCCTGTAGAGCCGGGGTTCTACATCGTGCCCGAAAGCCTGCCCGCCGAGGCCCTTCAGGCGCGCCTGTTCCCGTCGCCCAAGCCCAATGTCATCGCCACCTTCAAACGCCTGAATCCGCTGGAGGACGTGGTGAAGGCCGGGTCGCTGATTGTTTTGAGCGATCCGGGCAATCAGCAGTGCACCTATGAGGAATCGTTGCTGATGGAGACCGCGCGTACCGTGAGCACGGCGCTAGCACCGTTGACGGTGGAAGAGGCGGATTTCATGGCGCAGAACTACGGCATCATTCAGGGCGCACTCTCGGATCAATCGAAAGTGATTGGCGTCGTCACGGCCATAGCGGCCAATCATCTGGACGGTATAAAAAGCATTCTGAACGACATCGAGCTCTTGCATACCAATACCCTTGAGGCAAATGGGAGCCTGAATTCAAAAGACTTCAAAAAGCAGCGTGCGCAATTGCTCAAAGGTCTGGACGGCCAACTCACCCGACTCACCAGAGAAACCCTCAACCTCCCTGACTACCCAAACCTGAAAACCGCCTTAGGTATCGATAACCCACACCTGATCCATCGCTGGAGAAAGGCCGGCGGCATCAGCCAGATTCCCGGTTACGCCACTCATTTCCAGGCCGTCACCAACGCGTCGCAATACGTCAAATATGGCGGTTGGATCGGCACGGCGGTGGGAGGTAGTGCGTCGGTGATGAAGGTTCAGGAAGTTTGCGCGAATGGAAGCATCGAAGCGTGTGAAAAAGTGAAGTTCACGGAGACCGGAAGCTTTTTGGGTGGAGTGGGTGGCGGAATAGCCGCCGGCGCGCTCGTGAGTTTGAGTGCCTCAACGATCTGCGTAGGAGTTGGTCTCCCGACTGGCGGACTCGGCACTGTCCTTTGCGCTGCTCTATTGGCAGGAGTCGGAAATTATGCCGGCGGGACTTTGGGCGAGAAAGGCGGTGATCGGATCGCAGAGAAAGTATACGAGGCTGTTAAATGACCCTCCGCATTTCAGACTTAATATTTTTGTTGGTTGGCATTATAGACTTCATCGGCATATTTATTCTAATAGGGATAATGTTGTATATCGCCAAAACAAAAACCGAAACCATACTAAGCCACCTAACTAACAGCTCGATCTCAAACAAAATAATAGTACTTTGGCACGGAGGAATCCGGGGCAGAATTCGCATGATGGGCGAAGTGTTCGCCATCATGAGAAACCCAGCGATTTATATCCACACCGGAACACTTTGCGCGAAGGACTTCGAAAACTTCCCCAAAAAACTCAAGAAAGACTTAATCACCTTATACAGACTCGTTTTAATTTTTTTCGCAATGATGATGTGCCTGGGACTTGCCTCATCTGCAGATCACATGCGCGACATCGCAAAAGAGCCAATAGTGATTATGGCCATAGTGAGCTTCATAGGCCTTTTATCAGTCAATGGGATTTTGCTTTATGTCGCCAAGGAAAAGCTGGAATTAATCCTCAACAGCTTTGAAAGAAGCTCGATCACCTCGTCTCTGCTCATGTTATGGCAGTCGGGTTTAGGGGGGCGCATCTATATGTTAGGAGAGATCTTTGGCATCCTCAAAAACCCCTCACGATATATATCCCAAGGCAAAGTAAGCGCAAGAGACGTTAAGAGTTTTCCCCCAAAGCTCAAACGCGTCCTGCTTAGACTGAACCAATACCAGCGAATATTTGGTTTTACGTTCGTGGGCTTTACCTTGCTCGCCATGTCCGAACTGGTTTGAAGTCGCAGTATTCCAGCCGACCTCCTCGCTGAGGAGATCGGCCCAAGTGCAAACAATCCGACTTAAAACTCAATCCGCACATCCCCCTTCGGCACGCTGCAGCACGACAGGATGTACCCCTCGGCCTCGTCGTCCTCGGTGATCCCGCCGTTGTGGTCCATCTCCACCTCGCCGCCGAGCTTGAGCACTTTGCACGTGCCGCAGATGCCCATGCCGCAGGCCTTGGGGATCATCAGGCCGACCTTGGCCGCCGCCGCGTGCACGGTTTCGCCCGGGGCCACGCGGATGCTCTTGTCCGAGGAGGTGAACTCCACCAGGTGCAGGTCCGCCGCATCGACCGCCGGCGCTTCCGCTGCCTGTTCGGCCTGTTCCACGGCGTCGGCCTGGGCTTCCGGCGGCGTGGCGCCGAAGGACTCCTCGTGGTAGCGCTTCATGTCGTAGCCGGCGTTTTCCAGCAGACGCTTGACCGCGTTCATGTACGGCGTCGGGCCGCAGCAGAACACTTCGCGCTCCAGGAAGTCCGGCACCATCAGTTCGAGCATCTTGTGGTTCAGGTAGCCGCGGTAGCCGGCCCACGGCTCGCCCAGCCCGTGCTTCTCGCAGATCAGGTGCAGGCTGAAGTTGTCGATCCGCGAGGCCATGTGCTCCAGCTCGCGGTGGTAGATGATGTCCTTGGGCGAGCGGGCGCTGTGGATGAACGACATGTCGACGTTGCCGTTGGTGTCGTAGAACCAGCGCGCCATGGACATGCACGGGGTGATGCCGACGCCGCCGCTCAGGTACAGCACTTTCGGGCTTGGGAAGTCGATGGCGTTGAACAGCCCGACCGGCCCGTGCACCGCCAGTTCCTGGCCTTCGTGCAGGGTGTCGTGCAGCCAGTTGGAGACCTTGCCCCCCGGCACGCGCTTGATGGTCACCGAGAAGCTGTAGGGCACCGACGGCGAACTGGAGATGGTGTAGGAACGCATGATCGGCTGGCCGTCGATCTCAAGCTCCAGGGTCACGAACTGGCCCGGCTTGAAGAAGAACATGATCGGCTGGTCGGCCATGAAGCAGAACGTGCGCACATCCCAGGTTTCCTGGATGACTTTGACGCAACGGACTATGTGCCGGCCATTGGCCCAGGTCTGGGTGGTGACCGGATTCAGGAAGTTGTTGGACATGCTGTTCTCCACGGCCGACGGTCGGCCTTCATGTGGCGATTCTGCGCATGGCGCAAACCGTGCGTTTACCTATCCGCGACATTCACATGCTTATCGCGACCAGCCCCCAACCACCGGGGCTTGCGCGTCGGGATCAGATTGCGCCATGTCGCCCATGGATAAGGTTGCGGGCTGCGCCGGCCCCACACTCGGCTCCACATAACGACGATTTGCAGCACCTTGCGCAGCACACCTGATCAGCCACTTTCACCGGCCCGCAGAATGGCCTTGAGGACGAATCGATGGACACCGCAAAACTCAGCCTGGGCGATCCGCTGGAACCCGCACGCAAGGCCACCGCGCAAATGCTTCAGGAACGCGAGCGCACCTTCTCGCTGCCGCAGCCGTTCTACAGCGACGAGCGCCTGTTCGACATCGACATGCAGGAGATCTTCCAGAAGGAATGGCTGATCGCCGGCATGACTTGCGAGATCCCGGCCAAGGGCAACTACCTGACCCTGCAGATCGGCAAGAACCCGATCATCGTGATCCGCGGCGCCGAGGGCGTGGTGCATGCGTTCCACAACGTGTGCCGCCACCGCGGCTCGCGCCTGTGCACCAGCGACAAGGGCAAGGTCGCCAAACTGGTCTGCCACTACCACCAGTGGACCTACGAGCTGGACGGCCGCCTGCTGTTCGCCGGCACCGAGATGGGCGCCGACTTCGACATGAACCAGTACGGCCTCAAGCCGGTGAACGTGAAGACCGCCGGCGGCTACATCTTCATCAGCCTGGCGGAGAACCCGCCGGCCATCGACGACTTCCTGTCGACCCTGAACCACTACATGGAACCCTACGACATGGAGAACACCAAGGTGGCGGTGCAGACCACCTTGATGGAGAAGGCCAACTGGAAACTGGTGCTGGAGAACAACCGCGAGTGCTACCACTGCAACGGTTCGCACCCTGAGCTGCTCAAAACCCTGCTGGAATGGGACGACGTCACCGACCCCCGCGCCGACCAGGCGTTCAAGGACCATGTCGCCGCCTCCGCCGCCGCCTGGGAAGCCGAGAAGATCCCTTACGCCCACGCCAGCTTCGGCCTGCGCAACCGCATCGTGCGCATGCCGCTGCTCAAGGGCACCGTGTCGATGACCATGGACGGCAAGCAGGGCTGCGCCAAGCTGATGGGCCGGATCAAGAACCCGGACCTGGGCTCGATGCGCATCCTGCACCTGCCGCACTCGTGGAACCACTGCATGGGCGACCACATCATCGTGTTCACCGTGTGGCCGATCAGCGCCCAGGAAACCATGGTCACCACCAAGTGGATCGTGCACAAGGACGCGGTCGAAGGCGTGGACTACGACGTCGAGCGCATGCGCAAGGTGTGGGACGCCACCAACGACCAGGACCGGCGCCTGGCCGAAGAGAACCAGCGCGGCATCAACTCCACGGCCTACCAGCCGGGCCCGTACTCCAAGACCTACGAGTTCGGCGTGGTCAACTTCGTGGACTGGTACAGCGAGCGCATGCTGAGCAACCTCGGCGCCGAGCCTGCGCCGTACCTCAAAGGCGTGCCGGTGCAAGGCTAAAGGCAAAAGCATCGCCGGCAGGCCGGCTCCCACACGGGATCTCCGATGCACGGAGAATCCCCGGTGGGAGCCAGCCTGCTGGCGATGGGCCCCTCCCCCTCACCGCATCACCTGGATGACCACCTCACCGAGCCATCCTCACCGATGAACTCCTCGAAGATCTCCTCGCCCACCAACCGCACCCTCGCGTAACCGTTCAGCACCCGCAGCGGGTACGACGGATCCTGGGCGTTCTTGGTCTCGGAAAACAGCACCCGCGAATGCCCGTCCAGCTGGCTGGTCACCCCGTACGGAATCGCTCCGTGCCCGGCGCAGCGCGCATGCAGCCCGCCCTGGGTCGCGTAGACGATGCCGTTGTGCAGATGCCCCCAATACCAGTAGTCCGGTTCACGGCCGAGCGCATCGCAGACCGGTTGGTACAGCGCGGTCTTGTGATGCCCGGTGATGTCGAAGCCCTGGTGGTGACTGAGCACCATCAGCTTCTTGCGTTTGGGCAGGCCTTTCATCCACTCGATCTGCGGCTTGTTCAGGGTGCCGTCCATGTACAGGTTCATCACGTCGGACGCATACGCCGTGTCCAGCCCGACGATCAGCCAGTCATCGTTGTACATCGCGAAATAGCTGGTGCCCTGTTGCCCGGGGAAGCGGTGCGCCAGTTCCTTGAAGTATCCGTGGGCGCCGCTGTACATCTCGTGGTTGGAATTGAGCGTGAACGAGCCGTGGGTGCCCATCGGCCAGCCGGCCATGTCGGTGTCTTCCTGGGAGTGGGTGCCGGCGTAGTACACATCCCCCAGGTGGATGGTGAAGTCGGCATTGGCCAGTTGCATCTGGTTGGCGACCGACACCGCCGGCGCATGGCTGTTGAACGGCCCGGTGCCCCAGTCGCCGGCGATCGCCAGGGTCACGTCGCGCTCCATTTTCACCATGGCCGGGTCGGTACCGAAGGTCGCGTGATGGCGCAGGTTCTCGATCCACTTGAGCAGCGCCTCGCTCCACAGCAGATCCAGCAGTTCCCACTTGCGGCACCCCAGCAGCGTGCCGTCCTTGAGCACGCGGGTCTGCAATTGATCGGTGGACTGCGGCAGCGGCGTGGCGTTGCCGATGCGCAGGATCGACAAGCCGTGGGCCAGTTCCCACGGCACGGCCGGCTCGTCGTCCGGCAGTTCGCCGTGCTTGAGCACGTACTGCGCCTGATCGTGGCCGCGCTTGAGCAGCGTGATGATCGCCTCGAACTCCTTGGGCTCCAGCTCGCTGACCAGCTTCATCCAGGCCATTTCCATGCGCGTGAGCAAGCCGTGCAGGCGCACCTTGACCTTGTCGTACTCGTGCTTCAGATGACCGACCGCTGACATGGCGAAATCCTCTATCCGTAAGGGTTCACAGGGTTTTCATGAATTCGATCAGGGCGCGCTTGTCCACGTCCGACAGTTGCGTGCCGTACAGGTGGCCGCTGTTGTGGTTGCCCTCCAGGCGGGTGTCGTACTTGAAGTCCGCCGAGGCCTTCATCTGCGCGCCGCTGGTGACGAAGCCGACGTTGACCGGGTCGTACACGTCAGAGCCGGTGTAGAACACCTGCGGCCGTTTCTCAGGCGGCTGCAGCAGGTCCCACAGGGTCGGCACCGAACCGTTGTGCAGGTACGGCGCCCGCAGCCAGATGCCGTCGGTGGGCGTGTTGCTGTAGCTCTGGGTCTTGCGGTAGGCGCCGAAGTCGAACGGCGGTGTCTTGAAGGTGTGGAACGCGGCGACCAGCCCCGTGGTGAACGAGTCGAGGCGGTGCGGGTCGGTGCCCAACTGGTCGATGTTGGTGGTGACCTGGCCTGTGTCGGTGCGGCCGAAGTCATGGCAACCGGCGCAGTTGGTTTCCCAGATCGGTTTGCCCTGTGCGACCTTGGCCTGATCCAGCGCCCACGGCCAGACCGGCGCCTTGTGTCCGAGCAGCCAATTGGTCACGCGGTTGAAGCTGGGCGGCAGCACGGATTGCGGCGTCGCGCCCACGGCCATCGCCGCCGCGTAGTTGCGCTCGTGGATCTTGTTGTTGTTGCCGTCCCAATGCAGGTACATCGACTCGCGCGGCTTCTGGTTCCACACCTGCGGCAGGTCGACGGTGCCGATGGTCGAGTCGTCCGGGAAGCCGAACACCACCATCTTCGTCGGGTTGAAGGTGTCGGTGCGCCCCGGCCCCTGGGCCGGACGCAGTTTCTGCCAGGCGTAGGCCTGCTTCTGCTTGAGCAGCGCGGTCTTGGCCATCGGGATGATCAGGAAGCGGTTGTAGAGGCGCTCGAAGAAGCCCAGCTGGAACTTGGCGTTGATCGCCGCCATCACCGCGTCGGTGGTGAATTTCGGGTCGCTGGCGCAATCGTAGGCGAACCACTGGAACGCCTGCAGCTGCAGGGTGTTGGCCGGTGCGCTCGGCACGTTGATCGCCACGTCGCTGGCGTTGGCCCGGTAGGAGCCGGTGTGGCACAGCGCGCAGTTGGGTTCGACGGTCGGGTAGCCGATCTGCCGCTTGGCCATGCCGATGGGCAAGTCCTTGCCGTTCTCGAACAGGAAGCCGAAGACTTCCCAGCCGCCGGGTTTCGGCATCTTCTCGGGGCACATCTGCGGCAGCACGGAAAACAGGTAGTACGGGATCCGCGCCTCGATGCCCAGGCCGATGGCGGCGTACTTGTAGTGGTCTTCGTCGGAGGCGTACTCCTGCTCCGGCACCACCCGCAGCATCTGGTACCAGGTCTGGTAGCCGATGAACGCCAGCAGCGCCACGACCACGAACGTGGCCACCTTGAACCCGTGGTTCTGCCAGCGCCGGGCCCAGCCCGCCCGCCATTCCCGCCAACCGGCGCACAGCAGCGGCAGCGGCCGGTTCTCCGGGGCGCTGCCCAGGTACAGCAGGATGCCCAGGATCAGGAAGAAGCTCAGGTCGCCCATCAGCATCGGCACGAACACCGAGCCTTGGCTGCTGGTGTTGATCAGGTAGATCCAGAACGCCACGGCGATCAGCCGCGTCAGCACGCACAGCCAGGAGTGCACCACATAGCGTGGCGCGTTGAAGCCCGACGGCATGTAGAACACGCTGATGCCCACCAGCAGCATCCCGGCGTTCTCCAGCCACGGGTCGGAGAGCTGGGGCGGCAGGCCGACCACGGATGTCAGCAGCCCCGGCGCGAACAGCGCCGGGATCGCGAACACCATGTTCATCAGAATGCCGAGCCAGATGAAGCGTTGAAACCAGCGCAGATAGCTGTCCATATCATCCATTTCCTTGTGCGGATCCCGAAGGTGCAGCGCCTGATGCGCCGCCTTCGCGTGCGAGCCCGCTCCCGCAGGAGCGCGGAGCCTCACTCGGGATCTGCGCCCGGCGCAGATCCCTGTGGGAGCGGGCTTGCCCGCGAAGCGGCCGATGCGGCCCCGTCAACCGAGGGCGGTCTTCTCCAGGTGTTCAAGGATGATCGGGTACACGTCCACCACGGCGTTCTTGCCGAACATGCAGTCGATGTGACCGTAGCCCGGCACCACATGCCGGCTGTAGCGCTCCGGCCCATGCACCTTGCACACCCGCTCGTAGGTCTTGAGCGTGCTTTCCGGCAGGTAGCACTGGTTGTCGGCGCCGCTGATGAAGCAGATCGGCATGCTCAGCCGCTCGAAGTGCGGCATGTACACGTCGTGCCCCTTGAAGTCCACCAGGTGGCCCTTGCGCACGATCAGCGCCAGGTGCTCGAAGGTCTGCATGTTCGACTCGCCGAACAGCTCATGCAGGTTCTCGTGCAGGGTTTCGTTCAAGGTGTCGTGGCGGTACAGCGAGGCGTACATGAACGTGATGCGGTGACACACCGGGTTGGTGCAGTAGCCCTGGGCCTCGATCCTGGCGTAGCCGTTGAGGGCCTTGTCGTACAGCTTGTTGAACCAGTTCTCCTTGCTGTCGGCGTAGGCCGTGAGGGATTTGACGCCGATGGCGTCGAGCATGCCCGGCAGGTGCAGCCCGGCCTTGAGCCCCGTGGCGGTGGCGACCACCGTGTCGGCGGCGATCTGCGAGCAGACCACCGAGCGCACGTCCTGAAGGCCGGCCAGCAGCGACATGAAGAACGTGGTCGCGCCGTAGCAGTGCACCACGCACTGCACGTCCTTGGCCCCGGTCTCGCGGCGGATCTGGCCGATGGCGGCCTTGAAGTCGTACTGGGCGATCTGGTCGCCGTTCCATTCCTTCTTGCTCGCCGGCAGCAGGATGCTCACCCGGAAATCCAGCAGCCACACGTCGTAGTCGTGCTTGCAGAGGAACTCCAGCAGGTTGGTCTGGATGGTGTCGGTGGAGAAGATGTTCGATCCCACGCCCAGCCCGTGCACCAGCATCACCGGACCCTTGCTGCCGGCCCGGTAGCGGGTCAGGCGCAGCTGGACGCCATCCTCGGTGGGGAAGAAATGCACCTCCGGGGTCGGCGCGTCCAGCGGCCGCTTCAGCCGCGGCGGCGCATCGGGGTTGAAGTAGATGTCCCCGGCGAACACCCCGCCGTAGCTTTCCCAGAGGATCCCGGCGAAGAACTTGCCGAACCGCGCCAGGCCCTCGATGCGCTCACGCTCGTTGCGCGCGTTGAGCACTTTCATGGTGGTCATCTGCTTGGCGAAGTCCGCCGGCTTGATGTGCATCACCCCGGAGCCGATCACCTCGCCGGACTTGTCCGGCCCGCGGTACAGGGTGACGTACAGGGTGCTGGTGTCGTGCCAGATATTCAGCACGCCGTTGTCCTCCGGCACGGTCTTGAACGCGCTGAAGAAGTAGTCGTTGCCGTCCTCGGCGGTGAGCTTCATGTCGTATTTCATGTGCCGTGTGTCGACCTGCTGCTCGAACTGTTCGAACAGGTTGAACACGCCATTGCTGGCGGTCAGCGGCTCGGGCGACAGCGCCGGGGCGATCACCGTGCCGACGATCGTCGCGGCGTGCGTCGGCTCCTTGATCATCCGGTTGAGGTCGTTGGCGGTGATGGTCAGGGTGAAGTCGATCGGCGAGTTGTCCGCCTCGCCGCGCTTGGCCGCCGCCTCGTAGACTTTCAGGTCCGTGCTCTGCGCCGCGGTGAACGCCCGGGAGAAGTAGCCTTTCATGGTCTCGGTGAACTGCACGCCGAGGGTCGGCGGCGCCACTTGCTTGCGCGGCGCCGACGGCAAGGTGTAGTCGATGTGCCAGCCGCGGTCGGCGGCCAACAGGCCCATGTTGCGCTCGCTCACGGCGGAGATGGTCAGCAGCGGGTTGACCGCCAGGGAGGTGGGGATCACCGCGCCGTCGGTCACGTACAGGTTGGCGTAGACGTCGGTGCCGCTGGCGCCGCTGAACACCTGGCCCTTGTGGTTGACCACCCCTTGCGCCGCGTCCTGGCCCATCACGCAGCCGCCCAGCGGGTGCACCGACACGATGCTGTGCTTGAGCAGCTTGGTCCAGATCGGGTTCTCCACCCAGATCCCGCCCAGGGCCTTGGTGCTCTGGTGCAGGCGCTCGTTGCCGATCTTGAAGTTGTCCTGCTCGCCGACGCCGGGCCAGTCGATGCGCAGCTGATCCTTGCTGTCGAGCACCATCCGCCCCTGGCCGCTGTCGTGGCTCATGATCAGGTACGTCTGCATGTTGTGCAGCGCGCCATGGTACGGGCCGCGCAGGAAGCTTTCGGTTTCGCGTTCCTTGTATTTCACCTTGCCGCTGAAGCTGTCGTCGGTGGGTTTGCCTAGCGCTTCGGCGAACCCGGCCATCGCCGGCACCATCGGCCGGCCCAGGGCACCGGGGATCGAGCCTTCCTCGATGACCATGCGGCTGCTGACGTCGCCTTCGGTGCGCATGTCGATGATCGAGGTGATGCACGGCCCCACCGGCTTGAGTTCCTTGGCCGAGTGCGCGCCGAAGCCGATGCCGTTGACGGTCTGCTCGCAGTTGTGGCCGAAGCCAAGGATGTCGCCGTTGCCGCTCATGTTCTCGCCGAGCTGACCGGACATCACCAGCCCCTTGTCGCGCGAACGCAGCAGGATTTCGGTGGAACCCAGGGTGCCGGCGGACACCACGACGATGTCGGCCTTGACGAACAGGGTCGGCGCCGAGAACTTCTCGCGGCCGCTGTCCAGGTACTGGAAGTGCACGATCCAGCCGTCGCCGTCGCGCTCCAGGTGCCGCACCTGGGCCTGGCAGAAGATCTCCGCGCCGTGGTTCCAGGCGTCCGGCAGGTAGTTCATCAGCGTGGTGTTCTTGGCCTTGTTGTTGCAGCCCGACACGCAGTCGCCGCAGTGGTTGCACGGCAGCTGCTCGACGCCGACATGGTTGGTGTTGTTGGGCAGCTTGTCGAAGGTCACGTTGATCGGCGGCTTGTAGAAATGCGCGCCCTGCTTGAGGAAATCGGCGGACTTCTTGTTGGCGTCGAGCTTGGGCAGATTCGGTGCGGAGGCGGGGTAAGGGTTGGGCTTGAGCATCTCGCGGGCCCGGGCGTAGCCGTCCTTGAGCAGGGTGTCGCGGTGCGCGCGCACTTCCGCCGGCCAGCGCGGATCCTCGAACACGCCCGGCTCAGGCTCCAGCGAGACGTTGGCGTTGATCAGCGACGTGCCGCCCAGGCCGCAGCCGACCACCACGTTCTGCTGGGCGTTGACGTGCAGGTCGAACAGCCCGGTGCGCGAGCCGATGTGGCCGTCGGGGTCGTGCACCTGCAGCTCTTCGGTGGCGGCGATCATGGTGTTGGGGTACTCGCCGGGGCGGATTTCCCGGCCGCGCTCCAGCAGGCAGACCTTCTTGCCGGCCCGGGACAGGCGCGAGGCGGCAATGCCGCCGCCGTACCCCGAACCGATGACGATCACGTCGTAGTGTTCCTTGATCTCACTGATGGGCGTTGCGATCCGTGACATGGGTAGGTTCCTCTCTCAGGCTGACGGGGCAACTCTGCGGCTGCCTGCGATCATGGGGCGAACGGCACCTGGCCTCCGGACGGAGCCGGCGGCAGTACGGCGATTTGGGCAGTGGGCATTGCAAAAGCGCTAAAGACGGGCGCGCTGGTTGGCGGCGCGGCGCAGCGTGCGTTTGCGCGGCCGGGGTGCCGGCCACGCAGTGCGCGGCACACAGGGAACGGGGAGCGGGCGGGGTGAATGGCTATCCATCACGGCGTTCTCCCTGAACCGGATGTGGATAAGTGACGGCTGTCCTTGTGCCATTGGAGTGAAGACAGCCGCCGGATCGAAGTCAAGGCAGGCCCTTAGAACTGTATGAAATCTGATCAATTGCCGTTTGGACTAAGCCCGGCGGGCCTTTCGCGGTTTGGCGAACAAGTTATCCACATGACCACCCACAGCAAATGGGGACAACTGGGGACAACCCGGACGGAAACGGGGGCTTGCGGCGGGGAAAAACCGTGGATTTTTCAGGACGATACGCGAGCGTACGCAATGATCATTTTTTGATCAGATCATTGCAAGCCACGCAGAACGTGGCTTGCAGCGTATGGCAAACACCTTATCCACAGAAGCGCCAACAGAGTTCGGGGGTAACTTTGAGATCGCTGTGGAAAAGCGCCCAGGCTGTTGAATAAACCTGCCATTGAAGGCGTTTTGTGTCGGCGAAGGCTGAATTGAACGTTTTTTGATCAGCGCCTTGCAAGCCACGTTCTGCGGGGCTTTCAGCCGAGAGCGAACATCTTATCCACAAAAGGGCCAACAGAGATTGGGGGAAACTTTCGTCGGCCGTCATGGGAAAAAGGCCGAAAAAACCGTGACTTAGGCTGATCGTTTTTTGATCGCAGGGCTGCAGGGCTTGATTGGCGTGGGGTCTGGGGAGGGGTGAACATGTTATCCACAGAATCGCCAACAGGGATTGTGGGTAAAGCCTGTGGGAGCAAATGTCTCGTCGGCCGCAACGCCAGCAGGCTGGCTCCCACAATTTTCAGCTGCACCACAACCCCTGTGGGAGCCAGCCTGCTGGCGATGGCGTCAGTGAGAGCGCCACTGCGCCCCCAGGGGATTCAGCGAACCACTCCCTCTTCGATCAACAGCTTGAGGATCGCCTCGGCCCCCGCCTGGGCACTGACGCCCTTGAGCACCTGTCCACCCCCGCCGCTGGCCTTGGCCGTGGCGGCCTTCATCCGGTCGGCGCCGCTCTTGGCCTTGATCACCTTCAGCCGCTTCGGGCGCGGCTTGGCCGGTTGCAGCGTCGCTGCCGCCAACAGGCCGTCGTCCACCACTTCGACGTCTTCAGGTTGCAGCACACCGCGCCGGGCCGGCCCGTAGGCGCTTTGCCGCGGCTTGGGCGCGGCGTTATCCACAGTGGCCAGAAACGGCAGGCGCACCTTCAGCCGCCGCCGCTGCCCGCGCGGCAGCGCTTGCAGCACCAGCGCCGAGCCGCCGTCGATCGATTCGACCTGCGCCAGCCCCACCACCAGCGGCCAGCCCAGCCCTTCGGCCAGCAGGAACGGCAGCATCCCCGAACCTTCGCCGGTTTCCGCCTGGCTGCCGGTGAGCACCACCTGGGCCCCGGCCCCGCGCAGGTAGTCGGTCAGCGCCGGCAGCGCGTCCGCCCCCGCCGGTTGCTCCAGCACGTGCATCTGCTCCAGGCCCATGCCCAGGTAGGCGCGCAGCGCAGGCTCGGCGATGTCGCCGGCGTGCAGCACTTGCAGGCCGTCCCCGGCCAGTTGCAGGCCCAGCTCCACGGCCCGGGCGTCCTGCTCGGCGCGGCGCGGCCGGCCCGAGGTCGGGTGGGCGCCGATTGAAACCAGACTGATGACTTTCGCGTTCATGACCCTTTCCTCAAGCCGCATCACGTTTGGCGCCGTTGCGCCAGGCTTCCACCGCCGCGATCAAGGCCTGCAGGACCTCGGCGCTCTCGCCGATCACCGACAGGTCGGCGCGCTTGATCATGTCGCAGCCGGCGTCGAGGTTGATCGCCACCACCTTGTCGCAGGCACCGATGCCTTGCAGGTGCTGGATCGCCCCGGAAATCCCCACCGCCACGTACACCCGGGCGGTGACCCAGGTGCCGGACGCGCCGACCTGACGGTCGCGGGACATGAAGCCATCGTCCACCGCCACCCGCGAAGCGCCTTCGGTGGCGCCGAGGGCGGCGGCCGTCCTGTGGAAAAGATCCCAGTCCTTGACCCCGTTGCCGCCGGAGAAAATGAACTCCGCCTCGGCCATCGGGATCGCCGCCGGATCCACCGCCACCGCGCCCAGATCCTCAATGCGCGACAGGCTGCGGGCAACGCTTGTGGATAACTCCACCGGCAACGCTTCGTGGCGGGTCTCGCTGACCGGCTCGGCGCATTCGGCCGAGGCCAGGATCAGCCGCGCCAGCGGCCGGACGAGGTCCTGCAGGCCTGCCCCGGCGCGGCCGGTGCATTCCTGATCCTTGACTTGCCACACACGCGTCGCCGGGCGTTCGCCCAGGGCTGCGGCAAAGCGCCGGCCCAGTTCGCCGCCGCCGCTGCGGCTGTCGGGCAGCAGCCAGTGGCGCGGAGCGAACTGGTTATCCACAGCCCGCAGGCCCTGCACCCGTTGCTCCGGTGCATAACCGTTGAATTGCTCGCCTTCGAGCACCAGCAGGCGGTCGACGCCCGCCGTGGCGAAGGCGCTTTCCTTGTGCTCGCCGAACACCACCGCCAGCACCGCGCCGTCCTGGCCGGCCAACTGACGGGCCAGGCCCAGCAGGTCGCGGTCGTGGCTGCTCAGGCGGCCGCCGACCATGTCCGGCACCACGCTGATGTAGAACGCCGGTGTCGGCACCTGGTGCAGCGGCAACTGTACTTCCACGGCGGCCGAGCGCTTGGCCGCCCCGCCCTGCTGGGCACCGCTGCGGTCGATGCGCTTGATGCCGTTGGGGCCGATGAAGCCGACGCCGTGGGGGTTCTTGCGGACGATCCCGTGGGGGCCCATCCAGCTGTGCTGCGCCGGTTGCATGGCTGCGTGCAGCGGATGCAGACGGTTGCGTGCGATCCATTCGGCGCGCGGATCGCGGCGGATAATGTC
This sequence comes from Pseudomonas sp. B3(2017), assembly GCF_002113595.1. Classification (NCBI taxonomy): domain Bacteria; kingdom Pseudomonadati; phylum Pseudomonadota; class Gammaproteobacteria; order Pseudomonadales; family Pseudomonadaceae; genus Pseudomonas; species Pseudomonas sp. B3(2017). The sequence goes on from NZ_NEIU01000002.1 coordinate 157,918, forward strand.
GCTCATCAGTGGGCCTCCGCAGGTTCACGTTTGGCCGGGGCGGCGGGCTTGCCCGAGGCGGACTCCTCCAGCAGCGCGTCGGCCACCAGCTCAGCGATGTCCTTGATCAAAGGACGCGGTTCGACCACGCCTTCGAGCATCGCCGTGCACTGCGGACAACCCACGGCCACCAGGGCAGCGCCGGTTTCGCGGATGTCTTCCATGCGCATGTCGGGGATCCGCTGCTTGCCCGGAATGTCGGTGATCGGCGCCCCGCCACCGCCGCCGCAGCAGCGCGAACGGAAGCCGGAACGCTGCATTTCCTTGACCTCGATGCCCAGGGCCCGCAGCACCTGGCGCGGCGCTTCGTACTCGCCGTTGTAGCGGCCCAGATAGCACGGGTCGTGATAGGTCACGCTGTCGCCCTTGTGCTGGCCCAGGTTCAGCGCGCCGTCGCCGATCAGTTCCGCCATGTAGGTGCTGTGGTGCTGCACCAGATAGTTGCCGTCGAAGGCGCCGTACTCGTTCTTCAGCACGTGGAAGCTGTGCGGGTCGCAGGTGACGATGCGGTTGAAGCGGTACTTGGCCAGGGTCTGGATGTTGCGCTTGGCGAGCAGTTGGAATGTCGCCTCGTCGCCCAGGCGCCGGGCCACGTCGCCGCTGTCGCGCTCTTCGAGGCCCAGCACGGCGAAGTCGATCTTCGCCGCCTTCAGCACCTTGACGAAGGCGCGCAGGGTGCGCTGGTTGCGCATGTCGAAGGCACCGTCGCCGACCCAGAACAGCACGTCGGTGGATTTCTTCTCGCCGAGCACGTCGAGGTTCAGGTCCGCCGCCCAGTTCATCCGCCCGCCCGGGGCGAAACCGCCGGGGTTGTCGGTGGCGATCAGGTTCTCCAGGACCTCGGCGCCCTTGTTCGGGGTCGCACCCTTTTCGAGGGTCAGGTGACGGCGCATGTCGACGATGGCATCGACGTGCTCGATCATCATCGGGCATTCCTCGACGCAGGCGCGGCAGGTGGTGCACGACCACAGGGTCTCGGCGTCCACCAGGCCGTTGACGATCGGCTGGTGCGGGTTGCCCGAATGCTCGCCGACGGGTTTGCCCGGATACGGGCTGCCGGCGAACTTCGCGTCGCTGCCGCCGGCCAGGCCGACGACCATGTCCTGGATCAGCTTTTTCGGGTTCAGCGGCTGGCCGGCGGCGAACGCCGGGCACGCCGCTTCGCACTTGCCGCACTGCACGCAGGCGTCGAAGCCGAGCAATTGGTTCCAGGTGAAATCCTTCGGTTTCTCCACGCCCAGCGGCGCATCCGGATCGTTGAGGTCCAGCGGCTTGAGGCCGGTGGAGCGACCGCCGCCGAAGCGTTCGGCGCGGCGGTGCCAGGCCAGGTGCAGGGCACCGGCGAAGGCGTGTTTCATCGGTCCGCCCCAGGTCATGCCGAAGAACAGCTCCGACACGCCCCACAGCACACCGACGCCCAGGATGGCCGCCAGCACCCAGCCGCCGAAGTCCTGCGGCAGGATGCCGGCCACCGGCAAGGTCACCAGGAAGAACGAGGCCGAGAACGCCAGCAGGCTTTTCGGCAGGCGCATCCACGGGCCTTTGGACAGGCGCGACGGCGGGTCGAGCCGACGGCGGTAGACGAACACCGCGCCGACGAACATCACGGCTGTCATCAGCAGCAGCGCGTAGCCGAGGATGCGGTTGTGCAGGCCGAAGCCGTGCACCAGGATCGCCAGCACGATGGACGCCACCGCCCCGCCCGCCGTGGCGACGTGGGTGTTGGCGATGTATTTGTCCCGCGCCACCACGTGGTGCAGGTCGACCATGTAGCGCTTGGGCATGGCGAACAGGCCGCCGATCAGGTCGACCTTCGAGGCACGGCCCCGGCGCCACATGGCCACCCGCCGCAACGCGCCCAACACCGCGAGGGCGATGGCCGCGAACAGCAGGATCGGAAGAAGGGTGTTCAACATGGTGAAGCTCCCACCAGTACAGCCTGGAGAAACACGGTCTGCGGTTACTGTGGGAGCGGGCTTGCCCGCGAATGCATTCTGTCAGTCACATTTTCATCGACTGATCCACCGCTATCGCGGGCAAGCCCGCTCCCACAGGGTTGTGTGCAAGTCTTCAGAAGTCCTTGCACAGCCGCAGCGCGTCATAGATCGCCGCATGGGTGTTGCGCTGGGCCACGCAGTCGCCGATGCGGAACAGCAGGTAGCCGTCCCCCGCCTGGCTCAGCGATGGCTGCGGCTGGATCGCAAACAGCGCCTCGACGTCGATCTGGCCCTTGTTGCGCGAGCCTTCCTTGAGCGCGTAGTAGATTTCTTCGTCCGGGCGCACGCCGTTCTCGACGACCACCTGATCCACCACCCGCTCTTCCTTGGCGCCGGTGTATTCGTTCTCCAGCACCGCCACCAGCTTGTCGCCCTCGCGGTAGACCTTCTCCAGCATCATGTCGCCGGTCATGATCACTTCCTTGGGGTACATGCTGCGGTAGTAGGTCGGGAACGACGTGCCGCCGATGGCCACGCCCGGCTTGATGTCGTCGGTGACGATCTCGACCTGGCTGCCCTTGTCGGCGAGGAAGTCGGCGACCGACATCCCGGTGAACTCGCAGATGGTGTCGTAGACCAGCACGTTCTTGCCCGGCGCGACCTTGCCGTCGAGCACGTCCCAGCTGCTGACCACCAGCCCTTCGGCGGCGCCCCAGTGCTCGTTCTGCTCCAGGTACGGATGGCCGCCGACGGCGAGCACCACGATGTCCGGACGCAGATCCATGATGGTCGGCGCATCCGCCGCCACGCCCAGGCGCAGGTCGACTTTCAGGCGCGCCAGCTCCAGCTGGAACCAGCGGGTGATGCCGGCGATCTGGTCACGCTGCGGCGCCTTGGCCGCCGTGGTGATCTGGCCGCCGATGAATTCCTTCTTCTCGAACAGGGTCACGTCGTGGCCGCGCTCGGCCGCCACCCGGGCGGCTTCCATCCCTGCCGGGCCGGCACCGACGATCACCACCTTGCGTTTCGGCCCTGCCGACTTCTCGATGATGTGCGGCACGCCCATGTATTCGCGGGAGGTCGCGGCGTTCTGGATGCACAGCACGTCCAGGCCCTGGTACTGGCGGTCGATGCAGTAGTTGGCGCCCACGCACTGCTTGATCTGGTCGACCTGGCCCATCTTGATCTTGGCGATCAGGTGCGGGTCGGCGATGTGAGCGCGGGTCATGCCGACCATGTCCACGTAGCCGCCTTCGAGGATGCGGGTGGCCTGGTTCGGGTCCTTGATGTTCTGCGCGTGCAGCACCGGCACCTTGACCACTTCCTTGATCCCGGCCGCCAGGTGCAGGAAAGGCTCCGGCGGGTAGCTCATGTTGGGGATCACGTTGGCCAGGGTGTTGTGGGTGTCGCAGCCCGAGCCGACCACGCCGATGAAATCGAGCATGCCGGTGTCGTCGTAGTACTTGGCGATCTGCTTCATGTCCTCGTGGGACAGGCCGTCCGGGTGGAACTCGTCGCCGCAGATGCGCATGCCCACGCAGAAGTCGTCGCCGACCTCGGCGCGCACGGCCTTGAGCACTTCCAGGCCGAACTTCATGCGGCCCTCGAAGGTGCCGCCCCATTCGTCGGTGCGCTTGTTGACCCGCGGGCTCCAGAACTGGTCGATCATGTGCTGGTGCACCGCCGACAGCTCGACGCCGTCCAGGCCGCCGGCCTTGGCCCGGCGCGCGGCCTGGGCGTAGTTGCCGATCACCCGCCAGATCTCTTCCGGCTCGATGGTCTTGCAGGTGGCGCGGTGCACCGGTTCGCGGATGCCCGACGGCGACATCAGGGTCGGCCAGTTGTAGCCGTCCCAGCGGGAGCGGCGGCCCATGTGGGTAATCTGGATCATGATCTTGGCGCCATGCTTGTGCATGGCGTCGGCCAGGTTCTGGAAGTGCGGGATGATCCGGTCGGTGGACAGGTTCACCGAACTCCACCACTGCTGCGGGCTGTCGATGGCCACCACCGACGAACCGCCGCAGATCGCCAGGCCGATGCCGCCCTTGGCTTTCTCTTCGTAGTACTTGACGTAGCGCTCGGTGGTCATGCCCCCGTCAGTCGCATAGACCTCGGCGTGCGCGGTGCTGAGCACGCGGTTGCGGATGGTCAGTTTACCGATCTGGATCGGCTGGAACATTGCTTCGAAAGCCATGGCGGATTCCTCGACTTACAACGGCTTGACGGTGAACAGGCCGTCGTCGTGGCCTTCTTCGGAACCGCCGTAGACCTGCTCGGCCACGGTGCGGATCTTGCTGCCGCGGGCGGCGAGGATCTGGTCCATGGCACCTGCGAACCAGCCGGTGAACATGTAGTCGACCTTGCGCCCGACCTTGCCGTACACGTAGACGAACGCCGAGTGTTCGAGCTTGACGCTGGCGGTGCCCTTGTCGAGGTCGATGTCCTGGATCTTGAACAGGCCCCAGCCGCGCTGCGACAGGCGCTTCATGTAGTGCTCGAACACTGCGACGCCTTCCAGGCCGTGGCATTCGGCTTCTTTCTCGCACCAGTGCCAGGCGGACTTGTAGCCGGCCTTGTAGAGGATCTCGGCATAGGCTTCGGCGCCCAGCACTTCCTCGATGCCCATGTGGTTGTTGACGAAGAAATGGCGCGGCACATACAGCATCGGCAGGGCGTCGGACGTCCAGACACCGGTCTCGCTGTCGACTTCGATTGGCAATTGCGGGGCGATCTTGGCCATGGAAACTTAACTCCAGAAAAATTTTGGTGTTGCCCCCGGCGCGGACGGCCGGGGGAAAGTATTCGGGAAGCGGCTTACTCGCCCCAGACGTCCTTGAGGACGTTCACCCAGTTCTCGCCCATGATCTTGCGCACCACCCGCTCGGAGTGGCCGCGCTTGAGCAGGGTTTCGGTCAGGTTCGGGAACTCGCCGACGGTGCGGATGCCCAGCGGGTTGATGATCTTGCCGAAGTTGGTCAGGCGGCGGGCGTAGCCCTTGTCGTGGGTCAGGTACTCGAAGAAGTCCTGGCCGTGGCCCTGGGTGAAGTCGGTGCCGATGCCGATGGCGTCTTCGCCGACGATGTTCATGGTGTATTCGATGGCTTCGGCGTAGTCGTCGATGGTCGAATCGATGCCCTTGGCCAGGAACGGCGCGAACATGGTCACGCCGACGAAGCCGCCGTGGTCGGCGATGAACTTCAGTTCCGCATCGGACTTGTTGCGCGGGTGCTCCTTGAGCCCCGACGGCAGGCAGTGGGAATAGCAGACCGGCTTCTTCGATTCGAGGATGACTTCCTCGCTGGTCTTGGAGCCGACGTGGGACAGGTCGCACATCACACCGGCGCGGTTCATCTCGGCGACGATCTCGCGGCCGAAGCCCGACAGACCGCCGTCGCGTTCGTAGCAGCCGGTGCCCACCAGGTTCTGGGTGTTGTAGCACATCTGCACGATGCCCACGCCCAGCTGCTTGAACACCTCGACGTAGCCGATCTGGTCCTCATAGGCGTGGGCGTTCTGGAAGCCGAAGAGGATGCCGGTCTTGCCCAGCTCCTTGGCCTTGCGGATGTCGGCGGTGGTGCGCACCGGCATCACCAGGTCGCTGTTCTCGCGGATCAGCTTCTGGCTGGCGGCGATGTTGTTGACCGTGGCCTGAAAGCCCTCCCACACCGACACGGTGCAGTTGGCCGCCGTCAGACCGCCCTTGCGCATGTCTTCGAACAGCTCGCGGTTCCATTTGGCAATGATCAGACCGTCGATAACGATGCTGTCGGCGTGTAGTTCGGCTGGGCTCATCAGGCTGTCCCCTTATTGGCGATTCCTGCGCCGAATCGTCTGCCGGCGCTTTGGGGCCAGCATATGCCTAGGGCCCGGGTCGTTCCGGTGCAAAAACGACAGGGGAATCACCGAAAGCGTCAATCCGCGACAAAGGGTCGCCGACCGGCCCGACCGGCCACCTGTTCAAGGCCGCGAGCTTGAGCCAGAATCTTGCGCATCTCGCACACACCACTGGATTAGAGCGGCGACCCCAATGAAATCGATCTTCCTGGCCCTGGCCCTGATTGCGACCGGCGCACACGCCGCCGAAGAGTCCGACAGCAACCCGTGCGACGCGGTGGAAAACGACGTCCAGACCCTGGAATGCTCCACCTACAGCCGCACCACCGCCGAAGACCTGCTCAAGGACAACTACAAGAGCCTGAACGAGCGCATGCAGACCGCCTACGGCAAGAACGCCGGGCAACTGGCCGACATCACCGCCAAGCTCAAGTCCGCCCAGCAGCAATGGCTCAAGACCCGCGACGCCGACTGCGCCGTCGAGGCCTTCCCGGCCACCGAAGGCAGCAAGGCGTTCAAGATCGCGCAGAACGACTGCGTGGCGCGGATGAGCGACGAGCGGTCGGAGTTTCTGGAGTCGATCGGGCAGGAGTGAGGCCGGTTCCTGCGCCTGCGGCGCGGGAACCGTGCGTCCCTCAGGGCGCCATGAAAGGCGATTTGAAGGGGCGTTTGTGCAACTGCTTGACCGGCGAGTATTCGTAGCCCAGATCCTGAATGTTCAAGACATGCCTCACCGTCCTTGTCCAGGGCGCGAGCGCATCATCGATGTTGTGGCCGGGCGGCCCCTCCATGACCGGCGCGTAATGGGGCGCCCACTGCGGGTGGTCCAGTGCCATCTGCGCCTGCCACTCGGCCCAGACCTTGTCGATGAAGCAATGGTGCAGGAAAAACACCGGATCTTCAGGCGAAGTCATGGCCAACATGTTGCCACCTATCCACAGGTGGACGCGGTTGTGCAATTGCGAACCGGCAGTGGTGACCTGCGGATCGCCCCGCCGCGTGACCCACCCTTCCAACCGGTTGCGGAACCCTCGGGTATACGGCCCGGAATCGTAAGGCGGTGTGTCGTACAGCCACTCGTCCATCGCCATTTGCACATCGGCAAGCGTCGGCAGTGATGCGACTGAAACACCGAACTGACGCTTGAGGCCAGGTTCCGTCTCTCCATTTTCGGGATAGGCTGGAACCGGCCAGTTTCCGTACTGATGGGCAAAGGGCCCCGTCTGCACCCGGTCATGATCGCCGCGGTCTCCATTGCCGCCCATCCATAGCTCTGACCAGATCGGCGAGTTCTCCGGGTCGTCGGCGTCTTCGGTCCAATCCCAGTACGGCAAGGCGACATCGGGGCTGACGGTGCGCAAGTCAGACTCGAACTGCATCAGCATTTCCCGGTGCCAAGGCAGAAACGCCGGACCAAGGTGCGCGCCGTTCCGGTACTCGGGATCCTGCGGCTGCACCATCATTTCGTGATGCCAATGCACATAACGGTCATAGCGCCCTATTCGTTTGAGCTCCAGAACAGCCCTGATGTAGTCCGAACGCTCCTCGAACGTCAGCGAACGAACGTTTTTCCTGATGATCATGGCACGACTCCTTTGCCTGAGGCAGCTTTCGGCCGAAGGTGGCTTCACGCCAATCTAAGAGGCATGAACGCAGGCGACCACTGTCACAAGTAACAGGTCGATCTTGTTTTCAGATGAACGGTCGAGCCTGCCGGAAGACGCGTCGAGGGACACTTCCAGGACGATCCGGACAGCCGCAGGGCAGCCGAGACGGCATTCGGCGACGCACCCCGTCGCCTGGCGCTGTAAGCTGCACGCCTCAGGCCAATCAAAGGATTCACATGAACATCTGCGGCATCGAAATCAAAGGCAGCGAAGCGATCATCGCCGTGGCGTCCCTTGACGGGGCGAGCCTTCACCATGTTGCGCTGGGCACCAAGAAAATCGCCCTCGACGATGACGACGAGACCGCCAACGTCCGGCTGTTCGCCGCGCAGGTGGCGTCGTTCGTGCGCGAGAATTCGATTGATCGCATTGCGATCAAGAAGCGCAGCAAGAAGGGCGAGTTCGCCGGCGGGCCGACCACGTTCAAGATCGAGGGCGTGTTCCAGTTGCTGGATGGCTGCGAGGTGACGCTGCTGTCGCCGCAGACCGTCAACGCCCAGGCCAAGAAGCACAACGTCGAGCTGCCGGGCACGCTGAACAAGTATCAGCACGAGGCGTACAGGACGGCGTGCGCGGCGTTGCTGAAGAAGTAACCTTTCCTTCCCGGCCACTGCCGGTCAATTGTGGGAGCCCCGCACACCACAAAACCTGTAGGAGCTTGCCTGCAAGCGATGAGGCCGGCACTGCCGACATCCCGATTGCCTGACTCACCGCCATCGCCGGCAGGCCGGCTCCCACATCGGTCTTGCGTGCAGTCACTCAGGCCTGGGCGGTGCGCCGGTCTTCCCTTGGGCAGCGGGCAAACCGTGCCCGGTAGCTGCGGGTGAAATACGACGGCGATTCGAACCCGCAGGCGATGCTGACCTCCAGCACGCTCATGTCGGTCTGGCGCAGCAGTTGCCGGGCCTTCTCCAGCCTCAGGCGCAGGTAGAAATTGCTCGGCGTGTCGTTCAGGTGCAGGCGGAACAGCCGCTCCAGCTGGCGCCGCGTCACCTTGATCGATTCCGCCAGCTCCAGGGTGGTCAGCGGCGGTTCGCTGTGCTGTTCCATTTCGCCGATCACCTGCACCAGCTTCTTGTTGCTGATGCCGTAGCGCGTGGCGACTTCCATGCGCTGGTGGTCTTTGCGCGGACGGATCCTTCCCAACACAAATTGCTCGCTGACCTGGATCGCCAGTTGCGGGCCGTGGGCCTGGGCGATCAGGTCGAGCATCAGGTCGATGGACGCGGTGCCGCCGGCCGAGGTGATGCGGCGGCGGTCGATCTCGAACAGCTCCTGGGTGACGCTCAACTGCGGATAGGACTCCCGGAAGGCGTCGATGGCCTCCCAGTGCAGGGTCAGGCGGTGGCCGTCGAGCAGGCCGGCTTCGGCCAGGACGAAGCTGCCGGTGTCGATGGCGCCCAGGGTCACGCCTTCGTTGTCCAGGCGCCGCAGCCAGTGCTCCAGCGCGGGGGTGGCGAACTTCAGCGGCTCGAACCCGGCCACCACCAGCAACGTCGCGCCTTTCTTCAGCGGCTCCAACGCTGCGTCGGCGTTCACCGACATGCCGTTGCTCGCCAGCACCGCTCCGCCGTCGGCGCTCAACACGTGCCAGCGGTACAGCTCGCCGCGAAAGCGGTTGGCGACCCGCAGCGGCTCTATCGCGGAGATGAACCCGATGGCCGAAAAACCCGGCATCAACAGAAAGTAGAAATCCTGGGACATGGCGCGCACTCGGTGGGCGGGTAGCGTGCAACGTTGATACGCCAGTTGTCGGCGGCATTCAAGAGGACAGGTCGCTGCAGTGCAAGAGTCGGTCGCCGCAGTGCGTTTTCGCCGGCGCGTTGCTGCGTAGTTTTGGCATCACCGGCGCAACAGACACCGGGCCCCACAATAACGAACTGCCGAGGAACCCGACATGAAACGACTGATCAGCCGCTGCGTCCTTTCACTCAGCGCCACCGCCTTGTTGAGCACCGGCGTCATGGCGGCCGAGCCCGCCGCGTGCCAGAACGTGCGCATGGGCGTGGTCAACTGGACCGACGTGATCGCCACCAGCGCCATGGCCCAGGTGCTGCTCGACGGCCTCGGCTACAGCACCAAGCAGACCAGCGCGTCCCAGCAGATCGTCTTCGCCGGGATCCGCGACCAGCGCCTGGACCTGTTCCTCGGCTACTGGAACCCGCTGATGACCCAGACCATCACTCCGTTCGTCGACGCCAACCAGGTCAAGGTGCTCGCCGAGCCGAGCCTGAAGGACGCCCGCGCCACCCTCGCCGTGCCGACCTACCTGGCCGACAAGGGCCTGAAGACCTTCGCCGACATCGCCAAGTTCGAGAAAGAGCTGGGCGGCAAGATCTACGGCATCGAACCGGGCTCCGGCGCCAACACCCAGATCAAGGCGATGATCGCCAAGAACCAGTTCGGCCTGGGCAAGTTCCAGCTGGTGGAGTCCAGCGAGGCCGGCATGCTCGCCGCCGTGGACCGCGCCGTGCGCCGCAAGGAGGCCGTGGTGTTCTTCGGCTGGGCGCCGCACCCGATGAACGTCAACGTGCAGATGACCTACCTGACCGGCAGCGACGACGCCCTGGGCCCGAACGAAGGCATGGCCACCGTCTGGACCGTCACCGCGCCGAAATACGCCGAGCAGTGCCCGAACGTCAGCCGCCTGCTGAGCAACCTGACGTTCAGCGCCGAAGACGAGAGCCGCATGATGCAGCCGCTGCTCGACCACAAGGACGCCTTCGAATCGGCGAAGCAATGGCTCAAGGATCACCCCCAGGACAAGCAGCGCTGGCTTGAAGGCGTCACGACCTTCGACGGCAAGCCGGCCGCCGAGAACCTCCAGCTCACCAGCAAATAGACCGCAACCGAAAAACCGTTCCGCAGCCCGCCGCGGGCTGCGGACAGACCCCTCACGCCTGAAGGAAACCGCACCATGAACCACGACGTCATCATCACCTGCGCACTCACCGGTGCTGGCGACACGACCGCCAAGAGCCCCCACGTGCCGGTCACCCCGAAACAGATCGCCGCAGCCGCCGTGGAAGCGGCCAAGGCCGGCGCCACGGTCGTGCACTGCCACGTCCGCGACCCGCAGACCGGCAAGTTCAGCCGCGACGTGGCGCTGTACCGCGAAGTGATGGAGCGCATCCGCGAAGCCGACGTCGACATCATCGTCAACCTCACCGCCGGCATGGGCGGCGACCTGGAGATCGGCCCGGGCGAGCGGCCGATGGAGTTCGGCCCGAACACCGACCTGGTGGGCCCGCTGACCCGTCTGGCCCACGTCGAAGAGCTGCTGCCGGAAATCTGCACCCTGGACTGCGGCACCCTGAACTTCGGCGACGGCGACACCATTTACGTCTCCACCCCGGCGCAGCTGCGGGCCGGCGCCAAGCGCATCACCGAGCTGGGCGTGAAGGCCGAGCTTGAGATCTTCGACACCGGCCACCTGTGGTTCGCCAAGCAGATGATCAAGGAAGGCCTGCTCGACAACCCGCTGTTCCAGCTGTGCCTGGGCATCCCGTGGGGCGCCCCGGCCGACACCACCACCATGAAGGCCATGGTCGACAACCTGCCGGCCGACGCGGTGTGGGCCGGCTTCGGCATCGGCCGCATGCAGATGCCGATGGCGGCGCAAGCGGTGCTGCTGGGCGGCAACGTGCGGGTCGGCCTGGAAGACAACCTGTGGCTGGACAAAGGCGTGCTGGCGACCAACGGCCAACTGGTCGAACGCGCCACCGAAATCCTCAGCCGCCTCGGCGCCCGCGTGCTGACCCCGGCCGAGGGCCGCCAGAAAATGGGCCTGACCCGGCGCGGCTGATCCACCCCTTTCCCCCTGTGGGAGCGGGCTTGCCTGCGAAGAGGCCGGTACGCCGCAAGCCTCTTCGTCAATCGACCCGACGCTTTCGCGGGCCGGCTCGCTCCCACAGTTTTTTAAGCCCACTTCAGGACATCAGCATGAGCTTTATCACCGACATCAAAACCTTCGCTGCCCTGGGCAGCGGTGTCATCGGCAGCGGCTGGGTGGCCCGCGCCCTCGCCCATGGCCTCGACGTCGTGGCCTGGGATCCGGCGCCCGGCGCCGAAGCGGCCCTGCGCAAGCGCGTGGCCAACGCCTGGGGCGCGCTGGAGAAGAACGGCCTGGCGCCCGGCGCCTCGCAAGATCGCCTGCGCTTCGTCGCCACCATCGAGGAATGCGTGCGCGACGCCGATTTCATCCAGGAAAGCGCCCCGGAGCGCCTGGAGCTGAAACTGGAGCTGCACAGCAAGATCAGCGCAGCGGCCAAGCCGAACGCACTGATCGGCTCCAGCACGTCGGGCCTGCTGCCCAGCGAGTTCTACGAGAGTTCGACCCACCCGGAACGCTGCGTGGTCGGCCACCCGTTCAACCCGGTCTACCTGCTGCCGCTGGTGGAAGTGGTCGGCGGCAAGAACACCGCGCCCGAAGCGGTTCAGGCGGCCATGCAGGTCTACGAGTCCCTCGGCATGCGCCCGCTGCACGTGCGCAAGGAAGTGCCGGGCTTCATCGCCGACCGTCTGCTCGAAGCGCTGTGGCGCGAGGCGCTGCACCTGGTCAACGACGGCGTGGCGACCACCGGCGAGATCGACGACGCGATCCGCTTCGGCGCCGGCCTGCGCTGGTCGTTCATGGGCACCTTCCTGACCTACACCCTGGCCGGCGGCGATGCGGGCATGCGCCACTTCATGTCGCAGTTCGGCCCGGCACTGAAGCTGCCGTGGACCTACCTGCCGGCACCGGAGCTGACCGACAAGCTGATCGACGACGTGGTGGACGGCACCAGCGACCAATTGGGCCGACACAGCATTTCGGCGCTGGAGCGCTATCGTGACGATTGCCTGCTGGCGGTGCTGGAGGCGGTCAAGGCCACCAAGCAGAAGCACGGCATGAGTTTCAGCGAGTAGGCCCCGCAGACCGAGGCCAGCACTACCGGCCCCTTCGCGGGCCAGCCCGCTCCCACAGTGGGATGTGGTTCCCTGTGGAAGCGGGCTTGCCCGCGAAGGCGGCCATCCATTCACCCCTTTTGCCGGAGCCAGCAGCATGCCCGCCCTCACCACCTACCAGACCCGCATCCTCCCGGAGTGGGTCGACTACAACGGCCACCTGCGCGACGCCTTCTACCTGCTGATCTTCAGCTACGCCACCGACGCCCTGATGGATCACTTGGGCATGGACAGCGGCAACCGCGAAGCCAGCGGCCAGTCGCTGTTCACCCTGGAACTGCACCTGAACTACCTGCACGAAGTGAAGCTCGACGCCGAAGTTGAGGTGCGCACACAGATCATCGGCCACGACCAGAAGCGCCTGCACCTCTACCACAGCCTGCACCTGAGCGGCGGCGACAAGGCCTTGGCCGGCAACGAGCAGATGCTGCTCCACGTCGACCTCGCCGGCCCCCGTTCGGCGCCGTTCAGCCCGCCGACGCTGGAACGCCTGCAAGCCCTCGTCGCGGAACAGGCCGACCTGCCCGCGCCGGAGTACATCGGCCGGGTCATCGCCCTGCCCCCCGCCCGGTAAACCCGTCCATCGCAAGGAGCCGCCATGAACACCGTTGCCGCCGTAGCCGATTTCCGTACCTATCCGTTGATCAGCGCGCTGAACGGCGTGCAGCGTCTGGCGGACCGTGTCCTGGCCGAATGGGCCGACGGGCGAGTCAGCCCGTTCCACCACGCTTGGCTGCGGGACAACTGCCCGTGCCCGCAGTGCGTGTACAGCGTCACCCGCGAGCAGGTGTTCGAGATCGTCGACGCCTCGTCCTCGCTGGAACCCGCCGCCGCCCGCATCGACAGCGACGGCCGCCTGCTCATCGACTGGCAGGACGGCCACCTCAGCCGCTTCGACCCCGGCTGGCTGCGGGCCCACGCCTACGACGACGAATCCCGCGCCGAACGCCTCGCCGCCAAGCCCAGGCCCTTCCTCTGGCGCAGCGACCTGCAACTGCCGGTGTTCGACTACGCCGCCCTGATGAACGGCAACGACGCGCTGCTGCACTGGCTGCTGGCGGTGCGCGACATCGGCCTGACCCAGGTGCGCGGCGTGCCCACCGAACCCGGCTCGCTGAAGGCGGTCGCCCAGCGCATTTCGTTCATCCGCGAGAGCAATTTCGGTGTGCTGTTCAACGTGCAGTCCAAGGCCGATGCCGACAGCAACGCCTACACTGCCTTCAACCTGCCGCTGCACACGGACCTGCCGACCCGCGAGCTGCAACCGGGGCTGCAGTTCCTGCATTGCCTGGTGAACGACGCCGAGGGTGGCGAGAGCATTTTCGTCGACGGGTTCGCCATCGCCGAGGCGCTGCGCCGGGAGGATCCCCCGTCGTTCCAGGCCCTGTGCGACATCCCCGTGGAGTTTCGCAACAAGGATCGCCACAGCGACTATCGCCGGCTGGCGCCGATCATTGCGCTGGACGCCTTGGGTCACGTGGCCGAGATCCGCATGGCCAACTTCCTGCGCGGGGCGTTCGACACGTCGGTGGAGCAGATGCCGCTGCTGTACCGGGCCTACCGGCGCTTCATCGCCATGACCCGCGAACCGCGCTTTCGGGTGATGCGGCGGCTCAATCCGGGCGAGCTGTGGTGCTTCGACAACCGCCGCACCCTGCACGCGCGCAACGCGTTCGACCCGGCCAGCGGGGCCCGGCATTTCCAGGGCTGCTACATCGACCGGGACGAGCTGCTGTCGCGGATTCTGGTGCTGCAGCGCTGAAACCGCGTCATCGTTCATCGCCGGCAGGCCGGCTCCCACAAGGATCAGCGGTGCCCACGAAACTGGTGGTCGCCCCGCTCCTGTGGGAGCCAGCCTGCTGGCGATGAAACCACCGCGGACTTACCAGTCGGCAGGCAAAAAAAAGCCCCGATGCAAGCCGTGACAGGATCGGGGCGAGGGTACTGTTGAGGAGCTGCCGTGCGAGGGTGACCAAACCTTCGTGAAGCGAGCTGGGATCAGTGTGCCCACTCCCTGGGCGCGCAAGTTAGCCGAAAACGACATGCTCATAGCCAATGTGGACACCGCGACAAAACACCCTTGCCGCGCCTCGGCAGGCCTACCAGAATCGAGCCACGACCTCCGTTGCCAAAGAAGGATCCGCGTCATGATGTATGCCGATTTGATCGATCAGGAAGACCTGTTGGGCCAACTCAAGTCGTTGGGATTCGAAGTGCCGTCGGGCTCCACGGCCCAGCAGGCCTGCGAGTGCGCCGTTCGCGGTCTGGACGATGTACGGGCCAATACCCTGCGCACCATGGTCAAGCAGATGTACACCAGCAGCGCGAGCATCCAGCCGATCGTGCGTGAAGCCATCGACAAGCAGTTGCTGCCGGCGCTGGCGCAGTACCAACAGACCCGCGTCTGAGATCCCGGGCGTTTGCTAGAGTGGTGGCCTTGACGATCACCACGAGCGAACGCCGATGTTCTTTATCCAGACCTGCCAGTCCAGCGAACAACCGGGCTGGCTGCCCTTACGCCAGGCGCTCTGGCCCGATGCGCCGGAACACGAGCACCGCGACGACATCGAGCAGCAGCTGAAGGCGCCGCAGCGCTATATCAACTTCGTTGCCTACGACACGCAAAACCATCCCGTCGGCCTCGCCGAAGCCTCATTACGCTCCGATTACGTCAACGGCACCGACAGCTCGCCGGTGGTGTTCCTGGAAGGCATCTACGTGGTGCCGCAGCAGCGCCGCCACGGCGTGGCCGCCCGGTTGATCGAGCAGGTGGCGCAATGGGGACGGGAAAACGGCTGCGTGGAAATGGCTTCCGACACCGGCCTCGACAACCTGGTCAGCCAGGCGACGCACAAGGCGCTCGGCTTCGAGGAAACCGAGCGCGTCGTGTACTTCAGGCGCCCGCTCTGATCAGAGCCTCACGCTGGCGAACGTCGATTCGTTGCGCGCCTGGCTCAACGCCGACAGCGGTCCCGACAGCGGCGACATCACGATGGCCTGCGGCAGCGGCAGCATCGCCACCTGCTGGGCGGTGTTGGAGCCTACGCGCTCGTCCCGCGGCGGAATGCCGAAGTACTCGCGGTAGCACTTGGAGAAGTGCGGCGTGGACACGAATCCGCAGACCGACGCCACCTCGATGATCGACATCGGCGTCTGCTTGAGCAGTTGCCGGGCGCGGATCAGGCGCAGCTTGAGGTAGTAGCGCGACGGCGAGCAGTGCAGGTACTTCTGGAACAGGCGCTCCAGCTGACGCCGGGACACCGAGACGTACACCGCCAGCTCGTCGAGGTCGATCGGCTCTTCCAGGTTGGCTTCCATCAGCGCGACGATCTCCTGCAGCTTCGGCTGGTTGGTGCCGAGCATGTGCTTGAGCGGCACGCGCTGGTGATCCTGCTCGTTGCGGATGCGCTCGTAGACGAACATCTCCGAGATCGCGGCGGACAGTTCGCGGCCGTGGTCGCGGCTGATCAGGTGCAGCATCATGTCCAGCGGCGCGGTGCCGCCGGAGCTGGTGAAACGGTTACGGTCGAGGGTGAACAGGCGGGTGCTCATGGCCACGCGCGGGAAGGCTTCCTGCATCGCCGCCAGGCATTCCCAGTGCACGCTGCAATCGAAGCCGTCGAGCAGGCCGGCGCAGGCCAGGGCCCAGCTGCCGGTGCACACGGCGCCGAGGCGGCGCGACTGGCGCGCCTGGCCCTGCAGCCAGGAGACGTGTTCACGGGTCACGGTGCGCTGGATGCCGATGCCGCCGCAGACGATCACGGTGTCCATCGGCGGGGCTTTGTGCATGGAGGCGTCGGGGGTGATCTGCAGGCCGTCGCTGGCCCAGACCTGGCCGCCGTCTACGGTGAGGGTGGTCCAGCGGTACAGCTCGCGACCGGACAACTGGTTGGCCATGCGCAGCGGTTCGACCGCGGAAGCCAGGGAAATCAGCGTGAAATTGTCCAGCAGCAGGAAGCCGATGGATTGAGGCGCACGGTTCTGGGGTTGAGCCCCGGAGTTGAACGACGTCATCGCGGTATCTCCTCACACAAAGCGGGTGATGGCCTCAGGCGGAGGCTCTTGTTATTGCCGTCGTTCTCTTGCGCGAGACGGGGCTTTGTTATGACAGAGCAATTGCCGTGCCTGAAATTGAATGCGCGTTCAATAACTCCTGAAAACGACGTCGCGGAGCGTCTATTCAAGACGCCTGACGAAAGGTCGTGTGAAGAGCCATCAGTGTCGGCGAAAGCACTGCCCCGCAGGGTGTGAGCAAATCGGTAGCACTTGTGGGAACTGGCCCGGGGGCCGGTGCGGCGCAGTGTCACCCATGGCACGGCGGACGGACGGTCGCGGGCGCGCACGGCGCCGCCCGGACGGGAATGGTTCTTGTCTGATTGCGACGCGCCAAAAGGTGGCGCGGTGGGCGGCCAGTGCTCCCTGGGTGCGCAGTTTTGACTGGTCTGGCGCTATCGCTGGCAAGCCAGCTCCCACAGGTTTTCCGGTCGTTCACAAATCCTGTGTACACCCGATTCACTGTGGAAGCTGGCCTGTCTGCTCCCACAGCTTTTTGGGTTGTTCACAAATACTGTGCTCACCCGAATAACTGTAGGAGCCAGCCTGCCGGGGTGTTCACAAATCCTGCATTCACCCAAATCACTGTGGGAGCTGGCTTGCCAGCGATGGGGGCGACGCGGTCTCAGCACTCGACCGCGCTGACCGCCAACCCGCCCCGTGAGGTTTCCTTGTATTTGTCGTGCATGTCCGCACCGGTGTCGCGCATGGTACGGATCACCCGGTCCAGGGAAATGAAATGCTGCCCGTCGCCCCGCAACGCCATCTGCGCCGCGTTGATCGCCTTGACCGCCGCGATCGCGTTGCGCTCGATGCACGGCACCTGCACCAGCCCGCCCACCGGGTCGCACGTCAAACCCAGGTTGTGCTCCAGGCCGATCTCCGCCGCGTTGCACAACTGCTCCGGCGTTGCGCCCAGCACTTCGGCCAGGCCCGCCGCCGCCATCGCGCAGGCCGAGCCGACCTCGCCCTGGCAGCCGACTTCGGCGCCCGAGATCGAGGCGTTCTTCTTGCAGAGGATGCCCACCGCCGCGGCCCCCAGGAAGTAGTCGACGACATTGGCGTCGGTCACCGCTTCGCTGAACCTCATGAAGTAGTGCAGCACCGCCGGAACAATCCCCGCCGCGCCGTTGGTCGGCGCCGTCACCATGCGCCCGCCGGCGGCGTTCTCTTCGTTGACCGCCAGTGCATAGAGGTTGACCCACTCCATGGCGCTGAGGGTCGAGCCGATCACGTTGGGTTTGTTCAGTTCCTGCAGGCTGCGGTGCAGCTTGGCTGCGCGCCGGCGCACATTGAGGCCGCCGGGCAGGATGCCTTCGTGCTTCAGACCGTGCTCAACGCAATCCTGCATCGCCTGCCAGAGCTTCATCAGGCCGGCGCGGATTTCCTCTTCGCTGCGCCAGGCCTTTTCGTTGGCCATCATCAGCTCGGCCACCCGCAGGTTGTGTTTCTTGCACAGCTCCAGCAGCTCCACTGCGCTTGAGAAGTCGTAAGGCAATTCCGTCCGGTCCAGGTCCGCCACGCCGCTGGCGGCCTGCGCCGCGTCCACCACGAACCCGCCGCCGACCGAATAGTAGGTGTCGCGGTACAGCTCGCCGTGATCACCTTCGGCGACCAGGGTCATGGCGTTGGGGTGGAACGGCAGGTTCTCGTCGATCAGGCGCATGTCCCGTGCCCATATAAATGGCACCGACAGCCGTCCGTCGAGCAACAGCGTGTGGGTTTCGCGCAGGGCCTGGATCCGCGGGCCGATCAGCGACGGGTCGATGGCGTCCGGCCATTCGCCCATCAGCCCCATGATCACCGCGTTGTCGCTGCCGTGACCGATACCGGTGGCCGACAGCGAGCCGTACAGCTGCACCTCGACGCGACGCACCTGTTCCAGCAGGTGCCTGTCGCGCAGCGACCCGACGAACAGGGCGGCGGCGCGCATCGGGCCGACGGTGTGGGAACTGGACGGGCCGATGCCGATCTTGAACAGGTCGAAAACGCTGATAGCCATTGCTGCGAAGCTCCTCAAGGATGCCGTTCGGGGGCGCGAAACGCCCGCTGGCGGAGCTGCTACGCTCAAGCTGCGTTCCGCCGGGATGCCCGCATCATCAAGCTTTTCCCGGCGCGCCCGGCGTCTGGCACCGACGCACTCATGTCCACCAACGCCGTACCGCTTTACGCCCGTTCCTGCGCCGTTTTTCTGCGGTTCAGACACGCCAAAAGGGCCGAAAAAAGCTGTAAACGACGTCACCGACACTGGATGCGACCATCCCTGTACTGGATACGACGCACCCTGTAGGCGTCAGATTTTCACTGGTACATGATCGTTATGACTCGATTGAAAGGCGCCGCGGTAGAGCTGTTTTCAGAACGCCACCCAACCGCAACCCATAAGTGCGGTGGTCCAATCGGAACACTGCCGAAAAAAACACCAAGGAGTCCATTCATGAAAGGTTCCCCGTCGTTGTTGTTGGCCGCCATGCTGAGTCTGCCGCTGCTGGCTCAGGCCGCCGAACCGGCGCAATGCAGCACCGTGAACTTCTCCGATGTCGGCTGGACCGACATCACCGCGACGACCGCGACCACCAGCGTCGTGCTCAACGCCCTCGGCTACAAGACCAAGACCACCATGATCTCCGTGCCGGTGACCTACAAGTCCCTGGCCGACGGCAAGAACATGGACGTGTTCCTGGGCAACTGGATGCCGACCATGGAAAACGACATCAAGGCCTACCGCGATGCCGGCACCGTCGAGACGGTGCGCACCAACCTCAAGGGCGCCAAGTACACCCTCGCCGTGCCCCAGGCCCTGTACGACAAGGGCCTGCACGACTTCGCCGACATCGCCAAGTTCAAGAAGGAACTGGACGGCAAGATCTACGGCATCGAGCCGGGCAACGACGGCAACCGCCTGATCCAGAGCATGATCGACAAGAACGCCTTCGGCCTGAAGGACGCCGGCTTCAAGGTCGTGGAATCCAGCGAGGCGGGCATGCTGTCCCAGGTCGACCGCGCGCAGAAGCGCGACACCGCCGTGGTGTTCCTCGGCTGGGCGCCGCACCCGATGAACAAGCGCTTCAAGATTCAATACCTGACCGGCGGGGACGACTTCTTCGGCCCCGACTTCGGCGCCGCCACCGTAGCGACCAACACCCGCAAGGGCTACGTCCAAGAGTGCGGCAACGTCGGCCAGCTGCTGAAGAACCTGGAGTTCACCGTCGACATGGAAAGCGAACTGATGGGCAACATCCTGGACGACAAAATGAAGCCTGAGGCGGCCGCCAAGGCCTGGCTGAAGAAGAATCCACAGGTGCTCGATACCTGGCTCGCTGGCGTGACCACCACTGACGGTAAACCTGGCCTGGAGGCCGTGAAAGCCAAGCTGAATCAGTAATCGCTTACGCCGGGCGGGTTCGCCCGCCCGGGCTGTTATTTCCTTGCATGCGGACGTTCACTACCATGCTGATTGATCAGAAAATCCCTTTAGGCCAGTACATCGCAGGCTTCGTCGAATGGCTGACGCAACACGGCGCCAGCACCTTCGACGCCATCGCCGCGACCCTGGAAACGATGATCCACGGCGTGACGTTTGCGCTGACCTGGTTCAACCCGCTGGCGCTGATCGGCCTGATCGCCCTGCTGGCCCACTACATCCAGCGCAAATGGGGCCTGACCGCGTTCGTGGTCGCCTCCTTCCTGCTGATCCTCAACCTGGGGTACTGGCAGGAAACCATGGAAACCCTCGCCCAGGTCATGTTCGCGACCCTGGTCTGCGTGGTCATCGGCGTGCCGCTGGGCATCGTCGCGGCGCACAAGCCGATGTTCTACACTTTAATGCGTCCGGTGCTCGATCTGATGCAGACCGTACCGACCTTCGTTTACCTCATTCCTACCCTGACCCTCTTCGGGCTGGGTGTGGTGCCGGGCCTGATCTCCACCGTGGTGTTCGCCATCGCCGCGCCGATCCGCCTGACCTACCTGGGCATCCGCGATGTCCCGCAAGAACTGATGGACGCCGGCAAGGCCTTCGGCTGCTCGCGTCGCCAACTGCTGTCACGGATCGAACTGCCCCACGCCATGCCGAGCATCGCGGCCGGCATCACCCAGTGCATCATGCTGTCGCTGTCGATGGTGGTGATCGCGGCACTGGTGGGCGCCGACGGACTCGGCAAACCGGTGGTCAACGCACTGAACACTGCCGATATCGCCCTGGGCTTCGAAGCGGGCCTGGCGATCGTCCTGCTGGCGATCATGCTCGACCGGATCTGCAAACAGCCCGAAGGCAAAGTAGGGGGTGATGCATGAGCATTATTCGATTCGACAACGTAGACGTCATCTTCTCCAAGGACCCGCGCGAGGCGCTCAAGCTGCTCGACCAGGGCATGACCCGCAACGAGATCCTGAAGAAGACCGGCCAGATCGTCGGTGTGGAAAAGGCCAGCCTGGACATCAACAAAGGCGAGATCTGCGTGCTGATGGGGCTGTCCGGCTCCGGCAAGTCGAGCCTCTTGCGCTGCATCAACGGCCTCAACACCGTGAGCCGCGGCAAGCTGTTCGTCGAGCATGAAGGCAAGCAGATCGACATCGCCTCCTGCACCCCTGCTGAACTCAAGATGATGCGCACCAAGCGCATCGCCATGGTGTTCCAGAAGTTCGCCCTGATGCCTTGGCTGACGGTGCGCGAGAACATCAGCTTCGGCCTGGAGATGCAGGGCCGTCCGGAAAAGGAACGGCGCAAGCTGGTGGACGACAAGCTTGAGCTGGTGGGCCTGACCCAATGGCGCAACAAGAAGCCGGACGAACTCTCCGGCGGCATGCAGCAGCGGGTCGGCCTGGCCCGTGCGCTGGCGATGGACGCCGACATCCTGCTGATGGACGAGCCGTTCTCGGCCCTCGACCCGCTGATCCGCCAGGGCCTGCAGGACGAACTGCTGGAACTGCAGCGCAAGCTGAGCAAGACCATCGTGTTCGTCAGCCACGACCTCGACGAGGCGCTGAAGCTGGGCAGCCGCATCGCGATCATGAAGGACGGCCGGATCATCCAGTACAGCGTGCCGGAAGAGATCGTGCTGAACCCGGCGGACGACTACGTGCGCACCTTCGTCGCCCACACCAACCCGCTGAACGTGCTGTGCGGCCGCAGCCTGATGCGCACCCTGGACAACTGCAAGCGCATCAACGGCTCGGTGTGCCTGGATCCGGGCGGCGACTCGTGGCTGGACCTGGCCGAAGGCAACACCATCAAGGGTGCCCGCAAGAACGGCTCCACCCTCGACCTGCAGAACTGGGTGCCGGGCCAGGCCGTGGAAGCCCTCGACCGCCGCCCGACCCTGGTGGACTCCAACATCGGCATGCGCGAAGCGCTGCAGATCCGCTATCAGACCGGCAACAAACTGGTGCTGCACGACAACAATCACGTGGTGGGGATCCTCGGCGACAGCGAGCTGTACCACGCGCTGCTCGGCAAGAACCTGGGGTAAAGGAAAGGCCACCGACACGAAAACGCCGCGAATCATCGCGGCGTTTTCGTTGGTGCAGGGAATGTAGCTGTGGCGAGGGCGCTTGTTGGATCGCCGCACCGTCCCGCCGGCTCGCGAAGCGGCCCCGGGCAAAGCGCCGCCGCGATCCAGGTTTACGACTGCTGCGCAGTCGACCGGGACGGTGCGGGCGATCCGACAAACGCCCTCGCCACGATGCGTCCCATCAGTCGCAGAAGCATTACCCCCAAACGCAAAAACGCCGCGAATCGATCGCGGCGTCTTTGTTTTTGCGCGTCTGCGGTGAGGCCTTAAGCCCCCTTCCCCAACAAGCCAGCCCCACACTCCCCTGTGGGAGCCAGCCTGCTGGCGATGAAGCCTGCGCGGCATCCCAGACCGAAACACCGCACCGCTTGTTGCTTATCGCTTATCGCTTACCGCTTACCGCTTACCGCTTACCGCTTACCGCTTACCGCTTAGCTATACACCCGGCCCAACAACTGCCGATGGCTTTCGAACTGATCAAGCACATCCCGCGTGATCTGGTCCTGGGTGAAGCCCATCAGGTCATAGTCCTGGCTGCCGTTGTGCAGGTACACCTCGGCGCGGTAGTAACGCTGGCGCGCCTCGTCGGACTGGGCCGACTCGGTCGGGGTCGCCAGGTAGCCGTCCAGGCTCACTTCGTAGACGAAAGGGTTGCCCTCTTCCATCTCGACGCGCACGCCCATGCAGCGCTTGGACTTGCCCAGCAGGGTCTGCACTTCCAGGCCCTGGGCGCGCAACTGCGCGGCGGCGTCATCCAGTGCCGGAGTGACGTGCTTGTCCATGAAACGCTGAACCACCGACTGGCTCGGCTGCAGGTCCAACTGGGTCAGGCGCTCGCTGAAGCCGCGACGGCCACGGGCCGCCAGCTCCGCTTGCTCCTGCTCGATCTGCACGTCCGAACGCATCGCCTTGTGCAGGCCGAACATGAAGAACACCAGCACCACCGAGAACGGCAGGCCGGCCAGCACCACCATGGTCTGCATGGCTTCGAAGTTGCCGGCGAACAGCAGGCCGATGGTCACCAGGGTGATCACGACCGACCAGAAGATCCGCAGCCAGTGCGGGGCGTCTTCGTCGACGTTGCCGCCCTTGCACGAAAGGTTGGCCATCATCACCGCGCCGGAGTCGGCGGGGGTCAGGAACAGCACGAAGCCGACGAAGATCGACACACCGATCACGACCTTCGACGCCGGGTAATGCTCAAGCAACTGATAGATCGCCATCGACGGCTGCTCCAGCGCCGTCTTGCCCAGTTCCACCGCGCCCTGGTTCATCACCAGGTCCAGCGCCGAGTTGCCGAAGATCGACAGCCATGCCAGGGTGAAGCCCAGCGGGATCAGCAGCACGCCGGCCACCAGTTCGCGCACAGTGCGGCCACGGGAGATGCGAGCGATGAACATGCCCACGAATGGCGCCCAGGAGATCCACCAGGCCCAGTAGAACAGAGTCCACAGGCCCAGCCAGCGGTCGGACTTGGCGCTGTCGCCTTCATACACGTAGAGATCGAAGGTCTTGAGCACCACGCCGTTGAGGTAGTCGCCGATGTTCTGCACGAAGCCGTTGAGCAGGTGCAGGGTCGGGCCGAACAGCAGCACGAAGATCAGCAGGCCGCTGAACAGCATGATGTTGAGGTTGGACAGGCGGCGGATGCCGTTCTCCACACCGGACACGGCGGCGATGGTCGCCACGGTGCTCATCACGATGATCACGATCAGCAGGTTGGTGTTGCTGTGCTCCATGCCGAACAGGTTTTCCAGGCCCGACGCCACTTGCAGCGAACCGATGCCCAGGTTAGTCACCAGGCCCAGCAGGGTCACGAACATGCCGAAGCCGTCCACCGCATGACCGGCGCCGCCCTTGACCCAACGCTCGCCGACCAGCGGGTACAGCGCCGAACGCAAGGCCAGCGGCTGGTTGTGACGGTAAGCGAAGTACGCCACGGCCAGGCCCACCAGGGCGTAGATCGCCCAGCCGTGCAGGCCCCAGTGCAGGAACGTCAGCTGCACCGCCTGACGCGCGGCCAGGTTGGTGGCCGAAGCGCCTTCCGGCGGGTTGAAGTAGTGGTCCAGCGGCTCGGAGGCGCCGAAGTACAGCAGCGAGATGCCGATGCCCGACGAGAACAGCATCCCCGCCCAGGCGCCGTAGCTGAAATCGGGGGTATCGTCCTTGCTGCCCAGCTTGAGCTTGCCGTAGGACGAAAACGCCAGCCCCACCACGAACACCAGATAGGCGGCGATCACCACCATGTAGTACCAGCCGAAGCTGCGGGACAGCCAGGCCTGGGCCACACCGAGCAACCTGCCCGCCTCTTGCGGGGCGGCGATCAGGATGGCGGTCAACAGCAGAATCAGCGCGGTCGAGGTGTAGAACACCCAACCGTTGACCGTCACCTTCTCGGGCGGGGTCTTTATTAGCGAGGCAGAACTCATGGCACAAATGCTCCAGGCAGTGCGAGAGAAGAACACAAGGCAACACGGAACCCGACCAATCGGTGAGTTGGCAGCCGACCGGCGGGTGATATAAAGACACCCCGAAAAAGCCCGAACCTGCAGAGATGGCACCGCGAATCGCCGTCGTGGCTATGATCCGGACATTCATCCGAAACCTGGCCCCAAGCGTCTTGCCCATTCAACACGTCCATCGAACGCCGAACCGCGCCTTGCCCCACGCAGGTTTCGAGCATTTTCGGATGTCGGTTTATCGCCATTTACACGTAGGAAAAACCTGTAGGCAGCGACGATTTGTCGCAGATCTTATTCTTTGTTGATTGAACGTTCAATCAAAACAAAATAGACTGGCCCTCGATCCGACAGCCGTTGCGCGGCTGCCGGAAGGCCTAAGGAGATGTGCAAGATGCCCAAGGTCGGTATGCAACCCATCCGCCGCCAACAACTGATCGAAGCCACGTTGCAGGCCGTCGACCAGGTCGGGATGGGGGACGCCAGCATTGCGCTGATCGCCCGTTTGGCCGGTGTCTCGAACGGCATCATCAGTCACTACTTTCAGGACAAGAACGGCCTGATCGCCGCCACGATGCGGTATCTGATGACCGCCCTCAGCGAGAGCGTCACCGCGCGCCGTCAGGCGCTGGCAGACAACAGCCCCCGGGCTCATCTGCAGGTGATCATCGAAGGCAACTTCGACGCCAGCCAGGTCAATGGCCCGGCAATGAAAACCTGGCTGGCCTTCTGGGCCACCAGCATGCACCAGCCGTCTTTGCACAGGTTGCAGCGGATCAACGATCACCGTCTGTATTCCAACCTGTGCTGCGAGTTCCGCCGCGCGTTGCCGCTCGAAGAGGCGCGCAACGCCGCACGCGGACTGGCAGCGTTGATCGACGGCTTGTGGTTGCGCGGCGCGCTGTCGGGAGACGCTTTCGACACCGAGCAGGCGCAACGGATCGCTTACGAATACATGGACTTCCAACTGGCCAAGCAGGCGAGCCAGAGCACACAGAAAACGCTCGGCCCCTGAACCGCCGCCATGGCGGCAGCCAACCACTCATGCACTTGCGAGGACTTTATGGCCCGTTTCGAACTGCAAAAACTCTACATCGATGGCGCGTACTCCGACGCCGGCAGCGATGCCACCTTCGAAGCCATCAACCCGGCTAACGGCGAAGTCCTCGCCCACGTGCAGCGCGCCACCAAGGAAGACGTGGAGCGCGCCGTGGTCAGCGCCGAAAAGGGCCAGAAGATCTGGGCCTCGATGACCGCCATGGAGCGTTCGCGCATCCTGCGCCGCGCCGTCGACATCCTGCGCGAGCGCAACGATGAGCTGGCTGCGCTGGAAACCCTGGACACCGGCAAGGCCTACTCCGAAACCAAGTACGTCGACATCGTCACCGGCGCCGACGTGCTGGAATACTACGCAGGCCTGGTGCCGGCCATCGAAGGCGAGCAGATCCCGCTGCGCGACACCTCCTTCGTCTACACCCGCCGCGAGCCGCTGGGCGTGGTCGCCGGCATCGGCGCGTGGAACTACCCGATCCAGATCGCCCTGTGGAAATCGGCCCCGGCCCTGGCCGCCGGCAACGCGATGATCTTCAAGCCGAGCGAAGTCACCTCGCTGACCACCCTGAAACTGGCCGAGATCTACACCGAAGCCGGCCTGCCGAACGGCGTGTTCAACGTCCTCACCGGCAGCGGCCGCGAAGTCGGCACCTGGCTGACCGAGCACCCGCGCATCGAGAAAGTCTCCTTCACCGGCGGCACCGACACCGGCAAGAAAGTCATGGCCAGCGCCTCGGCCTCGTCCCTGAAGGACGTGACCATGGAACTGGGCGGCAAGTCCCCGCTGATCATCTGCGACGACGCCGACCTGGATCGCGCCGCCGACACCGCCATGATGGCCAACTTCTACAGCTCCGGTCAGGTCTGCACCAACGGCACCCGCGTGTTCGTGCCGAGCCACCTGAAAGCGGCCTTCGAAGCCAAGATCGTCGAGCGCGTCGCCCGCATCCGCGTCGGCAACCCTGAAGACGAAAACACCAACTTCGGCCCGCTGGTCAGCTTCGCCCACATGGAAAGCGTGTTGGGCTACATCGCCAAGGGCAAGGAAGAAGGCGCACGCGTGCTGTGCGGCGGCGAGCGCATGACCGACGGCGACTTCGCCAAGGGCGCATTCGTGGCACCGACCGTGTTCACCGACTGCACCGACGACATGACCATCGTGCGCGAAGAGATCTTCGGCCCGGTCATGGCGATCCTGACCTACGAAACCGAAGAAGAAGTGATCCGCCGCGCCAACGACACCGACTTCGGCCTGGCCGCCGGCATCGTCACCCGCGACCTGAACCGCGCCCACCGCGTGATTCATCAGCTGGAAGCGGGCATCTGCTGGATCAACGCCTGGGGCGAGTCCGACGCGAAGATGCCGGTCGGCGGCTACAAGCAGTCGGGCGTCGGCCGCGAGAACGGCATCAGCTCGCTGACCAACTACACACGCATCAAATCGGTACAGGTCGAGCTGGGCGATTACGTCTCGGTGTTCTGAGACCCGAGTCCTTCATTGCTCGCGAGGCCGCCTTCGCGAGCAGGCTCGCTCCCACAATGGAATGCGTACCCCTGTGGGAGCCAGCCTGCTGGCGATTGAGTGCGCAGCACTCATCCGGCCTTGATCTGACCAACTTCAAAGAGGGTGCATTCAATGTCCCAAGTATTCGATTACATCATCGTCGGTGCCGGCTCGGCCGGTAACACCCTGGCCACCCGCCTGACCGAAGACGAGGGCGTCACCGTCCTGCTGCTCGAAGCCGGCGGCCCGGACTACCGTCTCGACTTCCGTACCCAGATGCCGGCCGCGCTGGCCTTCCCGCTGCAGGGCCGCCGCTACAACTGGGCCTACGAAACCGATCCTGAGCCGTTCATGGACGGCCGCCGGATGGAATGCGGCCGCGGCAAGGGCCTGGGCGGCTCGTCGCTGATCAACGGCATGTGCTACATCCGCGGCAACGCGATGGACTACGACGGCTGGGCGCAATTGCCGGGCCTGGAAGACTGGTCCTACCTGGACTGCCTGCCGTATTTCCGCAAGGCGGAAACCCGCGACATCGGCCCGAACGACTACCACGGCGGCGAAGGCCCGGTCAGCGTGACCACGCCGAAGGCCGGCAACAACCCGCTGTTCCACGCCATGGTCGAAGCCGGCGTGCAGGCCGGCTACCCGCGCACCGAAGACCTGAACGGCTACCAGCAGGAAGGCTTCGGCCCGATGGACCGCACCGTGACGCCGAAAGGCCGCCGGTCCTCCACCGCCCGCGGCTACCTGGACACCGCCAAGAAGCGCTCGACCCTGACCATCGTCACCCACGCCCTGGCCGACAAAGTGCTGTTCGAAGGCAAGCGTGCGGTCGGCGTGCGTTACCTGGTCGGCTCCGCCGAAGAGCGCGTCGAAGCCAAGGCGCGCAAGGAAGTCATCGTCTGCTCCGGCGCCATCGCCTCGCCGCAACTGCTGCAGCGTTCCGGCGTGGGCCCTGCGAAGCTGCTGGAAAGCCTCGACATTCCGGTGGTCCACGACCTGCCGGGCGTCGGCGAGAACCTGCAGGATCACCTGGAGCTGTACCTGCAGTTCGCCTGCACCCAGCCGGTGTCCCTGTACCCGTCGCTGCTGTGGCACAACCAGCCGGCCATCGGTGCCGAGTGGCTGTTCAACGGCACCGGCATCGGCGCCAGCAACCAGTTCGAGGCCGGCGGCTTCATCCGCACCCGTCCTGAGTTCGCCTGGCCGAACATCCAGTACCACTTCCTGCCGGTGGCGATCAATTACAACGGCAGCAACGGCGTGCAGGAGCACGGCTTCCAGGCGCACATGGGTTCCATGCGCTCGCCGAGCCGCGGCCGCATCCAGCTCAAGTCCAAGGATCCGCGCCAGCACCCGAGCATCCTGTTCAACTACATGGCCACCGAGCAGGACTGGCAGGAATTCCGCGACGGCATCCGCCTGACCCGCGAAATCATGCAGCAGCCAGCGCTGGACGCCTTCCGCGGCCGCGAGATCAGCCCGGGCATCGAAGTGCAAACCGATGAAGAGCTGGACAAGTTCATCCGCGAGCACGCCGAAACCGCGTTCCACCCGTCCTGCTCGTGCAAGATGGGCACCGACGAGATGGCGGTGGTCGACGGCCAGGGCCTCGTCCACGGCATGCAGGGCCTGCGCGTGGTCGATGCCTCGATCATGCCGATCATCACCACCGGCAACCTGAACGCGCCGACGATCATGATGGCCGAGAAAATCGCCGACAAGATCCGCGGCCGTCAGCCGCTGCCGCGCAGCAAGGCCGCCTACTACGTGGCCGGCGATGCACCGGTCAAAGGCAAGCCGCTGCGTGAAGTGAGCTCCGCAGCGCACTGACGGCTCAACTGTCAGCGCAAACGAAAGCCGCCAGTTTCCCTGCGAAACTGGCGGCTTTTTAATTTCGATTCTCATATAAGAAAGTTTCCAAAAAGACACTCTCCAAGAAAACAAAAACCGCAACAATTACATTCTTTACCCGTCTATCAAAAACACTAATATGCGCGCCAGAAAATCACCCACCAAGGAAGGCCAACCGTGCGCAGCCATAAAGACCAATACAACTCCGTTGAATTCTTTCGACACGAACTCTCCAACGAAAAAACCATCTCGCTAGACTTCGACTACATCAGCGGAACCATTGAGTCGTGGTGGAGCAAAAATAAAGAAAGGGATATTCATACGCTCAAGATAGAGCTTACGAATATTTTCATGACCTATCTCCATCCTGACCACATCGCCTACTTCGGCAAAGTCGGCATCGCCAAGAGCGGCGTGGCGGCGGTCTGCATCACCAACATATTCACGACCGACTCTCCAGAACTGGCGCTGACCGTCCATGAGGCACTGGCCGATCTGTTCCACCTGACAGACATTAAGTACGAATATGAAGACCACAAGGCGCTGTACCTGAAACCGAGCGCCGAAAAGTACCGCGAATGGGGAAATGGGTACGGTGACATCACTCCGCACTCTGATGACCTTTATGAAAGCCTGAACGTCGACTATCTTGCGCTCACCGTTTGCCGTGACACCACCCATACACCGACCGCTTATTACTACCCTGCTGACTTACTTCAATGCCTTGATGACGAAGACATTGAAACGCTCCTGAGCACGCAAGCGGAATTCATTTCCGGAAAGAACGTCGACGGCTCGAAAAAGCGAATCCGAAACATCGTTGAATACAGCGAAACATATGGCTACCAGTTCTCACTGGATTTCCGCATCGATACCCATTGCGGTGAACGGATGCGAGCAATCAATGGTGGCCAACAAGTTCTGGACAAGATCAGGGCCAATATCTCAACCGCCAAGAGCAATGTCTCCACCGCACAGACTGGCACCTTCCTGATCGTTGCCAATCACAAGATCCTGCACGCGCGCCCCATACTGAACATCAGCGCGGATGAGGTTCGCTCACAGACGGCAAACTCGACATACAGCACGACGCCACGCCTACTGTTTCGCAGCAAAGGGCCCCGCAAGCAGTACTACTCGCTTGACGGGAAATACGCCGCGCTGGAAGCCGCTTGATGAAGGGTGGCCTACAGACCTCTCTTTCGCCTTTCGCCAAGGCACTTGGAGAAGGAGGCCGCGACTCGATCACCTTCGGGGTCGCGTTCATCTTTCTGTACCTGTCGATCGGCATGACAGGTTCGGCCCAGGCACTGACGTTGAATCAGACCCTTGCGACGACCTTGTTGATCTTTTCTACGCCACTGCAGTTCCTGCTCATTCAGAACCATGGCGAGGGATGGTTTCTGATACCGATCGTGTTGGCGCTCAATGCTCGCTTCGTCTTGCTTTCAACGACGCTGGCGCCCTACTTCAAGGAAACGCCGACGGGAAAGATCCTGGCTTCGCTCATTCTGTTCACGCCCTCGGTCTTCACTGCATGCATAACGCGCTTCAAGCAAAACGCGGAGTTTCCGTTCGCCTATCTCATCGGGGTGGGCACCCCCATCTTCGCTGTTTCGGCAGTCTGCACCTGGATCGGGTTTGTCGCGGGTGCTGGGCTCACTTCGCCGGTCATCGCCGCCGCCATAACAATGCTGCTGCCCCTTCAGTTCACGGCGCTGGCCGGCAAGCACTGGCCGAACCATGGGGAGGTGTCCAGCTATTGGCTCGGTTTCGTCAGCGCTCCACTGCTCGTGTTGCTGCTCAAGGACTACAACCTGTTAATCACACCCTTTCTGATCGGCGGTCTGATCGTGATGATTGAAAATGGCTCGACCCAAGGATTGGCTTCCCGATGACGATTTGGTTGCTGATCGGCTTTGGCGCACTGACGGCGTTTGCATTTCGCGCACTGCCGTTTGCCTTCAAAAATGCACCTGCATTAACCCGTACCCAGGGTTCTTTCTATCGATTCGTCAGTTACAGCGCTCAAGCCATGCTAGGAGTGATCGTCTACGACACGGCGTTTGGAAAGCTAGACGGCCCGAGCCTGTTGCAGCAGTTTCAGGTTCTCGATGCGCTGAAGATACTGCTGTTGGCGGGAACGTTCGTCGTCGTCGCGAAGACCAGGCAGATTCTGCCGAGTTTCCTGGGCAGCCTGGCGATTTACCTGCTCGCGTTTCATTTGAGCAGCTGAAGCGCCCGGCAACCCCTCCAAGTGACCCTCGTGAGCCTGGCAGGCTCACGAACCCTCACCTGTCAGGTACAACGTCTGACATTCAGAGAGCATTTTCCCTCTCTCGCAATGCCCTTGATCCTACCCCCACGCAGGCCTACTCTAGTCCTCGCCCCATCGCATCACCCCTCCCCGCCGAATCCGCTTCGCCGCTACTCCATGACAAGGAGGTTTCCGAATGTTCGATTTCCACCCCCGGCTCAAGCAGCGCTTCGCTGCCCTGCGCACGGGTGCCGAATTCTTTTCCTTGCGCTATGTGCGCGAGTCCGGCCAGTACCTGTCGGTGCGCAAGAACGTCGCCGAGCCGCCGAGCCTGCGCCGCGACGAAGGTGCGATGCTCACCGTGCGGGTCAACGGCGTCGAAGCCTACGCCGCCACCAACGACCTGTCGCAGCAGGGCCTGCAGGCCGCCCTCGACCGCGCCGAACAGCAGGCCCGGCGGCTCAAGCCCCACGCCCTGCTCGACCTGCGCGAGCAGCCGGTGTCCGGCGACCGCGCCGACTACTTCTCGCCCCACCTCGACCAACCCCTCCCGTCCCTGAGCGAATGCTTCGAGCTGCTCGGCGCGGAGTCCGCCTCGGTGCCAAAGGATGAGCGCCTGGTGAACTGGGAAGTGAGCCTGGGCATCACCCATGTCGAGCAGATCTACCTGAGCAGCGCCGGCGCCGAACTGCGCCAGGCCCAGCGCTTCATCTACCCTGGCCTGGACGTCACCGCCTACGACGGCAACGACAGCCAGACCCGCAGCCTGGGCCGGGAGAACTTCGGCCAGCAGGGCGGCATGGACGTGGTGCGCCGCTGCGGCCTGATCGGCGCCGGCCCGCAAGTGGCCGACCAGGCGCTGCAGCTGCTGCTGGCGCCGAACGCCCCGCAAGGGCCGCGCGACCTTCTGCTGATGCCCGACCAGATGATGCTGCAGATCCACGAGTCCATCGGCCACCCGCTGGAGCTGGACCGGATCCTGGGCGACGAACGCAACTACGCCGGCACCAGTTTCGTCACCGCCGCCGACTTCGGCACCCTGCAGTACGGCTCGAAGCTGCTCAACGTGACCTTCGACCCGGACATTCCCGAAGAGCTGGCCAGCTACGGCCACGACGATGACGGCAGCGCCGCCAGCAAGCAGTTCCTGATCCGCGAAGGCCTGCTGGTGCGGCCGCTGGGCGGGGCGCTGTCGCAGTTCCGCGCCGGTCTCGACGGCGTCGCCAACAGCCGCGCCTGCGGTTGGAACCGCCCGCCGATCGACCGCATGGCCAACCTCAACATCGAGCCGGGCGACCAGTCGCTGGCGCAACTGATCAACGGCATCGAGCACGGCATCCTCATGAGCACCAACCGCTCATGGTCGATCGACGATGCCCGCAACAAATTCCAGTTCGGCTGCGAGTGGGGCCAACTGATCGAGAACGGCGAACTCAAGGGCGTGGTGAAGAACCCGAACTACCGGGGCATTTCCGCGCACTTCTGGAAGAGCCTGCGCGCCGTCGGCGACGCCGGCACCACCCGCGTGCTGGGCACGCCCAACTGCGGCAAGGGCGAGCCGAACCAGGTGATCCGCGTCGGCCACGCCTCGCCGGCCTGCGTATTCAGCAACGTTGATGTGTTTGGGGGAGACGCCTGATGAGTATTTCCAGGAACGGAAGCGCCGCCTTCAAGGCGCTGGTCGACTGGCTGCATGACGCCGTGCGCGAACCGGAACAATTCACCCTCAGCTACGCCGCCGAGTCCTCGGCGTTCGTGCGTTTCAACCACGCCAAGGTGCGTCAGGCCGGGCAGGTGCAGCAGGCCAACATCGGGCTGAAACTGATCGACGACGGCCGCCATGCGGACTTGCAGATCACCCTGTCCGGCGAGCCGGAAACCGACCTGCAACGCCTGGCCGAAGGCCTGCAGCAGCTTCGCGAGACCGTGCCGCTGCTGCCGCAGGATCCGTACCTGCTGCTCAACCACAACCGCTGGCAGAGCCAGAGCGTGCAGGAACATCCCCTGCCGGACACCGAAGACGTGGTGGCGCAGATCACCGAAGCCGCCGCCGGCCTGGATCTGGTGGGCTTCTATGCCGCCGGGCCGATCAGCCGCGGTTTCGCCAGCTCCTCGGGGGCGTTCGGCTGGCACCAGGCCAACAGCTTCAATTTCGACTTCAGCCTGTTCCACGACAACGGCCAGGCCGTGAAGGCCAGCTACGCCGGCCACGACTGGAGCCGCGAAGGCTTCGCCCAGCGCTTCGCCCAGGCCCGCGAGCAACTGGAATTTCTCGGCCGGCCGCTGCGCACCCTGGCGCCGGGGCAGTACCGGGCGTACCTGGCGCCGGCGGCGCTGGAGGAAATCATGGGCATGCTCAGTTGGGGTGGATTCTCGGCCCAGTCGATCGCCAGCAAGAGCAGCCCGCTGCAGAAGCTGTATGCCGGCGATCAGGCCTTCAGCCCGCTGGTCTGCGTCGACGAGCAGGTCAGCGGCTCGTTGAGCCCGGCGTTTTCCGGTGAAGGCTATCCGCGCAGCGACCTGCGCCTGATCGTCGAAGGCAAGGCCGGCGACCGTCTGGTGGGCTCGCGCAGCGCCGCCGAATACGGCCTGGCCGCCAACGGCGCCGGCGGCGGCGAAGCGCCGAGCGCGCTGAACATGGCCGCAGGCCAACTGCCCCAGGACGAGATCCTCAAGCAATTGGGCACCGGGCTGTACATCAGCAACCTGTGGTACCTGAACTACTCGGACCAACCGGCGGCGCGCCTGACCGGCATGACCCGCTTCGCGACCTTCTGGGTCGAGGACGGCCGGATCCAGGCGCCGGTCAGCACCATGCGCTTCGACGACAGCGCCTACAGCCTGCTGGGTTCGCAGCTGGAAGCCCTGACCGCCGAACGGGAACTGCTGCTGTCGGCCAGCACGTACAGCCAGCGCAACACGTCTTCGGCGCTGTTGCCGGGGGCGCTGGTCAGCCGGTTGACGCTGACCCTGTAAACACAAGACCTGCGGGAACGGGCTTGGCCGCCAAAGCGGTGGGTCAATCGACAGGGATGTCGGATGAAACGGCCTCTTCGCAGGCCGGCCCGCCCCCGCAGGTTGTCCGGTTACCCGACCATCGCAAGAGGTTCCATGCCCGACCGCACGCCGATTGACGCCATCACCGCCCGCTGGTTGCCGTGGGTCGTGGCCATCGCTTTCTTCATGCAGTCCCTCGACGGGACGATCCTCAACACCGCCCTGCCCGCCATGGCACAGGACCTGGCCGAAGACCCGCTGCGCATGCAGGGCGTGGTCATCGCCTACATGCTCACCGTGGCCCTCTTGATTCCGGCCTCGGGCTGGATCGCCGACCGCTTCGGCACCAAGAAGATCTTCTTCGGCGCCATCCTGCTGTTCAGCCTCGGCTCGTTGCTTTGTGCGCTGTCGGGCAGCCTGAGCATGCTGGTGGGCGCCCGGGTGATCCAGGGCCTGGGCGGCGCGCTGATGCTGCCGGTCGGACGGCTGGTGGTGCTGCGCGCCTACCCGCGCTCCGAACTGGTGCGGATCATGGGCTTCATCACCATCCCCGGCCTGCTCGGCCCGCTGATCGGCCCGACCATGGGCGGCTGGATGGTGGAGTACCTGACGTGGCACTGGATCTTCCTGATCAACCTGCCGGTGGGCGTCATCGGCTGCTACGCGGTGTGGAAGTTCATCCCCGACCTGCGCGGCAGCGAGCGCACGCGCTTCGACAGCATGGGCTTTGTGCTGTTCGGCGCGGCGATGATCCTGATCACCATCGCCATGGAAGGCCTGGGCGAACTGCACCTGCCGCACCTGCGGGTGATGCTGCTGCTGTTCGCCGGGCTGGCGTGCCTGGCGGCCTACTGGCTGCGCGCCGGGCACATCGACAATCCGCTGTTCGCGCCGTCGCTGTTCAAGACCCGCACTTTCGCCGTCGGCATCCTCGGCAACCTGTTCGCTCGTCTGGGCAGCGGCGCCCTGCCGTTCCTGGTGCCCTTGCTGCTGCAGGTGGCGCTGGGCTATTCGCCGTCCCAGGCCGGGATGAGCATGCTGCCGCTGGCCGCTGCGGCGATGGTCGCCAAGTGGGTGGCGCGGCCGCTGATCGAGCGCCTGGGCTACCGCATCGTGCTCACCGGCAACACCTTGGCGCTGGGGATCATGCTGGCGAGCATGGGCCTGGTCAGCGAGCAGACGCCGTACTGGCTGCTGCTGTGCCTGCTGGCGATCCTGGGGGCGATCAACTCGCTCCAGTTCACCGCCATGAACACCGTGACCCTGATCGACCTCGACGACGCCAGCGCCAGCAGCGGCAACAGCCTGCTGTCGGTGGTGGCGCAGCTGTCGCTGAGCCTGGGCGTGGCCTGCGCCGGCGCGCTGCTGGGCGGGTTCACCGCGCAGATCGGCAACGACGGCGTCGACACCGTCCTGGGCGCGTTCCAGCTGACGTTCGTGACGGTGGGCGTGATGGCGATGCTGGCGGCCACGATCTTCTCCCAGCTGTCGAAGGACGACGGGCGGCGCGTGCGCAGCGCGGAGCAGCACATCGAACATTGACCGCTGTTCGTCCAGAACTTTCGAGGAAAGTGGCACGGTGCTGGTACACTGCGCGACATTTTGTTTTGCAGGCCCGTCCCGTGACCACCATCGCCACCGCTTTCAACACTTTGCCGCTGTCCGCCGCCATGCTGGCTAACCTCGACTCCCTCGGTTACGCCCAGATGACGCCGATCCAGGCGCAGAGCTTGCCGGTGATCCTCAAGGGGCTGGACCTGATCGCCCAGGCCAAGACCGGCAGCGGCAAGACCGCCGCGTTCGGCGTCGGCCTGCTGAACCCGATCAACCCGCGCTACTTCGGCTGCCAGGCGCTGGTGATGTGCCCGACCCGCGAGCTGGCCGACCAGGTGGCCAAGGAAATCCGCCGCCTGGCCCGCGCCGAAGACAACATCAAAGTGCTGACCCTGTGCGGCGGCGTGCCCTTCGGCCCGCAGATCGCTTCGCTGGAGCACGGCGCGCACATCATCGTCGGCACGCCGGGGCGCATCCAGCAGCACCTGAGCAAGGGCACCCTGGTGCTCGACGGCCTCAACACCCTGGTGCTGGACGAAGCCGACCGCATGCTCGACATGGGCTTTTACGACGCCATCGAAGACATCCTCGGCCAGACCCCGGCGCGCCGCCAGACGCTGCTGTTCTCCGCCACGTATCCGGCGGGCATCAAGCAGCTGGCGTCGAACTTCATGCGCGATCCGCAGCAGGTGAAGGTCGAGGCCCTGCACGACGACAGCCAGATCGAACAGCGTTTCTACGAGATCGCCCCCGAAGATCGCCTGAGCGCGGTGACCAAGGTGCTCGGCCACTTCCGCCCGGCCTCCTGCGTGGCGTTCTGCTTCACCAAGCAGCAGGTGCAGGAGACCGTCGACCACCTGACCGCCAAGGGCATCTCGGCCGTCGGCCTGCACGGCGACCTGGAGCAGCGCGACCGCGACCAGGTGCTGGCGATGTTCGCCAACCGCAGCACCTCGGTGCTGGTGGCCACCGACGTCGCCGCCCGCGGCCTGGACATCGATGCGCTGGACATGGTGATCAACGTCGAACTGGCCCGCGACTCCGAAGTCCACATCCACCGCGTCGGCCGCACCGGCCGGGCCGGCGAGAAAGGCATCGCGGTCAGCCTGGTGGCGCCGTCGGAAGCGCACCGCGCACGGGCCATCGAAGAGCGCCAGAAGGCCCCGCTGAACTGGGATCAGGTGGACAACCTCAAGTCCCAGGGCGGCGGCCCGCTGCTGCCGGCCATGAGCACCCTGTGCATCGCCGCCGGGCGCAAGGACAAGGTGCGTCCGGGCGACATCCTCGGCGCCCTCACCGGCGACGCGGGCATCCCCGGCGCCCAGGTGGGCAAGATCGCGATCTTCGACTTCCAGGCCTACGTGGCGGTGGAGCGCGGCATCGCCAAACAGGCCCTGGCGCGGCTCAACAGCGGCAAGATCAAGGGCCGTTCGCTGCGGGTGCGAATTTTGTAAGAGCAACACACCTGCAGGAGCGAGCCTGCTCGCTCCTGCAGGGGGTTCCGGTGATTTTGAAATTTGTGTGAGGACACCGTTTTGCGCTCTACCGAAGTCGTGATCATTGGCGCCGGCGCCGCCGGTTTGATGTGTGCCCTGACCGCCGCCGGGCGTGGGCGCCAGGTGCTGCTGCTCGACCACGCGAACAAGGCCGGCAAGAAAATCCTGATGTCGGGCGGCGGGCGCTGCAACTTCACCAACATGTACACCGAGCCCGGCAATTTCCTGTCGCAGAACCCGCATTTCTGCAAATCCGCCCTGGCCCGCTACACCCAGTGGGACTTCATCGGCCTGGTCGCCAAGCACGGCGTGCCGTACCACGAGAAGAAGCTCGGCCAGCTGTTCTGCGACAACAAGTCCAGCGACATCCTCGGCATGCTCCTCGACGAGTGCGACCAGGTGGGCGTCGAACTGCGCCTGGACACCTCGATCCAGACCATCGAGAAGACCGAAGGCGGCTACCTGCTCGACACCACCCTCGGCCAGGTCCAGTGCCAGTCGCTGGTGATCGCCACCGGCGGCCTGTCGATCCCGACCCTGGGCGCCACCGGCTTCGGCTATCAGGTGGCCAGGCAGTTCGGCCACGAACTGCTGCCGACCCGCGCCGGGCTGGTGCCGTTCACCATCACCGACCAGCTCAAGGACCTGTGCGGCGAACTGTCGGGCACCTCGGTCGATTGCCTGGTCAGCTGCAACGGCCAGAGCTTTCGCGAGAACATCCTGTTCACCCACCGCGGCCTCAGCGGCCCGGCGATCCTGCAGATCTCGTCGTTCTGGGAATCCGGCGACACGGTGGAGATCAACCTGCTGCCGGACCACGACGCCGCCGGCTGGCTGCAACAGCAGCAGGCCGAACGCCCGAACAGCGAACTGAAGACCCTGCTCGGGGAAATCTTCACCAAGAAGATGGCCACCCTGCTGGCGGACAACTGGTTCGCCTCCAAGCCGATGAAGCAGTACACCCACGCGGAGCTGGCGGACATCGCCGACAAGCTCGGCAGCTGGAAAGTCGTGCCGGCGGGCACCGAGGGCTACCGCACCGCCGAAGTCACCCTGGGCGGCGTCGATACTCGGGAAGTGTCGTCCAAGACCATGGAATCGCTGAAAAGCCCGGGCCTGTACTTCGTCGGCGAAGTGCTCGACGTCACCGGGCACCTGGGCGGCTTCAACTTCCAGTGGGCCTGGGCCTCGGGCTACGCGGCGGCGCAGTACGTCTGATCCGTTTTCAAACATGAAACGCAATTTCTGTGGGAGCTGGCTTGCCAGCGATGAGGCCGGTAGAGCCAACATCGTAGTTGCCTGACAGTCAGCCATCTCTGGCAAGTCGAATCGTCGCACCGCAGCTCCCACAGGTTTCTTTGCCAACCTCGGACATTGAGCTTGGCAAAACCAATGCAAGGAACACTTTTTGCTGTCCGATGTGATCGGCGCCATTGCGTCGGCGTCATTACTGGCTCAATTTAGCGGCATCGCCTCGGAAGGCCTTCGCATTTCATGTCCTCGACCTCGTTTCGTCAGTCTTTGCGGCGCCTGTGGGCGCTGGACAAGTTCAGCTACAGCGTGCGGGTGTTCATCGCCCTGACCGGCAGCATGGCGCTGTGCTGGTTCCAGGATGAAATGGGGCTGCTGATCCCGCTGTTCCTGGGGATCATCGCCAGCGCCCTGGCCGAGACCGACGACAGCTGGCAAGGCCGCCTCAACGCGCTGGCGGTGACGCTGGTCTGCTTCAGCGTCGCCGCGCTGTCGGTGGAGCTGTTGTTCCCCTACCCCGTCGTGTTCGTCATCGCCCTGGCGCTGGCCAGTTTCGGCCTGACCATGCTCGGCGCCTTGGGCGAGCGCTACGGGGCGATCGCCTCGGCGACGTTGATCCTGTCGGTGTACACGATGATCGGCGTCGACCAGCGCGGCGGCGCGGTCAGCGATTTCTGGCACGAACCGATGCTGCTGGTGGCCGGCGCCGCGTGGTACGGGCTGCTGTCGGTGCTGTGGCAGGCGTTGTTCTCCAACCAGCCGGTGCAGCAGAGCCTGGCGCGGCTGTTCCGCGAGCTGGGCTACTACCTCAAGCTCAAGGCCTCGCTGTTCGAGCCGATCCGCCAACTGGACGTCGAGGCCCGGCGCCTGGAGCTGGCGCAGCAGAACGGCCGGGTGGTGGCGGCGCTCAACACCGCCAAGGAAATCATCCTGCACCGGGTCGGCAACGGTCGCCCAGGCTCCAAGGTCAGCCGCTACCTGAAGCTGTACTTCCTGGCCCAGGACATCCACGAGCGCGCCAGTTCCTCGCACTACCCGTACAACGCCCTGGCCGACGCGTTCTTCCACAGCGACGTGCTGTTCCGCTGCCAGCGCCTGCTGCGCCAGCAAGGCAAGGCCTGCCGGGCGCTGGCCGAATCGATCCAGATGCGCCAGCCGTTCATCTACGACGCCAGCTTCGCCGAAGCGTTGGGCGACCTGCACGCCTCCCTCGAACACCTGCGCATCCAGAGCAACCCGGCCTGGCGCGGCCTGCTGCGTTCGCTGCGGGCGCTGGCGGCCAACCTCGGCACCCTCGACCGCCTGCTCAGCGACGCCAGCAACCCCGACGCCCTGGCCGACGCCACCGACAGCAGCCTGCTCGACCGTTCGCCGCGCAACCTCAAGGACGTGTGGACGCGCCTGCGCACGCAACTGACGCCGACCTCGCTGCTGTTCCGCCACGCCCTGCGCCTGCCGCTGGCCTTGAGCATCGGCTACGGCATGGTGCACCTGATCCACCCTTCGCAGGGCTACTGGATCATCCTCACCACGCTGTTCGTCTGCCAGCCGAACTACGGCGCCACCCGGCGCAAGCTCGGCCAGCGGATCCTCGGCACCGCCATCGGCCTGACCGTGGCCTGGGCGCTGTTCGACCTGTTCCCCAGCCCGCTGGTGCAGTCGTGCTTCGCCATCGCCGCCGGCGTGGTGTTCTTCACCAACCGCACCACGCGCTACACCGTGGCGACCGCGGCGATCACCATCATGGTGCTGTTCTGCTTCAACCAGGTGGGCGACGGCTACGGCCTGTTCGTCCCGCGCCTGCTCGACACCCTGCTGGGCAGCCTGATCGCGGGCCTGGCGGTGTTCCTGTTCCTGCCGGACTGGCAGGGCCGGCGCCTGAACAAGGTGCTGGCCAACACCCTGACCTGCAACAGCATCTACCTGCGCCAGATCATGCAGCAGTACGCCGCCGGCAAGAGCGACGACCTCGCCTACCGGCTGGCCCGGCGCAACGCGCACAACGCCGACGCGGCGCTGTCCACCACCCTGGCGAACATGCTCATGGAGCCTGGGCATTTCCGTAAGGAGGCCGACGTCGGGTTCCGCTTCCTGGTGCTGTCGCACACCCTGCTCAGTTATCTCTCGGGCCTGGGCGCGCACCGGGAAACCCGCTTGCCGGAGGACGTACGCGAGCACCTGATCGACGGCGCCGGCGTCAGCCTGGCCGCCAGCATCGACGACATCGCCCAGGGCCTGGCGAGCAAGCAGCCGATCGCGATCCAGAGCGACGAGGAAGAAGCGCTGGCCAACGCGCTGGAGCAGATGCCGGACGAGATCGATGAGGGGCAGCGGCTGGTGCAGACGCAACTGGCGTTGATCTGCCGTCAGTTGGGCCCGTTGCGGACCCTGGCGGCGCATTTGATCAAGGACACCGGCGAGGCCTGAGTCCTGCGGCGCCTTTCATGGCGTCATCGCCAGCAGGGTGGCTCCCACCTTTGAAGACTGGAATACAGTCCACTGTGGGAGCCAGCCTGCTGGCGATGAGGCCATCCACCGCACAGCGGATTCCGGATCAGGGCTCACATGCCATGCTGCCTGAGCAACTTGTCGTAGCTGCCGTCAGCCTTCATCGCCGCGATCTCCCGGTCGAACCCGGCCACGATCTGCTCGTGCTGCGGGTTCTTCAGGCTCACCAGGATGTGCAGGCTGTTCTCGCTCAGGGGCTTGGGCAGGAATTCCACGGCGTTGCGCACCTTCGGCGCTTCGCGGGCCAGGTAGTAGCGCGCGACGTACTCGTCCTCCAGCGTCAGCTTGACCCGGTCCGCCGCCAGCATGCGCACGGCCATGGCGAAGTTGTGCACCGGCACCTTCTGCAACGCGGTGTCGGCGTCGAACGGCGCCGAATAGGCGTAACCGCGCACCACCGCGATCGGGTAGGTGTGCAGTTCCTCCAGACTGCTGTATTCCAGTGGCATGTCCTTGCGCTTGAGGAACCGCACGCGGTTGAGCAGGTACTCGCCGGAGAACTGCCCAAGCTTGGTCCGCTCGTCGTTGTACCAGGCGTTGACCAGCACGTCGTAGCGGCCCTCGCCGACGCCGAGCAAGGCCCGCGCCCACGGCACCTGTTCATAGCTGCTGGCATACCCGGCCCGGGACAGGGCCGTGCTGACGATGTCCGTGGCCAGCCCGCCGTTGGCCAGCGTTTCGTCGGTGAACGGCGGCCAGACATCGAACACCAGGCGCAGCTTGTCCGCGGCAGCGCTTTGGCCCAGCAACAGCAATCCGATCAAAGCAAAGGCTCGATGCAATCGCGGCATGCTTGAAAATCCTTAGCGGGCGGGCTGCCCGGCGTGTTTTCAGTCAAAACCCCAAGGCCTGTGGACGCGCATCCCAGGCCCTAACATTAGCTCATTGCAGCCAGTGCACAGTGCTTACCAGCAGATTACACAAAGAACTCGGAACCGCGAGGACGGAATGATGGCATTTTGGTCTTTGTCACAGATTTATGCGCCATGCAGACAGATTCCGGCCCGGCGCTTAGTATCGGGCGACGCCAATCAAGGAACCGGACAATGACAATCGAGTGGGTCTGCAAACATCACAGCGATCTGGGCAAGGAGCAGCTGTACGCCATCCTGAAGCTACGCTCGCAAGTGTTCGTGGTCGAACAGCGCTGCGCCTACCTGGACCCCGACGGCCAGGACCTGGAAGGCGACACCTGCCACCTGATGGGCTGGGAAGGCGACGAGCTGGTGGCTTACCTGCGCCTGCTGGATCCGCAGTCCCAGGGCGGCGACGTGGTGATCGGCCGGGTGCTCACCGCGCCGTCAGGGCGCGGCAAGGGCCTGGGCCACACCCTGATGGAACAGGCGCTGAAGCAGGCCGAAAAGCATTGGCCGCAGGTGCCGGTCTACCTGTCGGCCCAGGCGCACCTGCAAGGGTATTACGGGCGTTACGGGTTCGCCGTGGCAGGCGAGGAATACCTCGAAGACGACATTCCGCACATCGGCATGCGCCGGGCCTGAGGGCCTCATCGTCGGATCGCCGCAGGATCAAGACCGTTGCTCCCACACTGTTGCGCCTGGCACAGAACCTGTGGGAGCCAGCCTGCTGGCGATGGGGCCGGCCCGCTCACCGCAGCACTCAGGGATACTCCAGCACCGCCTTGATCTGCCGCAGGTTGCGCTCGATCCACCCCCGGTCGATCGCCCCCCACTCGCGGATCCGGTAGCGCCCGGCATGGTTGCGCGCACCCTCTTCCTGCTCGAACTCGCAGACGATGTCCAGGTCCGCCAGCGCCGCGATGGTGTCCTGCGCCGTGCGCCGGGGCATGCCGGTGGCGTCGGTCAGCGCCGGCACGCTGCTGGCCAGGCCGCTGTCGATCAGGTACGCCACGTACAGACGGCGGTAGAAACTGCTCTTGGTCTTGCTCACGTCCATCCACACACTCCTTGTCGCGTCAGTTGATCGCTACTGCAGATCCCGCCAGGTCAGGTACACCCGCAGGTCGAACTCGATCTGGTGATAGCCCGGCAACATGTGCTCGCACAGCTTGTAGAACGCCTTGTTGTGGTCCGACTCTTTGAAATGCGCCAGTTCGTGCACCACGATCATCTTCAGGAATTGCGGCGCGGCCTCCTTGAACAGCGAGGCGATGCGGATTTCCTTCTTGGCCTTGAGCTTGCCGCCCTGCACCCGCGACACCGTGGTGTGCAGGCCAAGGGCGCGGTGGGTCAGGTCGAGGCGGTTGTCGAACAGCACCTTGTCGATGGCCGGGGCGTTGCGCAGGTATTCCTGCTTCAGCTCCAGCGCGTAGCCGTACAGGGCCTTGTCGCTCTGCACGTCGTGACGGCCGGGGTAGCGTTGGTCGAGGTAGTCGCCGAGGCGACCGTCGGCGATCAGCT
Source organism: Pseudomonas sp. B3(2017) (assembly GCF_002113595.1). Lineage (NCBI taxonomy): Bacteria > Pseudomonadati > Pseudomonadota > Gammaproteobacteria > Pseudomonadales > Pseudomonadaceae > Pseudomonas > Pseudomonas sp. B3(2017). The sequence goes on from NZ_NEIU01000002.1 coordinate 201,222, forward strand.
GGCGCACCTGATCCTGCAGTTGCACGGGATAGGCCTGGAGGTATTTCAACGCAGTCATGGGGCTGGCGGTACGGGCTCATGGAAAGGCCGCCAGTGTAGCGAATTCAACCGACCAACGCGCCCCAGTCGAACGGCTGGGCAAACCGCACGGTCTCGTCGGCGACCATCGGCCGCGCCACCAGGAAGCCTTGCACGTATTCGCAGCCATGGGCCTGCAGCCATCGGTACTGCGCCAGGGTCTCGACACCCTCGGCGATCACCAGCAGGCCGTACTCCTTGCTCAGTTCGAGCACGCTGCGCACCAGCGAGGCGTCCCGCGCCGAGTCCGGCAATCGGGCGATCAGGTGTCGGTCGAGCTTCAGCGTATCCAACTCAAGGTCGCGCAGGTGCGCCAAGGAGCACGCGCCGGAGCCGAAGTCGTCCAGCGCCACCCGCACCCCGAGGTTGCGCAACAGGCGCAGTTGCTTGCGCGTGTCGTCCGGGTTGACCGTCAGCGCCTCTTCGGTGACTTCCACCTCCAACTGCCGTGGCTTCAACCCATGACGTTCCAGCACCTGCCGCAGCTCGGTGACCAGGTTCGGCAGGCCGAACTGGGTGTTGCTCAGGCTCACGCCCAGCACCAGGTCCTCGTCGAACTGCGCCTGCCAGGCCTTCCGCTGCCCGGCGCTGTGGTGGTAGATCCAGCTGCCGAGGCGGCTGATCAGCTGCGCTTCCTCCAGCAACGGCAGGAACAGGCCCGGCGGCACGTCGCCGGCGCTCGGATGGTGCCAGCGCAGCAACGCCTCGAAGCCACGGATCCGCCCGTCGGCGATCGCCACCTGCGGCTGGTACACCAGATTGAAGTCGAGGTTCTCGATGGCGGTGCGCACGCTCTCTTCCAGCATCAGCCGCGAGCGCGCCCGGCCGTTCATCTCCGGGTCGTAGAAGCGGTACTGCTGACGCCCGGCGCGCTTGGCCTCGTACATGGCGATGTCCGAGGCGCGCAGCAACCCATCGACGCTGTTGCCGCAATCCGGGTAAGTGGCGATGCCGATGCTGGCACCCAACGTGACGTCCATGCCCTCGATCTGCTGACAGATCGACACCCGTTCGATGAGCTTCTCCGCGATCTTCGCCGCCTGCTCGGGAAACTCCAGGTCCAGCAGCGCCGTGAACTCGTCCCCGCCCATCCGCGCCAGGATGTCGAACGGGCGCAGGCACGCCTTCAACTGCTCGGACACCCAGCGCAGCACCCGGTCGCCGGCATCGTGGCCGAGGGAATCGTTGACCCGCTTGAAGCCGTCGAGGTCCAGGTACATCAGCACCCAGGCGCTGTCGCTGCGCTCGCCGCGCAGCAGCAGGTTCTCCACGGTCTGGTAGAAGCCGCGCCGGTTGAGCAGCCCGGTCAAGGGGTCGGTGACGGCCTGGAACTCCAGCTGCTGATGCAGGTGGCGCACCACCGACATGTCCAGCACCGTCACCACCATCGCATGCTGTTCGGTGGGCAGCGGCGCGCAGGACAACGCCACCGGCACCTGCTGGCCCGGCGCGGTGCGCAGCAAGGCGTCGTGCAGGCGCAGGGTTTCGCCGCGCTTGTAGCTCACGTAAAAATCGGAATCGGCCCACAAGGGAATGTGAGGCTTTTGCAGGAAATCGAGAAACTCCTGACCTTGCAGTTCCTGCACCGGAGCATTGAGCAGCCGGGAGATCGCCGGGTTGGCGAACCGGATCAAGCCGTCCTCGGCCAACACCAGGATCCCCTCCGCCGCGTTGTCCAGCACCGAGGCGTTGAACGCCCGGGCGATCTCCAGGTCCTGGCTCAGGCGCTGCAAGGCCCGCCGGTTGCGCTGGTGCTCCAGCAACGCCTGCACCTTGGGCTTGAGGATCTGCGGGTCGAAGGGCTTGAACAGGTAATCCACCGCACCGCTGGCGTAGCCCTTGATCACGGCGTCCTGGGACTGCTCGTTGGCGGTCAGGAAAATGATCGGCGTCAGGCGCGTGCGCTGGCTGCCGCGCATCAGCCGCGCGACCTCGAAACCGTCCATGCCCGGCATCTGCACATCCAGCAGCACCAGGTCGATATCGTGCTCAAGCAACAGGTTCAGCGCCTCGAAGCCTGAGGCGGCCGTCATCACCTGCCAGTCCTGGCGTTGCAGCAACGCCCGCATGCTGATCAGGTTTTCAGGGTAATCATCAACGATCAAAAGGACTGAGCTGCCTTCACCTGGCTGTGGTTGCGCGCATTCCATGCTGCTTCTCTTGTCGGGACGTCAGACGGGATTCCGGTGAAAAACCGTACACCTACTGAGCCATCACTCTAGTCCGGGATCGGCAAAAGCTGTAGCTATCACAGGGCCATCACCCAAGCAAACGCTTGAGTAGCCGACTAACGGTCGTCGCTGAAGCCCCCGGAAACCGGGAAGGATGGCACTTCGACAGGATGTTGGCGCCAATCATCCGCCGAGCGGGCGTTAACAAAAAACACCCTTGCGCTTATAAAGGCCGCCCCCGAAAGGCGCGGGCTAGAGCTTCTGGCACGCGCGTGCAGCGAAAATCAGCGGAAGCACCGACATGATCGACCTCGCAACCTGGAACCTCAGCGTTCCCGTCGGCAACCCGCCGTACACCGTCGACACCGCCAAACTGGTGAACGGCTTCAAGGACCAGTACTTCCACTCCGACACCGGCACGCTGTTCTTCTGGTCGCCGGTCACCGGCTCCAAAACCGAGAACGCCATCTACCCGCGCACCGAACTGCGCGAGACCTACAGCAACGGCACCCTGCGCAACTGGTACTACCCCGACGCCGACAACCTGCTGCGCGCAACCTTGGCGGTGAACAAGGTGCCCAGCTCCGGCAAGATCGTCATCGGCCAGATCCACGCCTACGAAAGCCAGAAGCCGATGCTCAAACTCGAATACCAGTACAAAACCAGCACCGAGACCGGCAACCTGGTGATCAAGTTGCGCACCCACCCCGATCAGGACGAAAGCCGCGTCATCACCCTCGCCACCGGGATCAAACTGGATCGCGAGTTCAACTACCTCATCCACCTCAGCCCCGGCGGCGCCTTGGGCGTCAGCGCGGCGGGCTATCAATGGGATTCGCAGATCAGCGCGACCTGGCGCAACAAGCCGCTGTATTTCAAGGCCGGGGTGTATGTGCAGGACAACACCGGCTACACGAGCGAGGGTGGGCAGGTGACGTTTTCCAAGCTCGACATTGATCACAACAAGTAACCGACCCTCACCACAGGGATTTCCGGCCTTGGGCAGCGCGCTTAAACGCACCCGTTTACAGACACCCGGCGTTACGTCCCCAGGCCTACAACGGCTTGCGCCGCTGCCTACCGGTACGCCAGAATCCGCCGGCTTGTGCGCCTGGGGGGCCCTCGGTAACTTGGTTCGCGTCACTGATTTCCAGTGATCGGGTTTAGTAGCCCGGCACTTCCACCACCGTACAAGCGTCATCCCGTCAGGCCTTCGCCTGCACTTGATGGTGGCTGTGCGCATGGCGCCTTCGGGTGCGCCGGGATTTGGTGGTTTTGCCCGGTCTACTAACTTGCGTACAGCCGCCACCCTCCGTTTAGTAGCGAGATGTTTGCGGCCCCAATCCGAGAAACCATCAATGATCAAATCGACACCGCATCCACCTGAAACCGATCCGGCCTCCCCCTACGAATCCATCGATTCCCGCAAACTCCACGAAGCCGCCGAACGTGCCCTCGACCACTACCTCAACCCCGTCACGCCCAACTACCCCGCCCATGACCCCATGTACTTCGCCAACCCGGCCTACACCACCGAATCCCTGCTGGCCGACGCCAGCGAAAACCTCGGCTCGGCCAGCGCCATGCTCGACCACTTCACCACCCTGCTCGACACCCCGCACCGCAAACTGGCCCAGGGCATTGCGCAACTGGTCATGCTGGGAGAATTGGCCGTGAATCAGGCGTTGGATAACGTTGAGCCGAAGCTGTAGCGCTCGAACCGGATGACACGCACCTGACTTACGCCATCGAAAACCCGCCAATCGGTGGGTTTTCTGTAGCGATGCACAAATGAAAGAGTGAATGCCAACCTGCCAGCCGTTTCAGTATTAAGGGGACAGATTTATTTAATCAGTAAATATATCCGTCCCCTTTCTCCCCTTTCTCCCAACTTCGCCGCCACTCTCGACACGCCTTATCGCAAGACCGCGTTGGGCATCGCCCAAGTGGTGATGCTCGGAGAGTTGGCGGTGAATCAGGCGCTGGATCATGTTGAGTTAAAGGTGTGATTGGGGTTGGAACCCAGTGAGAAATGTTACCTGTAACGGACTTTTGCCCAATCGGTACTGGAAATGTCCGTTATGGGTGTCATTCGCTCGATCGTCACAGGCGTAAGCTCGCTCAAACTCAGTGTTCCGTTTAAAGAACACTCCCTCACGAATGTTACGTTAACGACACATGGATCATATTCTGCTCGTCAGCCGACTTGGTGCTCAGATACGCGGAAAACGTATCGCTCTCGGCCTGACCCAGGCGCAACTTGCCGAACTCGCGCGATTGACGCGATACAAAGTGATTGCTATCGAGAAAGGCACCCTCTCTGTCGGCATGATCGCCTACGCTCGCGCATTGTGCGCTCTCGATTGCGAACTCACCGTCGTTCCGGCGGGCATGCCGACGCTTGAAGAGCTAGAGGGATTGTTCGAGTAAAAATCTCTGGCTGGTTTCTCAGCGCCCACAAAAAACCCGCCTCTCGGCGGGTTTCTTTTGAATCAGCTCAACGCCAGTCTCAATTGACCTTAGCGTTCAACTCACCTTTCAGATAACGCTGATACATCCCTTCCAGCGAAACCGGTTTGATCTTCGAAGCATTACCGGCAGTGCCGAAAGCCTCGTAACGCGCGATGCACACATCACGCATGGCCTTCACGGTCTCACCGAAGAACTTGCGCGGGTCGAACTCGCTCGGGTTGGTGGCCATCAGGCGACGCATCGCACCGGTGGACGCCAGGCGCAGGTCGGTGTCGATGTTGACCTTGCGCACGCCGTGCTTGATGCCTTCGACGATCTCTTCGACCGGTACGCCGTAGGTTTCTTTGATGTCGCCGCCGTACTGGTTGATGATCGCCAGCCACTCTTGCGGAACAGACGAGGAACCGTGCATCACCAGGTGGGTGTTCGGGATGCGCTTGTGGATTTCCTTGATGCGGTCGATGGCCAGCACGTCGCCGGTCGGCGGCTTGGTGAACTTGTAGGCGCCGTGGCTGGTGCCGATGGCGATGGCCAGGGCGTCAACTTGAGTCTTCTTGACGAAGTCGGCGGCTTCTTCCGGGTCGGTCAGCATCTGGCTGTGATCCAGCACGCCTTCGGCGCCGATGCCGTCTTCTTCGCCGGCCATGCCGGTTTCCAGCGAACCCAGGCAGCCCAGCTCGCCTTCAACCGAAACGCCGCAGGCGTGAGCCATGGCGACGGTCTGTTGGGTGACGCGCACGTTGTATTCGTAGTCGGTCGGAGTCTTGCCGTCTTCGCCCAGGGAGCCGTCCATCATCACCGAGCTGAAGCCCAGCTGGATGGAGCGCTGGCAGACGTCAGGGCTGGTGCCGTGGTCCTGGTGCATGCACACCGGGATGTGCGGGAATTCTTCGATGGCCGCCAGGATCAGGTGACGCAGGAACGGGGCACCTGCGTATTTGCGGGCACCGGCCGAAGCCTGGACGATCACCGGGGAGTCAGTCTTGTCAGCGGCTTCCATGATGGCGCGCATTTGTTCAAGGTTGTTGACGTTGAAGGCCGGAACGCCGTAGCCGAATTCGGCTGCGTGGTCCAGCATCTGGCGCATGCTGATGAGTGCCATTGTGTGTGTCTCTCCCGGTTGAGGGTCGTTAATCGTGCCAGCCTGCCGGAGCGGCGGCGGCTATTCAAGTGATTGCGGATCGGGGGTCGAGGCCCGGTCCGGTGATTCGGTGTTGCCAAAATCCTGTGAACGGCAAAGGCCCCTGCATCGGACCTCTGCACATCCGTTCAATCGTGTCACTGCGCCTTGCAGCCCCGGCCGATCAGATCATTGGTGGCGACCCAGTAGACCAGGCCTTCCTCACCCTTGATGTGAAACGCCAGCATGTTGTCGCTGTACAGCGCACCCGACGCGCCCGGCTCTTCCTTCAGGCGGTAGACCTGATCGCCGCCGCCCAGGCGCACGTCGACTTCCTTGCGCCCGGCATCGGTGTAGCGCCACAGCACCTTGGCCTGGCTGTCGCAGGTCCAGGTTGTCCAGTCGTCCGCCGGTGCGGACGGCTGAAACAGCCCCAACTGTGCGCAACCGCCCAACAATCCCAACGCCGCAACGGCGATCAAGCCTTTCATCCGTGTTCCTCGACCGACGGCGCACGCCGCCGGCCCTGAGTTAAAGGGTCAGACCCGTCAAGGACAGCCCTGTTCCTTGGCCGGGGTTTGCGTCTCGTACTTGTCCAGGCCTTCCGGCCCCGAGCGCTTGTTCAGCACCGGGTTGGTTTCGGCTTGCCAGTCGGCCTGGTAGCAGCCCTTGTGCGCCTCGCCGGCGTCCGGCTGCGCGTCGGCCTGCGGGTGGCTCCCGCAGGCGGCCAGCGCAGCGGTCAGCAGCAACAGCGCTAACGACTTGACCATGTGAACACTCCTTTGCCTGGCCAATCGGGCGGCCTCAGGCCTTGGCCCGGCTTTCCAGGACTTCGACGGCCGGCAGCACCTTGCCTTCGACGAATTCGAGGAACGCGCCGCCACCGGTGGAAATGTAGGAGATATCACTGGCCACGCCATACTTGTCGATGGCCGCCAGGGTGTCGCCGCCGCCGGCGATGGAGAACGCGGCGCTTTCGGCGATGGCCTGGGCCAGCACTTTGGTGCCGTTGCCGAACTGGTCGAACTCGAACACGCCGACCGGGCCGTTCCACAGGATGGTCTTCGACGATTTCAGCAGTTCGGCGAAGTTGGCTGCGGTCTGCGGGCCGATGTCCAGGATCATGTCGTCGGCGGCCACGTCACCGATCAGCTTGACGGTGGCGGCGGCGGTTTCGGCGAATTCCTTGGCCACCACCACGTCCACCGGCAGCGGCACGCTGACCTTGGCGGCGATGGCGCGGGCGGTGTCCAGCAGGTCCGGCTCGTACAGGGACTTGCCGACCGGGTGACCGGCCGCCGCCAGGAAGGTGTTGGCGATGCCGCCGCCGACGATCAGTTGGTCGCAGATCTGGCTCAGGCTGTTCAGCACGTCCAGTTTGGTCGAGACCTTGGAGCCGGCAACGATGGCGGCCATCGGCTTGGCCGGCGCGCCCAGGGCCTTGCCCAGCGCGTCCAGTTCGGCGGCCAGCAGCGGGCCTGCGGCGGCGACCTTGGCGAACTTGGCCACGCCGTGGGTCGAACCCTCGGCGCGGTGGGCGGTGCCGAAGGCGTCCATCACGAACACGTCGCACAGGGCGGCGTATTGCTGGGCCAGTTCGTCGGCGTTCTTTTTCTCGCCCTTGTTGAAGCGCACGTTCTCGAACAGCACGATGTCGCCGGCCTTGACGTCAACGCCGCCCAGGTAGTCGGCCACCAGCGGCACTTCGCGGCCCAGAGCCTTGCTCAGGTAGTCGGCGACAGGCTTGAGGCTGTTCTCGGCGGAGAACTCGCCTTCGGTCGGACGGCCCAGGTGCGAGCAGACCATCACCGCCGCGCCTTTCTCCAGGGCCAGCTTGATGGTCGGCAGCGAAGCCAGGATGCGCGCATCGCTGGTGACTGCACCGTCCTTGACTGGGACGTTGAGGTCTTCGCGGATCAATACGCGCTTACCTTGCAGATCGAGGTCGGACATCTTCAACACGGTCATGGGTCGCACTTCCTGGATTACTTGTTTGTTGGAATCGCTGTCTGCAGATAGTGCTCTGCAACGTCCAGCATTCGGTTGGCAAAACCCCATTCGTTGTCGAACCAGGCCAGGATGTTCACCAGCCGTGGGCCGGAGACGCGGGTCTGACTGGCATCGACGATGGCCGAATGTGGGTCATGGTTGAAATCGCAACTGGCATGGGGCAGCTCGGTGTAGGCCAGCAACCCCTTGAGCGGGCCGGCGGTGGCGGCGTCGCGCAGGATCCGGTTGACCTCGGCGGCGTCGGTGTCGTTCGCGGTCTGCATCGTGATGTCGAGGCAGGACACGTTGACCGTCGGCACGCGTACGGCTTTGGCCTGAATTCGCCCGGCAAGTTCCGGCAGCAGGCGCTCGATGCCGCGCGCAAGGCCGGTGGACACCGGAATCACCGACTGGAACGCCGAACGGGTGCGGCGCAGGTCTTCGTGGTGATAGGCGTCGATGACCGGCTGATCGTTCATCGCCGAGTGGATCGTGGTGATCGACACGTACTCCAGCCCCACCGCCCGGTCCAGCAGGCGCAGCAGCGGCACGCCGCAGTTGGTGGTGCAGGAGGCGTTGGACACCAGGCGCTCGGCGCCGGTCAGGCAGTCCTGGTTGACGCCGTAGACGATGGTGGCGTCGACATCCGACTCGCTGGCCATCGGCTGGGAGAACAGCACCCGCGGCGCGCCGGCGTCGAGAAAGCGCTGGCCGTCGCCGCGGGTGTGCCAGGCGCCGGAGCATTCGAGCACCAGATCGACGCCCAGGGACGCCCAATCGATGCCTTCGGGGGTGGGACTGCGCAACACCTTCACGCAGTCGCCGTTAATGTGCAGACAATCGCCGTCGACCTTCACTTCGCCGGGAAACCGGCCGTGGGTGGAGTCGAAGCGTGTCAGGTATTCGATGCTGGCCATGTCGGCCAGGTCGTTGATCGCGACAATCTCGAACCCGGCCTTCTCGCCTCGCTCGAACAACGCACGCAAGACGCAACGACCAATCCGGCCGTAGCCGTTGAGTGCAACTTTGTAGGGACGCGGTTGAGGCATGGGGTTCTCGATAATACGCAGACCAGACGCAATGCTTATGTGCGACACAGCCCTTGTGGGAGCTGGCTTGCCAGCGATAGGGCCATCCGCTTCAACCTATGTGCTGACTGAACGGACTCTATCGCTGGCAAGCCAGCTCCCACAGGGAATTGCGGTGACCGGGAGGTCACCGCCGTGTGCCTTAGTCTTCCAGCAGCTCTTCGGCCTGGCCCAGGATGTTCTCCAGGGTGAAGCCGAACGCTTCGAACAGCGCCGGAGCCGGTGCCGATTCGCCGTAGGTGGTCATGCCGATCACGCGGCCTTCCAGACCCACATACTTGAACCAGAAGTCGGCGTGGGCCGCTTCGATGGCGATGCGCGCGCCGACCTGCAGCGGCAGGACCGATTGCTTGTAGCCGGCGTCCTGGGCGTCGAACACGCTGGTGCACGGCATCGACACCACGCGAACCTTGCGGCCCTGCTCGGTCAGCTTGTCGAAGGCCTGGACGGCCAGGCCGACTTCGGAGCCGGTGGCGATCAGGATCAGCTCAGGCTCGCCTGCGCAGTCCTTGAGCACGTAGCCACCGCGGCTGATGTCGGCGATCTGGATCGCGTCGCGGGACTGATGCTGCAGGTTCTGGCGGGAGAAGATCAGCGCCGACGGGCCGTCCTTGCGCTCCAGGGCGTTTTTCCAGGCCACTGCCGATTCGACGGCGTCGGCCGGACGCCAGGTGTCCAGGTTCGGCGTGCTGCGCAGGCTGGTCAGCTGCTCGATCGGCTGGTGGGTCGGGCCGTCTTCGCCCAGACCGATGGAGTCGTGGGTGTAGACGTGGATCACGCGCTGCTTCATCAGGGCCGACATGCGCACGGCGTTGCGGGCGTATTCCATGAACATCAGGAAGGTCGCGCCGTAAGGCACCAGGCCGCCGTGCAGGGCGACACCGTTCATGATCGCGGTCATGCCGAACTCGCGCACGCCGTAGTACATGTAGTTGCCGCTGGCGTCCTCGGCGCTGACGCCTTTGCAGCCTTTCCACAGGGTCAGGTTGGAACCGGCCAGGTCAGCCGAGCCGCCCAGCACTTCCGGCAGCAGCGGGCCGAACGCGTTCAGGGCGTTCTGGCTGGCCTTGCGGCTGGCGATGGTTTCGCCCTTGGCCGCCACTTCGGCGATGTAGGCGTCGGCCTTCTCGGAGAAGTCGGCCGGCAGCTCGCCGCTCAGGCGACGCACCAGTTCGTTGGCTTCGGTCGGGAACGCGGCGGAGTAGGCAGCGAAGCGCAGGTCCCAATCGGCTTCGACGGCGCGGCCGGCTTCCTTGGCGTCCCACTCGGCGTAGATGTCGGCCGGGATCTCGAACGGGCCGTGGTTCCACTTCAGGGCTTCACGGGTCAGCGCGATTTCCGCGTCGCCCAGCGGGGCGCCGTGGCAGTCTTCCTTGCCTTGCTTGTTCGGCGAACCGAAGCCGATGGTGGTCTTGCAGCAGATCAGGGTCGGCAGCGGGCTCTTGCGCGCGGTGTCGATGGCGGTCTTGATCTCTTCCGGATCGTGGCCGTCGACGTTGCGGATCACCTGCCAGTTGTAGGACTCGAAACGCTTCGGCGTGTCGTCGGTGAACCAGCCTTCGACCTCGCCGTCGATGGAGATGCCGTTGTCGTCGTAGAAGGCAATCAGCTTGCCCAGGCCCAGGGTGCCGGCCAGGGAAGCGACTTCATGGGAAATGCCTTCCATCATGCAGCCGTCGCCCAGGAACACGTAGGTGTGGTGGTCGACGATGTTGTGGCCCGGACGGTTGAACTGCGCGCCCAGCACCTTTTCCGCCAGGGCGAAGCCCACGGCGTTGGCCAGGCCCTGGCCCAGGGGACCGGTGGTGGTCTCGACGCCCGGGGTGTAGCCGAATTCCGGGTGGCCCGGGGTGCGGCTGTGCAGTTGGCGGAACGCCTTGAGGTCGTCGATCGACAGGTCGTAGCCGGTCAGGTGCAGCAGCGAGTAGATCAACATCGAGCCGTGGCCGTTGGACAGCACGAAGCGGTCACGGTCGGCGAACGACGGGTTGCTCGGGTTGTGCTTGAGGTAATCGCGCCAAAGCACCTCGGCGATATCCGCCATACCCATAGGGGCACCGGGATGGCCGCTGTTGGCTTTTTGCACGGCATCCATGCTGAGGGCACGAATGGCGTTGGCACGCTCACGACGGCTAGGCATCGCTGATCTCCTGGGTTCTGAAGCTGAAGGTGAAAAATCGAAACGGAAAAAAGGCGAGCATTTTCCCTCACCCGGACGCCTCGGGGCAATGACAGATAGTCATCTGAAGACGTTTTTCCCCTGCCGGGCGGCGCTTTCGGCGGGTGAATCCTTTCCGCCGCCCGTCTGTAACGTTAACCATTGCGTGGGAAACACCACCCATCGATCAATATCAAAACTTTTTGATATTGATCTTGCGATGCTTTCCGGCCGTCACTAGACTGCTGCCCCTATGAACTTACGCGTGCCTACGATTCGCCATGACGCCTGCGACGACCTGGCGGCCCTGTGCAAGGCCGGCGGCGATCCGCTGCGGCTGAACGTGCTGCGGGCGCTGGCCAACGACTCGTTCGGCGTGCTGGAGCTGGCGCAGATCTTCGGCATCGGCCAGTCCGGCATGAGCCATCACCTCAAGGTGCTGGCCCAGGCGGAGCTGGTGGCGACCCGCCGTGAAGGCAACGCGATTTTCTACCGCCGCGCCCTGCCCCACACCGAACTGTTGGGCGGCACGCTGCACGCGGCATTGTTAGAAGAAGTCGACAACCTGGCCCTGCCGGACGACGTGCAGGCGCGGATCGCCCAGGTGCACGGGCAACGGGCGGCGGCCAGCCAGGACTTCTTCGCACGGGTGGCGGAGAAATTCCGCGCCCAGCAAGACTTGATCGCAGGCCTGCCGCAGTACCGCGACAGCGTGCTGGCCCTGCTCGACAAACTGAACTTCGGCGGCGCTGCCACGGCCATCGAAGTCGGCCCCGGCGATGGAGCCTTCCTGCCGGAACTGGCCCGCCGTTTCGGCACGGTAACCGCACTGGACAACAGCGCGGCGATGCTCGAACTGGCGCGTCAGGTATGCGTTCGTGAACGGCTGGCTAACGTCAGCCTGCAATTGGCCGATGCATTGAACGGTGTGAGCCTTCAGGCCGATTGCGTGGTATTGAACATGGTGTTGCACCATTTCGCCGCGCCGGCCGAAGCGCTCAAGCACATGGCCAGCCTGCTGCAACCGGGCGGTAGCCTGCTCGTGACAGAGTTATGCAGCCACAACCAGAGCTGGGCCAGGGAGGCCTGCGGTGATCTGTGGTTGGGGTTTGAACAGGACGATTTGGCCCGTTGGGCCACCGCTGCGGGACTCGTTCCCGGGGACAGCCTCTATGTAGGCTTACGTAATGGTTTCCAGATCCAGGTCCGCCACTTTCAGCGGCCGGCTGGCGACACTCACCATCGGTAAATTCAGGAAAACATCGAGATGAGCGAATACTCCCTCTTCACCTCCGAGTCCGTGTCTGAAGGGCATCCGGACAAAATCGCCGACCAGATTTCCGATGCAGTGCTGGACGCCATCATTGCCCAGGACAAGCACGCACGCGTGGCGGTGGAGACCCTGGTCAAGACCGGCGTGGCCATCGTTGCCGGTGAAGTGACCACCAGCGCCTGGGTCGACCTGGAGCAGATCGTCCGTGACGTGATCTGCGACATCGGCTACACCAGCTCCGACGTCGGCTTCGACGGCGCCACCTGCGGCGTGATGAACATCATCGGCAAGCAGTCCCCCGACATCAACCAGGGCGTTGACCGCGCCAAGCCTGAAGACCAGGGCGCCGGCGACCAGGGCCTGATGTTCGGCTACGCCAGCAACGAGACCGACGTGCTGATGCCGGCCCCGATCACCTTCTCGCACCAACTGGTGCAGCGCCAGGCCGAAGCCCGCAAGTCGGGCCTGCTGCCTTGGCTGCGTCCGGACGCCAAGTCCCAGGTCACCTGCCGTTACGAAGGCGGCAAAGTGGTCGGCATCGACGCCGTGGTGCTGTCGACCCAGCACAACCCGGAAGTGTCGTACAACGACCTGCGCGAAGGCGTGATGGAGCTGATCGTCAAGCACGTGCTGCCGGCCGAACTGCTGAGCAAGGACACCCAGTTCCACATCAACCCGACCGGCCAGTTCATCATCGGCGGCCCGGTGGGCGACTGCGGCCTGACCGGCCGCAAGATCATCGTCGACAGCTACGGCGGCATGGCCCGTCACGGCGGCGGCGCGTTCTCCGGCAAGGACCCGTCCAAGGTTGACCGCTCCGCTGCGTACGCCGGCCGTTACGTGGCCAAGAACATCGTCGCCGCCGGCCTGGCCGAGCGCTGCGAGATCCAGGTGTCCTACGCGATCGGCGTGGCCCAGCCGACTTCGATCTCGCTGAACACCTTTGGCACCGGCAAGATCAGCGACGACAAGATCATCAAACTGGTGCGTGAAGTGTTCGACCTGCGTCCTTACGCCATCACCACCATGCTGGACCTGCTGCACCCGATGTACCAGGAAACCGCAGCCTACGGTCACTTCGGTCGCGCTCCGCAGACCAAGACCGTCGGCGACGACACCTTCAGCACCTTCACCTGGGAAAAGACCGACCGCGCCGACGCCCTGCGTTCCGCCGCCGGCCTGTAACACCTCCAGGCGACACGAAAAGCCCCGCACGGCTCACGCCCTGCGGGGCTTTTTCATGCCTGCAGGTTCCCTCCCCGCTTCGGGCAGCGCCCCAGCCAAAAGCCCGCATCTGCCCATCCGGAAACAGCCCGAAAAACACCCGCCCGACGCCCCCGGATTCCCCGCCTACCCTTCAAGCGTTCCCCTTGAGCAAGGACGCTCACGATGCCCGCTGCAATGCCCCTGCTGCTCCCACTGCTGTTGATGCTCATCCTCCCGAACGCCCTCGCCGACGACTGCCCCGATTGGCCACCGGAAAAGGCCCGCACCGAAACCGCCGTCCTGCAAAGGCAGATCGACCGCTGGGACGACGCTTACCACCGCGAAGGCCGGGCGCTGATCGCCGACGGGCTCTACGACCAGTCGCGCTTGCGCCTGGACGAATGGCGCCGGTGCTTCGGCCTTCCGTCACCGGCCAACCCGCTGCGCACGGCCACAGGCCCTGTCACTCACCCGATCGCCCACACCGGGTTGGACAAACGCCACGACGGCAAAGACGTCGAAGCCTGGCTGCGCGACCGCGAAGGCCTCTGGATTCAACCCAAGGTCGACGGCGTCGCGGTCACGCTGATCTACCGCAGCGGGCGACTGCACCAGGCCATCAGCCGCGGCGACGGAGTCCGGGGCCAGGACTGGACAGCGTCGGCGCAGAAGATCGCCGCCATTCCCCGGCAACTGACCGAACCGGTGGATCTGCTGGTGCAGGGCGAACTCTATTGGCGCCTGAGCGACCACGTTCAGTCCCGCGACGGCGGCCGCAACGCCCGCGCCACCGTCGCCGGCCTGATGGGCCGCAAGGATCTGGGCGCCGAAGAGGCCGGCGGCATAGGGCTGTTCGTCTGGGACTGGCCGCAGGGGCCTTCGGCCTTGTCCGAAAGGCTCTCGACGCTGGCCGCCCTGGGATTCGCCGCGACCGCGCCCTACACCCACACCCTCGAACGCTTTGCCGACGCCCAGGCATGGCGCGAGCATTGGTTCCGCACGCCGTTGCCGTTCGCCACGGACGGCGTCGTCCTGCGTCAGGACCGGCGCCCGTCGGCCGAGCGCTGGCAGGCACGGCCGCCGCACTGGGGCATTGCCTGGAAGTACCCGTTCGCCCAGGCCCTGGCCGAGGTGCGCAAGGTCGATTTCAGGATCGGGCGCACGGGGCGCATCACACCGGTGCTGGAGCTGGCGCCGGTGCGGCTGGACGACCGGCAGATCCGACGGGTCAGCGTCAGCTCGTTCCAGCGCTGGCAGGCGCTGGACATCCGCCCCGGCGACCAGGTCGCGGTCAGCCTGGCCGGCCTGACCATCCCCCGGCTAGACGGCGTCGTCCTGCGCGCGGCCGAGCGTGTCGAGCTGGCTGTTCCGCAGGCAACCGATTTCCACGCCTTGAGCTGCTGGCGACCGACGCCCGGCTGCGAAAGCCAGTTCCTCGCCCGCCTGACCTGGCTCGGCGGCAAGCAGGGGCTGGGGCTGCCCCATGTCGGTCGCGGCACCTGGGAGAAACTTCTGGAAACAGGCCGCCTGACCGGCCTGCTGGATTGGTTGACCCTCGAGGGGCCGGAGCTTGCTAACATGCCCGGCTTCGGCGAGCGCAGCGGCGCCCGCCTGCTGGACAGTTTTCGCACAGCCCGCCAGCGGCCGTTCGCCACCTGGCTCAAAGCCTTGGGAATGCCGCCGACCGGACAGGCACCGCTGGACGGCACCTGGCACGAGCTGGCGCAACGCGACACCGAACAATGGCAGGCAGAACCCGGCATCGGCCCCGGCCGCGCGGCGCAACTGAGCGCCTTTTTCCGCGACCCGCAGGTGCTGGCCTTGCGCGACACCCTGCAAGCCGCCGGCATCGACGGCTTCTGAACACAGCCTCCCGGCACGCCGGGAACCCAATGTCCGTCGGGGCGCTCCAACAGCGCAGCGCACCACCGAACCGAATGCCTTAGCGCATGGAGCCTTTATGAAATCGCTTGCCCTGCTGACCCTATGCGGATTCCTGGCCGCCCCGTTGATGGCCGCCGAGGAAGCGCCGGAACTCACCGGCTGCGCCGCCAAGAAGCAGAACATCGTCACCCAGATCGAACAGGCCAAGGCCCACGGCAACGCCGACCAGCAGGCCGGCCTGGAGACCGCCCTGCGCGAAGTCACCGATCACTGCACCGACGCCGGCCTGAAGAAGGAACGCGAAAACAAGGTGCTGGAGGCCAAGCACGAAGTGAGCAAACGCCAGGCCGACCTCGACAAGGCCATGAAGAAGGGCGACCCGGAGAAGATCGACAAGCGCAAGAACAAGCTGGCCGAGTCCCGCAAGGAATTGCAGCAGGCGCTGGACGAACTGGACAAGTAACGAGAGCCACTGCGGCAAGGGAGCAAGCGCCCTCGCCACGGTCATTCAACCGCGTCAGCTATCAGTGATCGCGAAACTCTTTATGGCAGGCACTGCACGCATCTTCGACTTTCTGCACCGCTGGCCCCAGGTTGCTGGCCTTGTAGGGCTGCACTTGGCTGGCGATCACCAGTTCACCGGTGGCCGCCTCAAGGGTGCGGGCCATTTCCTGGAAACGCGCCTGCCTCTGCCAGACATCGTCCTTGGCGCTGGTGTGATCCTCTTCGCGCACCTGCGGGAAGTGCTTCCACGGCTCATGGGACAGCGCATCGAGCTTCACCGCGCCGTCGGCGAATTTCGCCCCGTCGAAGGGAATGCGCCCGCGCAGCATGCCGCCCAGGTCTTCGCCGGTCTTGAGCATCTGCTTGAAGATCGCCTTGCGCTGGCCCAGCGGAGAGTTGGGGTCGACGCCGCCGCAGGCGGACAGGGTCAGACAGGCCAGCAAAGCAACAGAGATTCTTTTGAGTGTCATGGTGGCTTCGGTCACGGAAAAATGGCGGCCAGTATCCTCGCGCGGCCGCCAAACACCAATAGCCCTATTAAAAATACGGGTTGCCTGAACGCATGGAGCATTCACGCAACCGGCACAGGAACCACTCCATGAACAGCCGCTTCAAGGCCTGGCGTCATCCGCTTTTCGCAACCCTGCCGCTGCTGGCGATCCTCGCCGGCTGCACCGGGGGCGACACGGCCAAGCCCAAGACCCACGCCCTCGCCACTTACTCCAGCGCCGCCTGGGAGGCGCTGCCCGCCGTGTCCGACAACGACCTGGTGGCCGGCTTCGGTTCGTGGCGCAGCGCGTGCAACCGGCTCAAGGCCGACCCGGTCTGGGGCAAGACCTGCGCGGCGGCGGCCGATGTCCCGCAGAGCGCCGGCAGCATCCGCGCGTTCCTCAAGCAAAACCTCGACGTCTACGGGTTGCGCGCCGAGAACGACAACCCCAACGGCTTGATCACCGGCTACTACGAGCCGGTCTACCCCGGCAGCCTGACCCAGACTGCCACGGCGAACGTCCCGGTGTACGGCGTGCCTGACGACATGATCATCGTGTCGCTGGACAGCGTGTACCCCGAGCTCAAGGGCAAGCGCCTGCGCGGACGCCTCGAAGGCCGGGTGCTCAAGCCCTACGACGACGCGGCGACCATCGAGAGCAAAGGCGTCAATGCGCCGGTGGTGGCCTGGCTGACCGATCCGATGAACCTGCAGTTCCTGCAGATCCAGGGATCGGGCAGGATCCAGACCGACGACGGACGCCAGTTGCGCATCGCCTACGCCGACCAGAACGGCCACCCGTACCGCCCGATCGGCCGCTGGCTGGTGGAACAGGGCGAGCTGAAGAAGGAAGACGTCACCATGGGCGCCATCAGCGACTGGGCCAAGGCCAACCCGTCGCGCATCCCGGAGCTGCTGGGCAGCAACCCCAGTTATGTGTTCTTCACCCGCAACCCGGACAGCGACGAAGGCCCGCGCGGTTCGCTGAACGTGCCGCTGACCGCCGGCTACAGCGCGGCGGTGGACCGCAAGGTGATTCCGTTGGGCAGCCTGCTGTGGCTGTCCACCACCCGCCCGGACGGCACCGCCCTGGTGCGCCCGGTGGCCGCACAGGACACCGGCGGCGCCATCGCCGGCGAAGTGCGCGCGGACCTGTTCTGGGGCACCGGCGATGCGGCGGGGCAACTGGCCGGGGACATGAAGCAGCAGGGGCAGATCTGGATGCTCTGGCCTAAAGGCACGGCGCTGCCGCAAGTGCCGCAGGTGGCCGATACGGTCAAGGGCAAGTCCTGACCGCCGAACCTTGTGGGAGCCCGCCGGCGCCGTCACTGACGCCATCGCCAGCAGGCTGGCTCCCACGGGGGCCCGGTCACTGCCGATCAATGTGGGAGCGAGCCTGCTCGCGATGAGGCCGTCAGCCTCCCCAAGGCTCAGGCCGACACAATGAAGAACCCGGCAATCAACCCCATCCCCACGAGCCACACCAGCGACCGCAGCACCGCCCAGTCCGCCAGGTAGCAAATGATGTAGAGCAGGCGGCTGGTGATGAACAGCACCGCCAGCACATTCACCGTCACAAGCTCGGCCGTGCCCACGAGGTGCGCGACGATCACGGCGGCGACGAAGGCCGGCGTCACCTCGAAGCTGTTCAGCTGCGCCGCATGGGCCCTCCGAGCCAGGCCGTTGAGGCTCTCCAGAAAGTCCCGGGGATCATGGTTGTCACTCATCCTGTAGCCGCCGACGGCCTTGGCCACGGCGGTGCACAGGTACGGCAGGAAAATCGCGATCAATACACACCACAAAGCCACGGTCATAGCGCAGTCCCTTTTTCGTGTCGTTCGAATGGCGGGCGGATCAGAGCTTCATCTCCAGCCTGCCGATCAGCACCAGCCCACAGGCTAAGAGCCGTGGCCGGCCGAAAGGTTCTTTGAGGCAGCGCATGCCGAACAGCACCCCCAGGATCAGGCTGATTTCCCGCAGCGCCGCCGCTTCGGCGATCGAGCCCTGCCGAATCGCCTCCAGCACCAGAGCGTAGGGCTTTGCCGGCGCTGCGCAAGGGCCGCGGGCAATTAGTCATATTATTGATTCGCGATGGGGCCGCAGCTGTTTATACTGCACGCGACCACGCCGCACTCGGTTGCGCACAGACCTATTCCAACAATGACTGCCTGACCCGTTCTCCGCCCGAGACCGGCCGTCGGCCTGCGCCTGCCTGAACGAAGCGTCAAGACTACCGACAGAGACCTTGCGCATGCCACTCGCCTTGCTTGCACTGGCCGCTGCCGCCTTCGGCATCGGCACCACCGAATTCGTCATCATGGGCCTGCTGCCCGACGTCGCTCGCGACCTCGCCGTGAGCATCCCCCACGCCGGCCTGCTGATCACCGGCTACGCCCTGGGCGTGGTGTTCGGCGCGCCGGTCCTGGCGGTCGGCACCGCCAACATGCCGCGCAAGGCGACGCTGCTGGGCATGACCCTGATGTTCATCCTCGGCAACGTGCTCTGCGCACTGGCCCCGAACTACGCGACCCTGATGGCCGCCCGGGTGGTCACCGCGCTGTGCCACGGGGCGTTCTTCGGCATCGGTTCGGTGGTCGCCGCCGGCCTGGTGGCGCCGAACAAACGGGCCCAGGCGATCGCGCTGATGTTCACCGGCCTGACCCTGGCCAACGTGCTCGGCGTGCCGTTGGGCACCGCGCTCGGGCAGTTCGCCGGCTGGCGTTCGACCTTCTGGGCCGTGGCCGCCATTGGTGTGATCGCCGCCCTCGCCCAGTGGCTGTGGCTGCCCAAGCACATTCCGATGGAGCGCGCCGACCTCGCCAGCGAGTTCAAGGTGCTGGGCAAGGCCAACGTACTGCTGGCGCTGGGCATGAGCGTGCTGGCATCCACCAGCCTGTTCAGCGTGTACACCTACATCGCGCCGATCCTGCAGGACGTCACCGGCATCAGCCCCCACGGCGTGACAGTGATGCTGCTGTTGTTCGGCGTCGGCCTGACCGGCGGCAGCATGCTCGGCGGCCGCCTGGCCGACAGCCGCCTGCTGCCGTCGCTGGTGGGCGTGGCGCTGGCGGTGGTGGTGATCCTGGCGGCGTTCAGCCAGACCAGCCGCTCGGCGGTGCCCGCCGCGATCACCCTGGTGCTGTGGGGCGTATTCGCCTTCGCCCTGTGCCCGATCCTGCAACTGCTGATCATCGACCAGGCCCATGAAGCACCGAACCTCGGCTCGACCCTGAACCAGAGCGCCTTCAACCTCGGCAACGCGTCGGGCGCGTGGATCGGCGGGCTGGTGGTGGCCAGCGGCGCGGACCTGGCGGACCTCCCGTGGACCGGTGCCCTGGTCGGCGTGCTCACCGTGCTGGCGGCGCTTTTCTTCATTTATCTGCAACGTCGGCGCATGGCTGCGGTCAATGCCTGCGGCTGAAGCACCGGCTGCCGCAATCCCCGTGGCGGGGGCGCTCGCTCCCGCCCGACGGAAAATTGCATGCGGGCCGGCGGGAGCAAGCTCCCTCACCCCAGACGGCCTCATGTGCCCCTGAGCGGCGCCAGCCCATCCAACCCTTGCGTCCAAGTATCGGACGCGCCTCTTCCATCTCCCATCCAAAGGACCCCGGATGCTTGAACTCGTTGCTGCGTTTATCTGCCTCACCACCCTCCTGACCTTCGTGAACTTCCGCTTCATCGGCCTGCCGCCGACCATCGGCGTGATGGTCACCGCACTGATGTTTTCCCTGCTGCTGCAAGGCCTGAGCTTTCTCGGCTACCCGGGCCTTGAAGAGCGCGTGCAGCAATTGATCGGCCAGATCGACTTCGGCGACCTGCTGATGAACTGGATGCTGTCGTTCCTGCTGTTCGCCGGCGCCCTGCACGTGAACCTCAACGACCTGCGCAGCTACCGCTGGCCCATCGGCCTGCTGGCCACGTTCGGCGTGCTGATCGCCACCGCCGTGATCGGCAGCCTCGCCTATTACATCTTTGCCCTGTTCGGCTGGCACGTGAGCTTCCTCTACTGCCTGCTGTTCGGCGCGCTGATCTCCCCCACCGACCCGATCGCGGTGCTCGGCGTGCTGCGTACCGCCAACGCCTCGAAGCCGCTCAAGACCACCATCGTCGGCGAATCGCTGTTCAACGACGGCACCGCCGTCGTGGTGTTCACCGTGCTGCTGGGCATCGCGCAGCTGGGCGAGACCCCGACCCTCGGCGCCACGGCCCTGCTGTTCGCCCACGAGGCCATCGGCGGCGTGCTGTTCGGCGGTCTGATCGGCTACCTGGTGTACCTGATGATCAAGAGCATCGAGCAGCACCAGATCGAAGTGATGCTGACCCTGGCGCTGGTGATCGGCGGCTCGGCCATGGCCACCGAACTGCACGTCTCGGCGCCCATCGCGATGGTGGTGGCGGGCCTGATCATCGGCAACCTGGGGCGCAACCTGGCGATGAACGACATGACCCGCAAGTACCTGGACGGTTTCTGGGAGCTGCTCGACGACATGCTCAACGCTCTGCTGTTCGCGCTGATCGGCCTGGAGCTGTTGCTGCTGCCGTTCAACTGGCTGCACGTGGCGGCGGCGAGTCTGCTGGCGCTGGCGATCCTGCTGTCGCGCCTGCTCACCGTGGCCCCGGCCATCGTCCTGCTGCGGCGCTGGCGCACGGTGCCGCGCGGCACCATCCGGATACTGACCTGGGGCGGCCTGCGCGGCGGCGTCTCGGTGGCGCTGGCCCTGTCGCTGCCGCTGGGCGCTGAACGGGATTTGTTGCTGAGCATCACCTACATCGTCGTGCTGTCATCGATTCTGGTGCAGGGCCTGACCATTGGCCGGGTTGTCCGTAGGGTGACGACTCCACAAGACACCGCCACGGCCAATGTTGCGCACTGACACTGGATCGGACTCCGTCGCAGCGCACCCGCGCTGCGACGGCACTCGCAATATCTCCTTCATCAGTCCGCCGCTCTCAGTACCGCATCCACCTGCTCGGCCGCGTGCAAAAGAATGCTGTCGTCTCTGAAACCGCCAATCATTTGCAGGCCAGCCGGCAACGCCCCGGCATTGCGCACGAGCGGGATGTTGATCTGAGGTAAACCGAACGCCATCCAGAACTTACTGAAATCGGAAGGCCCGGTCGCGCCAAGGCCCAACGGGGCGACGATGCCGCAGCTCGCACCGAGCATGGCATCAAACGGTTTGAATAGGGCTTCAAGCACAGGAGCCAAAGTTGCCAGGCGCTTCTTCGCCGCAGACTCCTGCTCCCACGTTGTCTGGCGGGCCCGTTCGATCATGGCCAACACTTCATCACTGAGCAGCTCAGGTCGCGCTTGCAGCTCCTTGGCCAGTGACCGCGCCCCCTCGCAATCGTTGATCAGCAAATGGTCATCGAATACCGTCGCAAACGCCTGCGGCAACTCCACCTCACTCACCTGATGTCCGGCCCGGCGCAGATCTTCAACGGCAGCGTCCAGCGATCTGGCGATGTCCTCATCGACCTGATCCCAGCGCGCTGTACGACAGAAGCCGAACTTGCCTGGACGACGCTCATCAGTACGCTGCGCAATGCCGGGGATCAACACCTCAGCCAACAGTTGCAGGTCACGAACCGAGCGGCCGTACCAGCCCACCGTGTCAAAACTCGGCGCAAGTGGTTTTACCCCCTCCAGAGAAACCAGCCCATAGGTCGGTTTGAAAGCATACAGTCCGCAATACGAGGCGGGTTTGATCAACGACCCGGCGGTCTGCGTGCCCAAGGCGATCGGGAAAAACCCGGCTGCCATCCCCGCCGCCGAGCCGGCACTGGAGCTTCCCGGCGTCCGTTCGAGATCATGCGGATTGCGGGTCGGCCCAGTGTGCATGTAGGCGAATTCGGTGGTGTGGGTCTTGCCCATGATCACCGCGCCGGCCTGACGCAACAGCGCCACAACGTGTGCGTCACGTGAAGGACGGTTGTCCGCATAGATCGGGGAGTAAAACCCCGTGGGATGATCGGCGGTGTCGAAGATGTCTTTGATGCCCACGGGCACGCCGGCGAGAGGGCCTTTGAAGTGGCCATTGTTCA
The DNA here is from genome assembly GCF_002113595.1 of Pseudomonas sp. B3(2017). Lineage (NCBI taxonomy): Bacteria > Pseudomonadati > Pseudomonadota > Gammaproteobacteria > Pseudomonadales > Pseudomonadaceae > Pseudomonas > Pseudomonas sp. B3(2017). The sequence goes on from NZ_NEIU01000002.1 coordinate 223,700, forward strand.
ACTGGCGAACTTGAGCGCGCACCTGACCCGGGTCGAACGCTGCAAAGGCTTTTATGCTGAGCTCCCGCGCTTCGACACAGCCCAGAAAATGCTCGGCGACCGACTCTGCGCTCACGGCCTGCGACCGAACGCTCTCGGAAATATCGCTCGCGTCCATCTGATTAAAATTGCGCATAGATACCCTGCAGATCTGTGAAGCCTTTTATCTCGATCGGGTTTCCGGCGGGATCGAGGAAAAACATGGTTGCCTGCTCACCGGGCTGGCCGGCAAAACGAATGCCGGGTGGCAGAACAAACTGCACCTGGGCCTCGATCAAGCGATCTCTCAAAACGCGCCAGTCCGACATTTCGAGGATCACGCCAAGGTGCGGCATCGGCACGTCGTGATCACCAACCTTACCGGTGTTACGGACTGCAAAAGGCTCGCCCAGATGCAACGACAATTGATGCCCGAAAAAATTGAAATCGACCCAGGAGTCAGTGCTGCGCCCCTCTTCGCACCCCAGTAAATCCCCATAGAACTGGCGCGTAACCTGCAAATCACGGACATGCATAGCAAGATGGAAAATCGACTGCATAAAGAACTCCTGACGATCGCCGGACGAGAGAAACCTCTCAACGGTTGAAGACTGTGCGGTTTTCATCAAAACAGATAGCCTGTAATTCTTTCCACCATCGAAAGCATTTCTTATGGACTCGCGCTATCTGAGAAGTCTGATCACCGTCGTCGAGTGTGGCTCGATTGCCAATGCCGCGCGTGTCGAAGGGTTGACGGCCGCAGCGATCAGCCAGCGCATTCTCGCGCTCGAACGGCAACTCGGCTTTGAACTGTTGTCCCGCGTCGGCCACGCCGCCAAGCCGAGCCAGGCCTGCCTCGATTTACTGCCCCGGGCCAGGCGCATCGTTCGTGAAGTAGCGCTACTGGCGGGAGATGCCGACGTCGCAGGGCTGACGGGACAGTTGCGCATCGGCGCAATCTCCACGGTTCTGACCGGGCTGTTGCCGGGAGCACTGCGAGCACTGACCGAGCTGGCGCCGGGGCTGACGCCAGTGATCGTGCCGGGAACATCGCGGTCGTTGTATCAAGCCCTGCTCTCGGCTGAGGTGGATGCGGCAATCCTCGTGGTTCCACCGTTCGAGTTGCCCAAAGCGCTGCAAGTGGTGTCCCTGCGCAAAGAACCGCTGGTGTTTCTGTCAAAGGAGAAGTCCACGCAAAGCATCCCCGCACAACTGATGAGCCAGCCCTACATCCGCTATGACCCTGACGCGTGGGGCGGACGGCATGCCGAGCAATATCTGGCGGATCAGGGACTGACGCCGACGCCGCTGGTCGATCTTGATGCGCTGGAGACCATTGCCATGCTCGTGACAGGCGGGATGGGCGTGAGCCTCGTGCCCCTTTGGTCCGGCTTTGAACAATGGGGTCATCAATGTGCGGTGAGCCCGATTGGTTCTGACCGATACGACCGAGAGATTGTGCTGATCAGCCCTGCCCAGACCGATCGGCCGAACATGATCAGCGCCTTGTGCAAGACGCTTTCAAGTGCCTAGCCTGAGCGCACTCAATCCTTCTTCGACTCGCCCCGGTCTTCTTCAGGGGCGTCGGGTGTCGGTGCGCCGCTCTCGCTGCGGATCTGCGCATGGCTGATCAAGGCGAAGATGCAGCTGCCGCCGATGATGTTGCCCGCCAGCGTCGGCCCGGCGAACACCGCCCAGAAATCGCTCCACGGCAGTTCGCCGGCGAACACCAGGTACGACACTTCCGCCGAGCCGACCACGATGTGGGTGAAGTCGCCCAAGGCCATGAGGTAGGTGATGAGGATGATGATCCACATCTTCGCGCTCTCCATGGACGGGATCATCCAGACCATGGTGGCGATCATCCAGCCGGAAACGATGCCCTTGGCGAACATCTGGCTGGCGTGGTTCTCCATGACCTTGCGCCCGATCTCAAGGAAGGCCTCGTCGGTCTTGCTGTCGAAGATCGGCAGTTCGAGCATCACGTAGGCCACCAGCAACGTGCCGCACAGGTTGCCGGCCAGCACCACCGTCCACAGCCGGACCAGGCGGCCGACATTGCCCAGGGTCGGTCGGGTCATCACCGGCAGCACGGCGGTCAGGGTGTTTTCGGTGAACAGTTGCTGGCGCGCGAGGATCACCGCGAGGAAGCCTGCGCAGTAGCCGAAACTGGCGATCACCTTGAACTCGTCGCCTTCGGGCAGGCGTGAGTTGAGCAGGCCCATCCCCATCAGCGACAGGCCCATGGTCAGGCCCGCCGCCAGCGCCGACCACCACAGCGCGGCGATGCTGCGCTCCAGTTCCTGGTCGCCCTGGGTGCGGATGATTTCGTGCAGCACGGCCGCGCGGGGCGGCTGGCTCTTCTCGACTTCGTGCCGTTCCTTGGGCGAAAGGTCCGGGGTCTTGCCGTCTGTCGGAGTGGTCATGGCAGGCAATCCGGTGGCAGGGTTGTTTAGCTACGACCCGCGCCGCTCGGGACTGTTCACCGGCCTGGAGAATCTTCGTGACTGTGCGGCCGCCATCGCGGGCAAGCCCGCTCCCACAGGGAGCAGCGCTGTCCTTGTGGGAGCGGGCTTGCCCGCGATGGGAGCGAAACCGGTCTTACTGGACCGGCACGTCATCCTTGAACTGGTCTTTGACGTACTTGATCTCGGTGCGCCCGTGCGGCGCCGGCAGGCCGTCTTCGCCGAGGTTGACGAAGACCATCTTCTCCACGGTCAGGATGCTCTTGCGGGTGATCTTGTTGCGCACTTCGCAGGTGAGGGTGATCGAGGTGCGGCCGAACTCGGTGGCGGTGATGCCCAGTTCGATGATGTCGCCCTGGCGCGAGGCGCTGACGAAGTTGATCTCGGAGATGTACTTGGTCACCACGCGCTGGTTGCCCAACTGGACGATGGCGTAGATCGCCGCCTCTTCGTCGATCCAGCGCAGCAGGCTGCCGCCGAACAGGGTGCCGTTGGGATTGAGGTCTTCGGGTTTTACCCACTTGCGGGTGTGGAAATTCATCTTCACTCCTGAGCGTCTTGCCGAATGATGGTCGCCATCATGTCAGACCGAACAGTCACGCTCCATGAGCCATCCGCTATGGCCATCATTGGCAATCTTCATTTGGCCGACAGAAACCCTTTGGAAGATCAGTCTAGACGGCTATAATCGCCCCCGTTTCAAAACGGTAACCTTCACGCGCTACCGTTTTCCCGCCACCTGTCCGAGGGGCGCTGCAGCAGGTTCCACCTGTCAGGCTCGGATGGGGCGTTGACCGGCCTTGCGCCGGACACCAAACGCACAACGGCGCCCATTCGCATACATTACGAATGGAGGCTCTTCATGAGCGCTGTAATCACGCCTGCAGATTTCACCGACTACAAGGTCGCCGACATGTCCCTGGCTGCCTGGGGCCGTCGCGAAACCATCATCGCCGAATCGGAAATGCCTGCCCTGATGGGTCTGCGCCGCAAGTACGCTTCCGAGCAGCCGCTCAAAGGCGCCAAGATCCTCGGCTGCATCCACATGACCATCCAGACCGCCGTGCTGATCGAGACCCTGGTCGCCCTGGGTGCCGAAGTGCGCTGGTCGTCCTGCAACATCTTCTCCACCCAGGATCAGGCCGCCGCGTCCATCGCCGCCGCCGGCATCCCGGTCTTCGCCTGGAAAGGCGAGACTGAAGAAGAGTACGAGTGGTGCCTGGAGCAAACCATCCTGAAGGATGGCCAGCCATGGGACGCCAACATGATCCTCGACGACGGCGGCGACCTGACCGAGCTGCTGCACAAGAAGTACCCGCAGGTGCTGGATCGCGTCCACGGCGTGACCGAAGAGACCACCACCGGCGTTCACCGCCTGCTGGACATGCTGGCCAAGGGCGAGCTGAAGATCCCGGCCATCAACGTCAACGACTCGGTGACCAAGTCCAAGAACGACAACAAGTACGGCTGCCGTCACAGCCTGAACGACGCCATCAAGCGCGGCACCGACCACCTGCTGTCCGGCAAGCAAGCGCTGGTCATCGGCTACGGTGACGTGGGCAAGGGCTCGGCCCAGTCCCTGCGTCAGGAAGGCATGATCGTCAAGGTGTCCGAAGTCGACCCGATCTGCGCCATGCAGGCCTGCATGGACGGCTTCGAACTGGTCTCGCCGTTCATCGACGGCATCAACGACGGTTCCGAAGCGAGCATCGACAAGGCGCTGCTGGGCAAGATCGACCTGATCGTGACCACCACCGGCAACGTCAACGTGTGCGACGCCAACATGCTCAAGGCTCTGAAGAAGCGCGCCGTCGTCTGCAACATCGGTCACTTCGACAACGAAATCGACACCGCTTTCATGCGCAAGAACTGGGCATGGGAAGAAGTGAAGCCACAGGTGCACAAGATCCACCGCACCGGCCCAGGCGCCTTCGACGCACAGAACGACGACTACCTGATCCTGCTGGCCGAAGGCCGTCTGGTGAACCTGGGCAACGCCACCGGTCACCCGAGCCGCATCATGGACGGTTCGTTCGCCAACCAGGTGCTGGCGCAGATCTTCCTGTTCGGCCAGAAGTACGCCGACCTGTCGCCGGCCCAGAAAGCCGAGCGCCTGACCGTGGAAGTGCTGCCGAAGAAACTCGACGAAGAAGTGGCCCTGGAAATGGTGCGCGGCTTCGGCGGCGTGGTCACCCAACTGACCAAGCAACAGGCTGACTACATCGGCGTGACCGTCGAAGGCCCGTTCAAGCCGCACGCTTACCGCTACTAAGACACGAGCAGCTGCGAGCCTCAGGCTTCAAGCGGCAAGCAAGGCCAAAAGCCGAACTTGCCGTGCGAGGCCTGAGGGCTCCGCCACTATTTCAGAACAGTTTCAGGCAACAGGCCTGCGGCACAAGGGATCAGCGCATCTCCGCTTCTCTTGCGGCCCAAAGCTTGCGGCTTGCAGCTGGAGGCTCCCTCCATGTCCCAAGAACGTCGCTACAGCTTCGAGTTCTTCCCGACCAAGACCGATGCTGGGCATGAAAAGCTCCTCGCCACTGCCCGTCAGTTGGCCACCTACAACCCTGACTTCTTTTCCTGCACCTACGGCGCAGGCGGTTCGACCCGTGACCGCACGCTCAACACCGTCCTGCAGCTGGAAAGCGAAGTCAAAGTCCCGGCCGCCCCGCACCTGTCGTGCGTCGGCGACAGCAAGGCCGACCTGCGCGGCCTGCTGAGCCAGTACAAGGCTGCGGGCATCAACCGCATCGTCGCCCTGCGCGGCGACCTGCCGTCCGGCATGGGCATGGCCAGCGGCGAGCTGCGCCACGCCAACGAGCTGGTCGAATTCATCCGTGAAGAGACCGGCGACCACTTCCACATCGAAATCGCCGCCTACCCGGAGATGCATCCGCAGGCGCGCAACTTCGAGGACGACATCGCCAACTTCGTGCGCAAGGCCAAGGCCGGCGCCGACAGCGCGATCACCCAGTACTTCTTCAACGCCGACAGCTACTTCTACTTCGTCGACCGCGTGAAGGCCCTGGGCGTGGACATCCCGGTCGTGCCGGGGATCATGCCGATCACCAACTACAGCAAGCTGGCGCGCTTCTCCGATGCCTGCGGCGCGGAAATCCCGCGCTGGATCCGCAAGCAGCTGGAAGCCTACGGCGATGACACCCAAAGCATTCAGGGCTTCGGCGAACAGGTCATCACCGAGATGTGCGAACGCCTGCTGCAGGGCGGTGCGCCGGGGCTGCACTTCTACACCCTGAACCAGGCCGAACCGAGCCTGGCGGTGTGGAACAACCTGAAGCTGCCGCGCTAACGGCAGTCAGCTTCACGGGGCAAGCAAGAAGGGAAATCGCAGTTTGGGAAAACGCCTACGGAAGTTTTCGCAACTGCGATTTTTTGCTTTCAACGCCCGAAACAGAGCTTCTGCCGCCGCTTTCTGGCTCTTTCCCGATTCTCGTCGTACTCTCCAGTCATGCCTTTGATCGCGCAGTTTTTCACCGTGCTGGTTTTCGCTTGCCTGAGCTTCGCCGCCCGGGGCGAGAAATTGCGTATTGTCACCGAGCCCTGGGCGCCCTACGTCTATGAGGACGGCGGCAAGAACCTGGGGCTGGACTACGAAGCCACCGCCATCGTCTTCAAACGCCTGGGCATCGAGGTCGAATGGCAGTTCCTGCCCTGGAAGCGCTGCCTGTCGATGCTCGAGACCGGCCAGGCCGACGGTGCGCTGGACATCTTCCACAGCGACGAGCGCGACGCCACCCTGCTCTACCCCAGCGAGCCGCTGTCGGTGGTGGAATTCGTGATGTTCTACGCCAACGAGCGGCCGCACCCGTTCCGCACCCTCGACGAACTCAAGGGCCTGACCGTCGGCACCTCCCCCGGCTACCTGTACAGCCAGGACTTCAGCGAATCGCCGCTGTTCACCCGGGAACCGGCCCCGACCCACGAGGCCAACTTCGGCAAACTGGTGCGCGGGCGCATCGACCTGCTGATCACCGATCGCCGGGTCGGCCAGCACCTGCTGGACCAACTGGAGATCCGCGACCAGATCACCGAGAACCCGACGGTCATCAGCCGCCAGAGCCAGTACCTGGCCGTGCGGCGCAACGCCGGGATGGATCTGCTGGTGCAGCGTTTCGGCGCCGAACTCAAGCGTTTCAAGCGCGAACCGGCCTACGCCGAGCTCAGCGCACGCTACGGAGCGGCCCCTGCCGCCGCGCCGCTGGAAAGCGCCAGCACCGCCGGCAAGGCCGTTGAGCAGCAGGAACGCAGCGCACAGTGATTGCTCTGTTATACTCCGGCGTTCCCGCCAGGCTCACGCCCGGACGCCCGGATCCGTAACAGGCCTCCCGACCCGCTACAGCGCAGCTTTTCAGCCCGCGCGAGCGCTCCGGACGAGCCTTCGGATGCGCCGCAGGACCGGACGGGACCGCGTCACGTTAAACGCGGTTCGCGCCAGGCAAGACTCCCATTGGGCCCAGCCCTAACTAAAAAACAGGATTACTCATGTCCTTTGCTTCCCTCGGTCTCTCCGAGGCTTTGGTCCGCGCTATCGAAGACGCGGGCTATACCGAGCCTACTCCGGTGCAACAGCGGGCCATTCCCGCCGTGTTGCAAGGTCGCGACCTGATGGTCGCGGCACAGACAGGTACCGGTAAAACCGGCGGTTTCGCCCTCCCGATCCTGGAGCGGCTGTTCCCCAACGGTCACCCGGACAAGTCCCAGCGCCACGGCCCGCGCCAGCCGCGCGTGCTGGTGCTGACCCCGACCCGCGAACTCGCGGCCCAGGTGCACGACAGCTTCAAGATCTACGCCCGTGACCTCAAGTTCGTCAGCGCCTGCATCTTCGGCGGCGTCGGCATGAACCCGCAGGTCCAGGCCATGGCCCGTGGCGTGGACGTGCTGGTGGCGTGCCCCGGCCGTCTGCTGGACCTCGCCGGCCAAGGCAGCATCGACCTGTCCCATGTCGAGATCCTCGTGCTGGACGAAGCCGACCGCATGCTCGACATGGGCTTCGTGCACGATGTGAAGAAAGTCCTCGCCCGCCTGCCGGCCAAGCGCCAGAACCTGCTGTTCTCGGCGACCTTCTCCAAGGACATCACCGACCTTGCCGGCAAGCTGCTGCACAACCCTGAGCGCATCGAAGTCACGCCGCCGAACACCACGGTCGAGCGCATCGAACAGCGCGTGTTCCGCCTGCCGGCCAGCCACAAGCGTGCGCTGCTGGCCCACCTGATCACCGCCGGCGCGTGGGAACAGGTGCTGGTGTTCACCCGCACCAAGCACGGCGCCAACCGCCTGGCCGAATACCTGGACAAGCACGGCCTGCCGGCCGTGGCGATCCACGGCAACAAGAGCCAGAACGCCCGCACCAAGGCCCTGGCCGACTTCAAGGCCAACGAAGTGCGCATCCTGGTGGCCACCGACATCGCCGCCCGTGGCCTGGACATCGACCAACTGCCCCACGTGGTCAACTACGAGCTGCCGAACGTCGACGAAGACTACGTGCACCGCATCGGCCGCACCGGCCGGGCCGGCCGTTCGGGCGAGGCGATCTCGCTGGTCGCGCCGGACGAAGAGAAGCTGCTCAAGAGCATCGAGCGCATGACCAAGCAGAAGATCGCCGACGGCGACCTGATGGGCTTCGATGCCAGCGCCGTGGAAGCCGAGAAGCCGGAGACCCGCGAGCGTCCCGACGGCCGCAACCCGCGCAACGCCCGCAGCCCGCGCGGCGAAGGCCAGAACGGCGGCGGCCGCAAGGACAAAGGCAAAGACAAGGGCAAGGAAAAGGACAAGTCCGCTTCCGGCGAGAAATCCGAGCGCGGCGAGCGTCCGGCCCGCCAGCCGAAGCAACGTGAAGGCAGCCGTCAGCAGCGTCAGTCGAGCCAGCCGCCGCGCCCGGCCCCTGACCGCGCCCCGGACGAGTTCCTCGACGACGACATCGACAACTTCGGCAACCGCGTCGACTACGTGCCCAAGCAGGTTCCGGCAGCGGGCCGCGGCCGTCGTCCCGGCGGTTCCGGCCAAGGCCAGGGCTCCGGCGCACCGCGCAACGGCCAGTCCCAGGGCCGCCAGAACGGCCAGCCACGCAATGGCGGCGGCGGATCGCGCAGCGGTTCGTCCCGTGACGGCCAGGGCCGCCGCGACGAGTCGCGCAACCGCCGTCCGAACCGCGACGAAGGCTCCCGCGCCGAACCGGCCGTGCAGAACCCGCGCAGCACCGGGCCGAAGATCATGCACAAGGAGTCCAAGGCCGACCGCTTCCCGACCCCTGAGCAGCTCGATCAACTGCCGAGCCGCCCGCGTGGCGAGAAACCGGCGTTGCTGACCCGCAACCGCTGATCTCGCGCCGCTGAAAAAATGCCCTGGTTCGCAAGAACCGGGGCATTTTTGCAAAAGCCATGGGCGATCCTGCCCCTTGTGGGAGCCAGCCCGCTGGCGCTGGGGCCGGCATGTCCAAGGCATTTGCCGACTGACCCACCGCTATCGCCAGCAGGCTGGCTCCCACAGGGGTGCTGCGGCGACGGCAGTCATCCGCAAGGCAAAAAAAACCCTGGCCGCAAGGCCAGGGTTTTTTTGCGCATCGGGCGAAAGTTACTTCGCTTTCACGCCTTCGAACGAGATGTACAGGTCGACGTTGTCGGACTGCGGGCCCAGGTCCATCATCTTGCCGAAATCGGAACGCTTGATGCTGGTGGTGCCTTCGAAGCCAGCGCGGTAGCCGCCCCACGGATCCTTGCCCTCGCCCAGGAACACGGCCTTGACCACGATCGGCTTGGTCACGCCGTGCAGGGTCAGGTCGCCGGTCACGTCGGCGGTGTCTTTGCCGGCGGCGTTCTTGCCGGTGGACTTGACGCTGGTGGAGACGAACTTGGCGTCAGCGTATTTGCCCACGTCCAGGAAGTCTTTGCTGGCGATGTGCTTGTCACGCTCGGCATGGTTGGTGAACACGCTGGCGGTCTTCACGTCGAACTCGATCTTGCTGTCTTCTGGCTTGGCGGCGTCGAAGCTGAACTTGCCGCTGATGTCCTTGAAGGTACCGGTGATGAAGCTGTAGCCCAGGTGGCTGATCTTGAAGTCGACGAAGGCGTGCTGGCCTTCCTTGTCGACGGTGTAGTCAGCGGCCATCACGTTGGCGGACAGCACAGCGGAGCCGATGGCCAGAGCGGCCAGAGTCTTTTTCAACATGCTTTCTTTTCCTTTGAGTCGAGGTTGAGTTCAGGCTTTGCGGCCCAGCATTCGGGTGAGGGTCGCATCACGATCGATAAAGTGGTGCTTCAATGCAGCCAACGCATGGAGGCCGGAAAAAATTACCAGCGCCCAGGCCAGGTACAGGTGAATCGCACCGGCGGTGTCAGCCTGGTCCGGTAGTCCGGACACCAGGGCAGGAACTTCGAACAAACCAAACACCGGGATCCCGACACCGTCTGCGGTGGAAATCAGGTAACCGGCGATCATCACGGCGAACAGGCCGAAATACAGGAACGCATGGCCGAACTTGGCGCCGATGCGGGTCATCCGGCTGTAGCTCTGCAGCGTCGGCGGCGGCGGGCTGACGAAACGCCACAGCACCCGCAGCACCATCACCGCCAGCAGCACCAGGCCGATGCTCTTGTGCAGGTCCGGCGCGTCTTTGCGCCAGCTGCTGTAATAATCCAGCCCCACCATCCACAAGCCCAGCGCGAACAGCCCGAAGACCGCCAGCGCCACACCCCAGTGCATGAAGATGCTGACCCAACCGTAGCGCGAAGAAGAGTTACGTAGCTGCATTGCCCAAATCCTGTGAGAACTGCGAACCAAGACTATCGACTTATCTATCGAATTAAAGCGGAAAATTTTGCTTTGAAATATCGAGAAATACGATCAAGAGTCTGTAAGTGGCGAGTTAAGGAAAGATTAAAGGCGAAAGTGTGACGGGATGTTGGTGGGGAGATCAGAGAATTTCATGGCCGGTACTGGCCCGATCGCCAGCAGGCTGGCTCCCACAGGGATTGCTGTTCAACTGAACAGATCCGTTCGAATGTGGGAGCGAGCCTGCTCGCGATGACGCTCTGACAGGCAAAAAAAGCGCGGCCCATGAGCCGCGCTTCTTCATTCAAGCCAAAGCCTTACTGCGTCTTGGCCTCGGTGCTTGCCGCCGGTTTGGCCACAGGCTTCTTGGCCGGCTCGGCCTTTTTCGCCGGTGCCTTGGCCGCAGGCTTTTTCGCCTCGGTCTTGGCCGCCGGTTTCTTCGCCGCCGGCTTGCTGGCGGCCTTCTTCGCCGGTTCGGCCTTCACAGGGGCCGCAGGCTTCGGCGCTTCCGCCGGAACAGGCGCGGGTGCCGGGGTCGGCGCAGGCGCCGGAGCTGGAGCCGGGGCTGGCGCAGGCTCCGGGGCCTTCACCGGCTCAGGCTTCTTGTCGTCGTCCGAACCGCCGAACAGGTTGGTGAAGAAGTTGCCCTTCTTCGCCGCCACGGCGCCACCCGCCGCACCGGCCGCCACCGCAGCGGCCGCGGCTGTCGGGCCGACCTTGACCGGCGCGAAGGATTTGCCCGCCGCGAGGTCTTCGACCTGGCCGGCGGCGCGCTGGCCGGTGCGCAGCGCACCTTCCAGGGTGCCCGGATACAGGGTGTCGGTGTGCTCGCCGGCGAACGTCACCCGCTGCAGCGGCTGTTCCCACAGGCGCCAGAACTTGCTGATCTGGCCCGGGCCGAAGGCCAGGTACGAACCGCCGGTGGACGGGTCGGTGCTGTAGCGGCGGATCTCATAGCCGGTGAACGAACCGCGGGCCTGCGGATAGAACGCATGCAGACGGATCAGCACCTGATCGACCATCTGCTTGTCGCCGAACGCCTGCATCACCCGCGCGTTGTCGCCGGACAGGTTGATCACCACGTTCGCCCCGCCCTTGAGCGCAGGCTCGACCCAGAGCATGCCCAGGCCGGTGTTGCTGTAGATCTCGCCGGACATCCGCGCCTTGCTTTCCCACACCGGCGTCTTGAACTTGAGCATGATCTGGTCGCGCCAGCCGTAGTTGGTGCCCTTGATCGCCGCCTGGTGCTGGGCGTCCAGCGCCGGGGTCAGCTGGATCTTGCTCAGGGCGCGCAGCGGCACCGCCAGCACCACGTAGTCGGCCTGGTAGCCGACCGCGCCGACCTTGACGGTCACGCCGTCCTTGTCCTGGGTGATGGCCGACACCGGCGAGTTGGTCTTGATGGTCTTCAGTTGCTTGACGAAGGCCTGGGCCAGCACCGGGCTGCCGCCGACCAGGCGCGAGGCGCGCAGGTCACGGTCGGACACGCCGCGGTACACCCGGCTCTGCTGGGCGAAGTACAGCAGCGACAGGCGCGACGGCTCGTCGTAGCGGCTGCGGATCTGCTGGTTGATCAGCTGGCGGGCGGTGGCCGGCAGGTTCTGCTTGTCGAGCCAGCTGGACACGTTGATCTGGTCCAAGGCATGCAGAGTGTTGGTGGACGCCGGGTTCTGCGGATCGTCGATCGAGCGCGCCAGGTCGTCCAGGGTCTTCTCGTAGCGCTTGAGCGCATCGCCCGTGGCCGGCTGCTTGGCGGCGAGGTCGGCGGCGGAGAAGTACTCGCCGTCGATCAGGTAGCCCGGCGTGCGCACGAACTCAGGGGCCGGCGTGGTGCTCAGCTTGAAGGTCGACACGTACTTGTTCAGCACCGGCTGGGTCTTGTCGTTGCCGATCCACTCGCTGGTGGCCATGCCGGAACGGCCGCCGATGCTCGGCTTGGCTTCCAGCAGGGTGACCTGCCAGCCCTTGTTCTGCAGCTCGTAGGCGGCGGTCAGGCCCGACAGGCCGCCGCCGATCACGATCGCGGTTTTATCCTTGGCCAGCGCCGAAACGCTGAACAGCCCCAACACCACCAGCGCACAGGCGCGCAGCCAACCGACAGACATTCAGCGAACTCCGGAAATACACGGGAAAAAACGGTTTTTCGGGTCAGGCGACCCAGAGAACCGCGAAGAATACGTCAGCCATCAAAACGCCGCCAGCGACGTCTATCGCCCCAAGTAAAGTAGCTCAATCGACACAATGGGTTGTCCCGGCGCGACGCATTGCATAGGCTTGCGCGATTGTTTGCCCGCGCCAGGCGCGAGCCGTCCCGAGGAGACCGGAAATGGGCCTGAACGACCAGTGGATGCAGCGTGACCTCAAGGTCCTGTGGCACCCCTGCACCCAGATGAAAGACCACGAACAGCTGCCGCTGATCCCGATCCGGCGCGGCGAAGGCGTCTGGCTGGAAGACTTCGACGGCAAACGCTACCTCGATGCCGTCAGTTCCTGGTGGGTGAACGTATTCGGCCATGCCAACCCGCGCATCAACCAGCGGATCAAGGATCAGGTCGACCAGCTGGAGCACGTGATCCTGGCCGGCTTCAGCCACCAGCCGGTGATCGAGCTGTCCGAACGCCTGGTGAAGATGACGCCGCCAGGGCTGGACCGGGTGTTCTACGCCGACAACGGTTCGTCCTGCATCGAAGTCGCGCTGAAGATGAGCTTCCACTATTGGCTCAACCGCGGCCAGCCGGACAAGAAACGCTTCGTCACCCTGACCAACAGCTACCACGGCGAAACCGTGGCGGCGATGTCGGTCGGCGACGTGCCGCTGTTCACCGAGACCTACAAGGCGCTGCTGCTGGACACCCTCAAGGTGCCCAGCCCCGATTGCTACCTGCGCCCCGAAGGCATGAGCTGGGAGGAGCACTCGCGCAACATGTTCGCCGCGATGGAGCAGACCCTGGCCGAGCACCATGCCAGCGTCGCGGCGGTGATCGTCGAGCCGCTGATCCAGGGCGCCGGCGGCATGCGCATGTACCACCCGGTGTACCTCAAGCTGCTGCGCGAGGCCTGCGACCGCTACGGCGTGCACCTGATCCACGACGAGATCGCCGTCGGCTTCGGCCGCACCGGCACGATGTTCGCCTGCGAGCAGGCCGGCATCCGCCCGGACTTCCTCTGCCTGTCCAAGGCCCTGACCGGCGGCTACCTGCCGCTGGCGGCGTGCGTGACCACCGATGAGGTCTACAGCGCCTTCTACGACGACTACCCGACCCTGCGCGCCTTCCTCCACTCCCACAGCTACACCGGCAACCCGCTGGCCTGTGCGGCGGCGCTGGCGACCCTGGACATCTTCGAGCAGGACAACGTGATCGAGAACAACCAGGCGCTGGCCCGGCGCATGGCGTCGGCCACCGCGCACCTGGCCGATCACCCGCACGTCGCCGAAGTGCGCCAGACCGGCATGGTGCTGGCGGTCGAGATGGTCAAGGACAAGGCCTCGAAAGAGGCGTATCCCTGGCAGGAGCGCCGCGGCCTCAAAGTGTTCCAGCATGCGCTGGAGCGCGGCGCGCTGCTGCGTCCGCTGGGCAGCGTGGTGTATTTCCTGCCGCCGTATGTGATCACGCCGGAGCAGATCGACTTCCTCGCCGAAGTCGCCGGCGAAGGGATCGACATCGCCACCCGCGACAGCGTCAGCGTGGCGGTGCCGAAGGACTTCCACCCCGGCTTCCGCGATCCGGGCTGATTGCCGCAGAGTCCCCCTTGCGGGAATGTGCCTGCTCGCGATGACAGCGCCCCGGTTCGCCTGACGGCCCCCGTCGTCGCCATCGCGAGCAGGCTCGCTCCCACAGAACAGCCGCTGCGTACGCCCCACACCTTTTACAGAGACCCCGCATGAGACTGTCCCGCTTCTTCATCGACGCCCCCCTGAGCCTCGGCGAGCACGAACTGCCCGAAGCCCAGGCGCATTACATCAGCCGTGTGCTGCGCATGACCGAGGGCGATGCGGTGCAGCTGTTCGACGGTTCCGGCCAGGAGTTCCTCGGCGCACTGGCGGAGGTCGGCAAGAAGCGCGTGACGGTGCGCATCGACGAGCAGTTCGCCGGCCAGCCGGAATCGCCGCTGAGCATCCACCTCGGTCAGGGCCTTTCGCGCGGCGAGCGGATGGACTGGGCAATCCAGAAGGCCACCGAACTGGGCGTGAACGAGATCACCCCGATCTTCAGCGAGCGCTGCGAAGTGCGGCTCAAGGACGAACGCGCCGACAAGCGCCTGCTGCACTGGCGCCAGGTGGCGGTCAGCGCCTGCGAGCAGTGCGGCCGCTCGCGGGTGCCGGTGATCCATCCGCCGGTGCTGCTGGCCGACTGGCTGAAGCAGACCGAGGCCGACCTGAAACTGGTGCTGCACCCGGTGGCGGAGCCGCTGGTGAGCCACGCCAAACCAGCGAGCCTGGCGTTCCTGATCGGGCCGGAGGGCGGGTTGTCCGAGGCCGAGGTCGAGCAGGCCAAGGCCGGCGGTTTCCATGCCGCCCGTCTCGGCCCGCGGGTGCTGCGCACCGAGACCGCGCCGGTGGTGGCGCTGGCGGTGGCCCAGCAACTTTGGGGTGACTTCTAGAGCGCCATCGTCGGATCGCCGCCCGGAACAAGCCCGCTCCCACAGTGTTCCCTGTCGCTCACAAGCATTGCATACGCCACAAATACCTGTGGGAGCGGGCTTGCCCGCGATGGGCGGCACACGGACCTGAAGCCGGTCACTGCACCGGATCGCTCACCGGCCTGGCGATGATCGCCTTCAGCTCGACGGTCATCGGAAACTCCAGGTTCAGGCCCTTCGGCGGGATCGGCTGTTCGAACCATTTGCGGTAGATCCCGTTGATCTCGCCCGACGCGTACAAATCCCCCAACGCCCCGTTGACCAGCGCCAGGAACGGCGGGTCATCCTTGCGCACCATGCAGCTGTAGATCTCCCGCGACTGCTCCTCCCCCACCACCACCCAATTGTGCGGATCCCGGGCCTTGGCCCGTTCGCCGTAGAGCAGCGCGTCGTCCATGTAGAACGCCGCCGCCCGCCCCGACTGCAGCATCTGGAACGCTTCGCCGTGGTCCTTGGCGCTGATCACGAACATGTCGAGCTTGTGGTCGAGGTTGTAGCTCTTGAGGTAGCGCTCGTTGGTGGTGCCGGCGGTGGTCACCACGTTCTTGCCGCGCAGGTCGTCGAAGCGCTGGATGCCGCTGTCCTTGGCCGTCAGCAGCTGTCCTTTGACGTAGATGAAGCCGTAGGAGAACGCCACTTGCTTCTGGCGCTCGGCCGTCACCCCGGTGGAGCCGCACTCCAGGTCGACGGTGCCGTTCTGCACCAGCGGAATGCGGGTCTGCGAGGTCACCAGGTTGTATTTCACCTTCAGCTCCGGCAACGCCAGTTGCTGGCGGATGCGTTCGACGATCTTGCCCGCCAGCTCCACCGAGTAGCCCATCGGCTGGCCGGTGTTGTCCCCTATGTAAGAGAACGGCACCGAGGCGTCGCGGTAGCCCAGGGTGATGCTATTGGCGCCGGCGATCTTGGCCAGCGTGCCGCCCAGCGGTGCTTCGCCGGCGTGGGCTTGGGTTTGGGCTTGAGCGCCGAGCAACAGACCGAGGGTGCAGCCGAGCAACGTGATTTTTTGCATTGTTGTTCTCCGTTGTGGGTGTTCGGGGTTCAGACGTGGGGATTGAAGCCGTGCAGGTCGATGGACGGCCGGCGCTGGCCGATCAGCTCGCTGAGCAGTTGCCCGCTGGCGCAGGCCAGGGTGAACCCGAGCGCGCCGTGGCCCAGGTTCAGCCACAGGTTGCGGTAGGCCGTGGCGCCCAGCAGCGGTACGCCGGTGGGGGTGGCCGGACGCATGCCGGCCCATTCCACGGCGGCGCCGTAATCGCCGGCCTCGGGGAAAGTGTCGCGGGCCTGGCGCCGGATCAGGGCCAACCGCGCGGGATCCACGGCCGGGTCGAAGCCTACGATGTCGACCATCGCCGCCACCCGCAGCTGTTCGCCGATCCGGGCGTAGACGATCTTGCGGTCGTAGTCGGTGATGCTCACGTCCGGCGCCCGATGCCCCTCGCCGATCGGCACGGTCAGGCTGTAGCCCTTGAGCGGGTACAGCGGCAGGCGCAGACCCGGCAGCGCCAGCAGCGGGCTGCGGTGGCCGGCGGCGATCACCAGTTGATCGACCGCCAGCACCTCGTCGCCCAATTCGATGGCCGTGACCTCTGCGTCGCGGTGGCGCAGGCCGGTCACCGTCCGGCCCAGGCGAAACTCACACAACCCGGAGACCTCCAGCCGCGCCGCCAGTTGCCGGCAAAAGCCGTGGCAATCGCCGACTTCCTCGTCCGGCGTATGGATCCCGCCCACGAATGGCCCGTCGGCCAGCGCCGGTTCCAGCTGCGCGCACTCGGCGGCGCTCAGCACCTGCTGCTGCCGGGGGTCGGCCAGGTGCCGGCGGGCCTGGGCGAAACGGCCGGCATCGCGGAACGTCACCAGTTTGCCGTTGCGCCGCCAGTGGAACCCGGCGAGGCCGTCCTCCTCGCGCCAGGCCTTCAGTGTGCGCTGGCTCAATAGCGCCAGGCGCAGCAGGTGCGCGGCGTTTTCACGGTTCACCGAACTGCGGCAGGCGGCCAGGAACGCCGCCATCCAGCGCCACTGCTGCGGATCCAGGCGCGGGCGCAGCTTGAGCGGCGAGTCGCCGCGCAGCATCCAGCCGAGGGCCTGCCACGGCACGCCGGCGTCGGCCAGCGGCGCGACGTAGCGGTAGGACAACTGTCCGCCGTTGGCGAAACTGGTCTCGGCGCCGAAGCTGTCGCGGGCCTCGACCACCGTCACCCGCAAGCCGTCGCGCACCAATGCATAGGCCGTTGCCAGGCCGATCACGCCGCCGCCGATGATGCACACACGCTGAGCCATGTCCGTCCTTAACCGTTCGTGAAGACGAGGCCGAGGTTAGTGCCAGGTGACAGGCGCCGGACAATGAATAAAGATGCCAGACCCATAAGCAAAGGTTATGGACTTGCCATGCGCCTACGTCACATCGAGGTCTTCCAGGCCATCCGCCAGACCGGCTCGGTCAGCGCCGCCGCGCAGCTGCTGCATGTCTCACAGCCGGCGGTGACCAAAGTGCTGCAGCACGCCGAACAGCAATTGGGCTTCGCCCTGTTCCTGCGGGTGCGCGGCAAGCTGCAGCCGACCCCGGAAGCGCTGGAGCTGGAGCGCGAAGTCGACAAGGTCAGCGAAAGCCTGCAAGGCGTGCGGCGCCTGGCCCAGAGCCTGCGCCGCACGCCCGGCCGCAGCCTGCGGATCGGCGCGACCCCGGCCCTGGCGCTGTCGCTGCTGCCGCCGGCCATCCACGAATGGACGGTGCGCTGGCCGGACATCGCCTGCGAGCTGTCCAGCGCCCACAGCCGCGAACTGACGCAGAACCTGCTGATGCGCGAGGTGGACGTGGCCCTCACCCTGCAACTGCCCGACCATCCGGGGCTCAAAGCCCAGGCGTTGGCGTCGGGGGTGCTGGTGGCGCTGGCGCCGAAGGGGTTCTGGCCGCCGGAGGACGCCGGCCGGCCGCTGCCGCTGACGGCGCTGGCGGACGCGCCGCTGATCGGCCTGTCCAGCGCCGACCCGCTGGCCGCCCGGCTCGACCGTTACCTCGAAGCGGTGGAGCCGCCGCCTCGGGTGCGCATCGCCGTGCAGACTTACTCGCTGGCGCGGGCGATGGTGGAGTCCGGCGCCGGCGTCGCAGTGATCGACCCGTTCACCGCCCTCGGCGCCGCCCCGGCGACCACGACGCTGCGGCCGCTGGCCCCGCCGCTGCCGATCACCCTGTACGCGGTGATCCGCGCCAGCGAACCGCCGCCCCATGCGCTGAGCGACTTGCTGGAGATCTTCAGCCGCCGGGCCCGGGAACAGCTCGGTGGCCCGGGCGCCGCACAACACTGATCGGCAGGCCGGCGCCTACAAAACGTAAAACCAGATCGCCACGAAGTGCAGCAGGCTCCCGGCGATCACGAACAGGTGCCAGATCCCGTGGGCATGCCGCAGCCGGTGGTCGAGGGCGAAAAAGATGATGCCCACGGTGTACAGCACGCCGCCCGAGGCCAGCCAGGCGAAACCCGCAGGCCCCAGCGCATCGAGCAGCGGCTTGACCGCCACCAGCACGATCCAGCCCATCACCGCGTAGATCACGATGGACAGGATCCGCGCCTCCGAGCGCGGTTTGATCTCCTGCAGGATGCCGATCAGCGCCAGCCCCCAGACGATCCCGAACAGCGTCCAGCCCCACGGCCCGCGCAGCGTCACCAGGCAGAACGGCGTGTAGCTGCCGGCGATCAGCAGGTAGATCGAAAAGTGATCGACCTTCTTCATGATCGCTTTCTTGCGCCCCCGCACGCTGTGGTACACGGTCGAGGCGCTGTACAGCACCAGCAAGGTGAAGGCGTAGATTGCCACGCTGACGATCTTCCACGGACTGCCGTCCAGGCTGGCGATCACCACCAGCCAGATCCCGCCGATGAAGGCCGCCACCGCCCCGACCAGGTGCGTCCAGGCGTTGAGTTTTTCCCCGTGATACATGTGTCGCTGACCTCAGATTCATGACCGCCGCGCGCAAGGCTCGGGCCTTGAGCGTAAAAGCGCAATGTTTCGGTTCGACGCGGGCCTGCGCCTGTCCGGTTAATTGGGCACAATCGACCGAAATCAAGAAGAGTCCGCGCCATGCTGATCGACGAAGAATTGACCCTGAAGAAACTCGAGGTGTTCCTCGCCTTCATGCGCACCGGCAACCTCGCCCGGGCCGCCGCCGAACTGCAGACCAGCAACGTCAGCGTGCACCGCGCCATCCATTCGCTGGAGAGCGCCCTGCGTTGCCCGCTGTTCAAGCACGAGGGGCGCAGCCTGACGCCGCTGGAAAGCGCCTACGTGCTGGAGGAGCGGGCGCAGAAGCTGATCCAGGACGTGGTCGAGAGCGTGCGCCTGACCCGCGAGGCCGCCGGGTTCTCCGCCGAACGCTTCAAGCTGGGCTCCCTCTACTCGCTGACGGTGAAGACTGTGCCGCAGCTGATCATGGGCCTGAAGATCCGCCGCAGCGAACTCAACATCGACCTGATCCTGGGCTCGAACATCGACCTGCTCTACAAGCTCAAGAACATGGAGGTCGATGCGATCCTGGTGTCGCTGGACGACAGCGTCAGCGACCCGGACTGCGAACAGATCCCGCTGTTCTCCGACGACATTTTCCTGGCCACCCCGGCCGACTCGCGGTTCGCCCAACGCAGCGAGGTCGACCTGGCCGACGTGCGCGACGAGACCTTCATCACCCTGACCCAAGGCTTCGCCACCCATCAGGACGGCATCCGGGTGTTCCGCCAGGCGGGGTTCGAGCCGAAGGTGGCGATGCAGGTCAACGACATCTTCACCCTGCTGAGCATGGTCAGTTCCGGGGTGGGCTATGCGCTGCTGCCGGGGAGGATCGCGGCGGTGTACGAAAACCGGGTGAAACTGATCCCGTTGCAGGAAAAGTACCGGTTGCAGCAGCACATCGGCGTGGTGTTCCTCAAGGCCAAGGAACGCGACCCGAACCTGCTGGCGTTGCTGGCGGAGTGCCGGATGTACGCCAACCGCCAGGCCTGAGGCCGGGCGCCCCCGATCGCCGGCCTGCTGGCGATTGAGGGCAACCCGGCACCCGACGTCAGCCGACGATCCCGCGCACGATGAAGAACAGCACCGAAGGCCCCAGCAGGCAGCCCAGCCCGGTGTGGAACGTCGCCGTCAGCGCGCCGTAGGGCACCAACCGCCGGTCCGTCGCCGCCAGTCCCGCGGTCACGCCGCTGACGGTGCCGGCCAGGCCGCCGAACACCATCGCCGAACGCGGGTTGTCCAGGCCCATCCAGCGCGCCGCCACCGGGGTGCCGACCATCACCAGGATCGCCTTGATCAGCCCGGTGGCGATCGACAGCGCCATCACGTCGGACGTCGCGCCGATCGCCGCGCCGGTCACCGGCCCCACGATGTAGGTCACCGCCCCGGCGCCGATGGTGGTCATGCTGACCGCGTCGCGGTAGCCGAAGGCCCAGGCCATGCACGCACCGACGATGAACGGCAGCACCGTGCCCAGCAGCAGCGCGACCACGCCGATCAGCCCGGCCTTCCTCGCCTCGGTGGCCTGCACCTCGAACGCCGTGGCGACGATGGCGAAGTCCCGCAGCATCGCCCCGCCCATCAGGCCGATGCCGGAGAACAGGGTCAGGTCCGCCAGCCCTTTCTGCCCGCCGGTCAGCGTGCCGCCGACCCAGGCCAGCACCAAGCCAATGACGATGGCGATGGCCGAACCGTGGATGCGCCCGAACGTCAGGCGCCTGGAGAGAATCACCGACACCCACATGATCACGCCGACGAACGCGAACGCGGTGACCAGACCGTTGTGCTCCAGACCTTTCTCGATGAGATCCCACATGTCAGCGACCTCCCGCCGGGGCGGCCATCGGGGCCGGCTGCGCCGGCTCGTCCGGCAACGGCTCGCCTTTGTTCGTACGGCTGATCAGGGCAATGGTGCAGCCGCAGACCACCACCGAACCGATCGCCGCCAGCACCGCCACCGGGCCGCCGTGCAGCGCGGTGACGACGTTCTGCTGCGCGGCCATCGCCACCACCACCGGAATGTACATGGCGCCCCAGAAGCCGACGCCCATCTCGCAGTCCTTGGTCATGCCGCCGCGCCCGTGCATCCACAGCCGTGCGCAGATCAGCAGGATCATGGCGATCCCGACCCCGCCGACATTGGATTTGACCCCCAGCAGCACGCCGAGCAGGTCACCCATGATCACCCCTGCCAGCGTACAGATCGCCAGCAGCGCCACACCGTAAATAATCATTGTCGCAGTCCTCAAGTTGCATCGTCGGATGTTGTTTTTGTTGTTCGAAGCCTGAAGTTGGGTGGTCTAGGGTCGGCGGCCCTCCTCCTCACGCAGCAGCGCCTGCAGGGTGTCGGGCCGGGCGCCGTCGAAGGCGATCACCGTGCCTTGCTCGAACACCCGGCGCGCCAGCCCGGTCAGCACCGCGCCGGGCGGCAGTTCGATCTGCAGCCGCACGCCGCGCTCATAGGCGCCTTGCACGGTGCCGCGCCAGTCCACCACACGGCACATGTTGAAGGCCAGGTCGTCGCGCAGGGCTTCGGGCCTGGTGAGCGGACGCGCACGGCTGCCGCTCAGGTATGCGATCTTCGGCGCCTGCACCGGCACGGCGGCGAACGCGTCGGCCAGCACCTGCGCGGGGCCCTCCAGCAGCGGGCAGTGCGACGGCACGCTCACCGCCAGCCGTTTCGCCAGGCCCGCCCCACGGCGGCGCGCCAGCTCCGCCACCGCGTGCATCGCGGGATCGCAGCCGGCGATCACCACTTGGCTGTCGGCGTTGATGTTGGCCAGGTAGACCGGGGATTCGCCGCTGTGCACCTGCGCGACCAGCGCTTCCACGGCCTCCGGAGGCAGGCCGGTGATGGCGGTCATGCCGAAGCCCTGCGGATAGGCCTGCTGCATCAGTTCGCCGCGCAGGCTGACCAGGCGCAACGCATCGCCGAAGCTCAACGCCTGCGCCACCACCGCCGCCGGGTAGGCGCCGATGGACAGGCCGGCGACATAATCCACCTGCGCACCGTCCTGCAGCAGCTGTCGGGCCGCCGCCACGCCGGCGATCAGCAGGCAGAGCTGAACCGCCCGTGTCGTGCGCAGGGCCTGCGGCGAGTCCAGCCGCGTGACGTCTTCGCCCAGCGCATCGCTGGCCTCCGCCAGCGTTTGCCGGGGCAACGGCCGGAGCATGCCCGGCTGCTGCGCGCCCTGGCCGGGGAACACCAGCAGGCTGCTCACGCCGCCAGCTCCTGCGGGTTCCACGGATCGCTGACCAGGTACGCCCGCTGCGCACTTTTGAGCAGCACCCTTGCCGAAGCGCCCGCCCACTCACGCAGGGCCACCGCCCCGGACGGCGTCTGCAACTGCAGATCGATCCGGCAGGCCGCACGCTCAAGCAGCGCCAGCAACTGGCGCGCCTGATGACGGGGCAACCGCTGCGGCGTGCGCAGGATCAGGTCGAGGTCGCTGCCGGCGTGCATCGCGGCAAACCCGCTCGCCAGTTCGAACCCGGCGCTGCCGCTGACGCCCCAGGCCCAGCCGCCGTCGTCGAGCAGCGGGCGAAGCTGCCTGAGCGCCCGCATCGCCGGCAGGTCACGGGGACTGTCGACGTGGCACAGCGCCTCCGGACTGACCCGGCGCACCACCGAATCGGCCGCCATGAACGCCGCCCAACGCTGCTCCCGCGCCGCACCGCGCAGGCCAACAGCAACCTGACCGGGTGCGCCCTCTGCACGCCGCACCACCACCGGATGGCCGGCGCGCAACGACTCGACCGCCCACAGCGGCGCCTGCGCCGGCAGCTGCGCCGGGGTCATGCCCCAGAGCAGATCGTGGGGCAGCGGCCAGGACAGGCTCACCACTGCGCCCTCAGCAGTTCGCGCACCCGGCTCGACGCGGCGCGGTTGGCCGCGCCGAGGCGCCCGCCCAGGCCCGCCGACGACACATCGGCGATGGCCTGCCGCAGGCATTCGCTCACCCGCGCCAGATCCTCCGCCGTCGGCTGTTCGGTCTGCGCCACCGACAGGGTTTCCCACAGCAGGCCCAGGCTGGCGTAGCTGTCGATGTCGTAAGCCATGGGCGGCACGCTGGACGCCAGCGCCTCCAGTTCCTCGACGCTGCGCAAGGTCACCCGCGCCGCCGAAGCCTTGCCCATCGCGTGCACCATCACCCCCGGATCCCGCAGGGCGATCAAGCGGTTGGCCTGATAACCGTGGGCCAGGAACGCCCCGGACATGGCCTTGCCCACCAGCAGCGCGATCACCGGGTGCCCGGCCAGGCGTGCTCGGGCATAGCTGTCCGCCGCCCCGGCCAACGCCTGATGGATGCCGAGGGCCTCTTCGCGACGGCCGTAGGACTGGCTCGGCACATCGACGATGGCGATCAGGGCCCGTTTGTGAGATGCGTCGCGGTCGGCCACAACGGCGTCGTCCACGGCCTTGGCCAGGCCCCAGCCCTCCAGCAGGCCGACCTCGCCCTGACGGGCGCGGGGAAAACGGTTGTCCGGATCGGCCACCACCGCCAGCAGACGACCCAGGGCGACGTCCGCCACCCGCAGCGACGGCGGCAAGCCTTCGAGCGCCGGCGCACCGCCGCTCAATGCGTTGAACCAGTTCAGGCCCCGCAGGGATATTCCGCTCATGAACGCTCTCCTTGATACAGGTCGCGAACCACCGAGGGTTCGATCTGCGCCTCGGCGTCCAGGCTCGCCAGACGCTGCAAAAACCACTCGGCGCGCCGGCTGCGCGGGTGCGCCGGCAGGCCCTGGTGCAGCAGGTCGGCGACCTGCCCGCGAATCTGCGCCACGTCATCGGCCACGTAGCGGTCCGCCAGCCCGCTGGCGAAACGCTGCTCGCCGCCGGTCAGGCTCCAGATGAACGGCCGGTCCCGCGAGTCGTACTCGGCGATGCCGGCTTCCTGCTCGATCACCTGCGGCCCGTTCAGGCCCAGCCGGGCTTCCTGGGTCACCAGCAGGTAGCTGCACAGGCCGGCGGCGATCGACATGCCGCCGAAGCAGCCGACGCTGCCGGCCACCACGCCGACCACCGGCCGGTACTGCTGCAGGTCGATAATCGCCGCATGGATGTCGGCAATCGCCGCCAGCCCCAGGTTGGCCTCCTGCAAGCGCACGCCGCCGGTCTCCAGCAGCAGGACGGCGCGGGTCGGGATGCCGTTGCGGTTGTCCTCGGCGGCCAGCTCCAGCGCGCCGGCGATCTTCGCCCCGCCGACCTCGCCGAGGCTGCCGCCCTGGAACGCGCCTTCGATGGCGGCAACGACCACCGGCAGGCCGTCGAGGCTGCCTTTGGCGATCACCACGCCGTCGTCGGCCTGAGGGACGACGCCCTGGCGCTCCAGCCACGGCGACATGACGCGCTGGAACGGGTCGAGCAGCTCGCGGAAGGTGCCGGCGTCGAGCAAGGCCTTGGCCCGTTGCCGCGCACCGAGCTCGACGAAGCTGTGCTTGTTCAGCAACGTTGCGCTGTCAGTCATGGCCGATCTCCTCGAAGCCTTGTTCCAGACGCAGGCGAACCACGCCGGGGGTGGCGCCGAAGTCGTGGATCTCGATATTCATGGCCGGCGGCACCGTGCCGTCGAACATCCGCACGAACAGATGCCGCCAGCGCTGCCCGCTGCCGTTGACCGAGGTCTGCACGCTGATCGACAGCGTGCCGGCCAGGCCCGGTTCGATCAGCACCTCCAGATCGCCGGAGCCGACGCAGCCCACCAAGGCACGTCCGCGCGGCGGCTGACCGGCGGGGAATTCAAACGATAGGGTTTCCATCAATACGCTCCCTGAAGGATGCCGCCGTGACCGATCCGGTCGAGCAGCAAGGTGGCGGCGAGCAGATCGGCGGCGCCGCCGGGCGAGGCATTCAATGCGATGAGTTGCCGGTCCAGCGCGTGCAGATGCCGGCGGCCGGCCAGGCTGGCGCTGCCGCCGCCGTCGAGCACGGCCTGGGCCCCGCGCTGCATGGCGTGCAGGCCGGGTTCCCCGGCGCGGTACAGCACGCAGGTGTCGGCCAGGCCGGTCATGATCGCCAGCAAGGCGTCGAGCCTGGCGTTCTGCTCGCCGTGGCCGGCGGCGCGGCTGCGTTCGAGCTGCGGCAGGCCGCGCCCGGTGACCGCCGGGAAGCCCAGTTGCGCTTCCTCGCGGGCGCCACGGGCGCCGTAGCGCAGGGCGACCTGGGCGCCATGGCTCAACGGACGCGGCGCATGACGGTCCTCCAGCAGCGCCAGGCGCGCGGCGCGCAGGGCGACCGCACCGGCACCGCTGGATTCAGGCGCCAGCGCCGCGGCCGTCACCAGCAGGCCCAAGGCCCAGATCGCGCCGCGGTGAGTGTTGACGCCGCCGGTGGTGGCCAGCATCGCCTGTTCGCCTTCACGGCCGATGCGGCCGACGGTTTCGCGCAACGCCAGGTCAATCGTTCCGGTCTCGGTGGCGGCTTCGGCCATTTCCTTGTAGGCCGGCCAGAGCGCCAGCGCCGAGGCATGCATCAGCCCCAGGTGCAGATCGGTGTGGGCGCCGTTGCCGCGACGGTCGACCAGGGCCGGTTTCGGCGACAGGTCGGCCTCGTCGATCAGCGCGTCCACCGCCAGGTCCGCCAGGCGCTCGGCCAGGCTGACGGGTTTCGCTTGCGGATGGAGTGCGTGCATCACCAACTCCTGAACTTGGCGGGCGGGTTGTAGAGGCCGCCGGACCACTCGACCAGGTCGGCCACGCTTTTGGCCGCCAGCAGTTCGCGGGTGGCGTCGGTGCGGCGGATGCCGAGGTCTTCGGGCAAGGCCACCAGGCCCTCGCGGCGCAGGCGCTCGGTGTCTTTCGGGTCATGGCGCAGGCCGATGGCGGTGACCCCGGCCACCGCCGCGATCATCGCCCGGCGCTCGTCCAGCGAACGGGCCTTGTACAGGTAGGCGATGCCTTCTTCGGTGAGCAGGTGGGTGACGTCGTCGCCGTAGATCATGACCGGCGCCAGCGGCATGCCGCTCTTCTTCGCCACGTCCACGGCGTCGAGGGTCTCGACGAAGGTCGGCTTGCCGCCCTCCTGGAACGTCTCGACCATCTGCACCACCAGTTTCTTGCCCCGTTCGAGCATCGGCTGCGCCGAATCGGTGTGGCGCATGTCCAGCCAGGCCGGGGTGCCGTGACGGCGGCCGCGGGGGTCGTGGCCCATGTTCGGCGCACCGCCGAAACCGGCCAGGCGCCCGCGGGTGACGGTGGAGGAATGGCCGTCGCCGTCGACCTGCAACGTGGCGCCGATGAACAGGTCCACCGCGTACTGCCCCGCCAGTTGGCTGAACATCCGGTTGGAGCGCAGCGAGCCGTCGCGGCCGGTGAAGAACACGTCCGGGCGGGCAGCGATGTACTGCTCCATCCCGAGCTCGGTGCCGAAGCAATGCACGCTCTCGACCCAGCCGCTTTCGATGGCCGGGATCAGGGTCGGGTGCGGGTTGAGCGTCCAGTTGCGGCAGATCTTGCCCTTCAGGCCCAGGGACTCGCCGTAGGTCGGCAGGATCAGCTCGATGGCGGCGGTGTTGAAGCCGATGCCGTGGTTGAGCGACTGCACGTTGTGTTTTTCGTAGATGCCACGGATCGCCATCATCGCCATCAGCACGTGCACCGGCTTGATGTGCCGGGGGTCGCGGGTGAACAGCGGCTCGATGTAGAACGGCTTGTCCGCCACC
Organism: Pseudomonas sp. B3(2017); assembly: GCF_002113595.1. Classification (NCBI taxonomy): domain Bacteria; kingdom Pseudomonadati; phylum Pseudomonadota; class Gammaproteobacteria; order Pseudomonadales; family Pseudomonadaceae; genus Pseudomonas; species Pseudomonas sp. B3(2017). The sequence goes on from NZ_NEIU01000002.1 coordinate 250,278, forward strand.
ACCACGAAATCCACCCACGAGGCGGGAATGTCGACGCGGGGCAATTCGCTGACGTCGTCCACCAATTGGTTGACCTGGACGATGACGATGCCGTCGCTGAACGCCGCCGGCTCGATCAGCGCCGGGGTGTCCTCGGTGCTGGGGCCGGTGTAGATGTTGCCGGCGCGGTCGGCCATGAAGCCGGCCGAGAGCACCACGTTGGGCGTCAGGTCCACCACCAGCCGCGCATAGAGTTCGATGTAGGTGTGGATCGCGCCGATCTCCAGCAGGCCGTCCTCCAGCAACTGGCTGATGCGCAGGCTCTGGGTGCCGGCGAAGGAGAAGTCCAGCTTGCGGGCGATGCCGCGCTCGAACAGGTCCAGGTGCTCGGAGCGGCCGACGCTGGGCATGATCATGTGCAGGTCGTGCAGCTTCGACGGGTCGGCCTTGGCCAGGGCCCGGGACAGGAAGTCCGCCTGCTTCTGGTTGTTGCCCTCCAGGACCACTCGGTCGCCGGGCAGGATCAGCGCTTCGAGCGCCGCGACGATCCGGTCGGTCGGCAGCACCGCACCGTCGGCCAGGCCGCTCACCCGGTCGAGGCGACGCCGCTTCTCGTCACGCCGCCGCGTCCAGCGCGGGTCGGGGGTCATTGTTGTTGTCATGCTCACTCCACGGGGTTCGCTGTCGTGGAGCCAACCTTAGGAGCGGGCGGAGGGAGCATCAATCAAGCAGCGCGGCGAATCGTTACGGTCAGCGTAATGGTTGAGGCCGTGGGTGCCGGGAGCGTCCGGGTCAATCGGTGAGCCCGGCCTCCACCAAAAGCTTCTCCAGCCCCAGCAGATCCGGCACTTTCGCCACCTGGTCGCCCACCTGCACCGCCGCCTGCTCCAGCGCGCACAACGGCACGTCCACATAGCTCAACTGGCTGTCGAGCTTGCACGAGCGCGGGATCCCCTGCACCAGCAGGGCCATGAAGCGCAGCTGCGGCAGGCCGCCCAAGGCGTTGAGGACCACGATCCGCGCCCGCTCGCCGATGACGATCCGGTTGCCGCAGGCCGACTCGAAGCTGAGCAGCGGGATCTGCCGCTCGCGCCAGGTCACCCGGCCCAGGTACCACGGCGGCGTGTCGAGGTCGAAGGCGCCGGCCTGGTAGTCGATCAGCTCGGCCACCGCCACGTTCGGCAGGATCAGGTTGCGGTCGGCCAGCGGCAGCAGCAGGCCGGTGAGCTGGCTGGTGCGCGGGTTATGACGCCGCTCATGCATGTCTCTTGCTCCATTGGGCGATGCTGTCGAGCAGCACCGATTCCTGGTACGGCTTGCCGAGGTATTCGTTGACGCCGATGGCCATGGCGCGGTCGCGGTGCTTCTGCCCGGTGCGCGAGGTGATCATGATGATCGGCAGGTGCTGCAGGCGCTCGTCGCCGCGCACCCGGGTCGCCACTTCGAAGCCGTCCATGCGCGGCATTTCGATGTCCAGCAGCATGACGTCGGGCAGGTGCTCTTCGAGCAGCAGCATCGCATCGACCCCGTCCTTGGCGGTGAGCACGTTCATGCCGTGGCGCTCCAGCAGGCGGCTGGTGACCTTGCGCACGGTGACCGAGTCGTCCACCACCAGCACCAGCACCGGCCGCTGCGGTTCGCTGTCGATGTCCGGCTGCGCCGGCCGTTGCGGCAGACGGGCCTGCATCGCGCGGATCGGCGCCAGCAGGTCGAGGATCAGCACCACCCGGCCGTCGCCGAGGATGGTCGCCCCGGACACCCCCTGCACCGCCGCGAACTGCGGGCCCAGGCTCTTGACCACGATCTCGCGGGTGCCGGCCATGGCGTCCACCTGCACCGCCACATGCCGCTCGTTGCACTGCACCAGCAGCACCGGCAGCGGCAGGCTCTGGCCCAGCAGCTTGGGCCGGGGGACGGTCTTGAGCAGCTCGCCCAGGTAGCACAGTTCGTAGCGCTGGCCGGCGTACTCGTACACCGGCGGGTCGAGCCGGAAGTGCCCTTCCAGTTCGTTCGGCGGCACCCGCACCATGCCGTCGATGGTGTTCAGCGGAATCGCGTACTGATCGTCGCCGCACTGCACCATCAGCGCCCGGTTGACCGACACCGTGAACGGCAGGCGGATGCGGAAGTGCACCCCCTGCCCCGGCACCGAATCGATGCTCATGGTGCCGCCCAACTGGCGCACCTCTTCGTGCACCACGTCCATGCCCACGCCGCGCCCGGAGATCTGGGTGATCTTCTCGGCGGTGGAGAACCCCGGCTGCAGGATGAACTGCAGCACGTCGCGGTCGCTGATCTCGGCGTCCGGCGCCAGCAGGCCGCGCTTGACCGCCTTGCGCCGCACCGCGTCCAGCGGCACCCCGGCGCCGTCGTCGCGGATATCGAAGACAATGTCGCCGCCCTCCCGGGACAGGTCGAGGGTGATCTGCCCCTGGGCCGGCTTGCCCGCCGCCAGCCGCACGTGGGCAGGCTCCAGGCCGTGGTCGACGGCGTTGCGCAGCATGTGTTCCAGCGGCGCCGCCATGCGTTCCAGCACGTTGCGGTCCATTTCGCCTTCGGCGTTGCCGACGGTGAAGGCCACGTCCTTGTTCAGTTCCTCGGCCACCTGACGGACGATGCGCTTGAGGCGCGGCAGCATCCGTTCGAACGGCACCATGCGCGTGCGCATCAGCCCTTCTTGCAGTTCGGAGTTGATCCGGCCTTGCTGCTGCAGCAGGTTTTCCGCGTCGCGGGTGCGCCGGTCGAGGGTCTCCTTCAGGTCCAGCAGGTCCGAGGCGGACTCGAACAGCGCCCGGGACAGCTGCTGCAGTTGCGAATGGCGATCCATCTCCAGCGGGTCGAACTCTTCGTAGCCCAGCCGCTCGTTGTCCACCTGCTGACGGCTGAGGATGCGCCCCTGGGTCTCGGTGTCGAGGCGGCGCAATTGGTCGCGCATCCGTTCGATGGTGGTTTCCATCTCATTGAGCGCCACCTGCGCGTCGCTGACCTGCTGCTCGATCCGCCCGCGCACGATCGAGGTTTCGCCGGCCAGGTTGACCAGATCGTCGAGCAGTTCGGCGGACACCTTGACCATGTCCGCGCCGCTGTCGGCGGCCGCGGCGGCGGGTTCGGCCTTCACCGGCACGGCCGGCACCGGGGCCGCGGCCTGCGGCGCCGCCGGGTGGCTGAAGTCGCGGATCGCATTGATCAGCCGGTCCGCCGGCGGACAAGGCTGCCCGGCGCGCACCGCGTCGAGCATCTGGGCCAGGCGGTCGTGGCTGCGCTGCACCAGCGCGAACAGCTCGGCCCCCGGCTGCAGTGTGCCGGCGGACAGGCGTTCGTAAAGGTTTTCCAGCTCATGGGCCAGGTCGCCGATGGGGCCGATCTCCACCATCCGCGCACCGCCCTTGAGGGTGTGCAGGTCGCGCAGCAGGGTTTCGACCTCCTGGCGGTTGCCGGGGTCGGCCTGCCAGCGGGTCAGGGCCGCGCCGGAGCTCTCGATGATGTCGGAACCTTCGTCGAGGAACACCTCCAGCAGCTCCGGGTCGTGACCGGCGCTCTCCTCGTGGGCGGCTGGCGCCGGGGGCGTCTCGGGCTCGCCTTGGCGGAACCGGCGCAGCGCCTCGATCAGCGCCTGCGCCGGTTCCGGCGGCTGCCGCTCGTGCAGGTGACCGAGCTGCAGCGCCAGCCGCTCATGGCACTGACGCAGCAGTTGCCCCAAGGCATCGCTGTGGCGGTGACGGCGCTCCGCCAGCCCCTTGTAGACGGTCTCCAGCTCCTGGGCCAGATCGCCGACCGCATCGACCTCGGCCATCCGCGCGCCGCCCTTGAGGGTGTGCAGGTCCCGTTGCAGCGACGGCAGCGGCGCCCCGTTGGCAGGATCCGCCAGCCAGCGGCGCAGGGCTTGCCCGGCGCTGTCGAGCAGATCCACCGCCTCTTCCAGGAAGATCTCGACGATCTCGTCGTCCGGCCCGTTGCCGGCGGCGGCCTTGTTCAGTTCGGCGGTGGCGCTGCCCAGTTCGCGGATGCTCAGGGTGCGGCTGCCGTCGCTGCGGATCAGGCCCATGGACGCCGGATCCAGGCTCTGGTCGAGCAACTCGTGCAAGGCGCGGATGCGCTGGGGCTGCGGGGTGATTTCCTGGCCGGCGGCCAGTTCGTCGAGCATGTTGATCAGCGCTTCGTGGGCCAACTGCGCCTGCTCGAAGAACGCCTCGCTGACCGCCAGGCTGCTTTCCTCCACGGCACCGTAGAGGTCGAGCAAGGCTTCGCACAGCACGTCCACCGGCAACAGGTCGGCCAGGTGCGCGGCCTCGCCCAGGGTGGTCAGCTCATCCAGCAGCGCGCTCAGTTCCTGGCGTTCGCCGGGGTGCCGCTGCCAACGCTGCAGGAGGTTTTCGGCGTCGAGCAAGATGTCCATGCCCTGGGCCAGAAAGTCGTTGATCAACTGCGGATCGCGCTTGACCCGCAGTCCGCCGCTCGGCTCGTCGAGGATCGACGCCAGCCGTTCCGCCAGCAAGGTCTCGGTGCGCTTGATCAGCGACTGCGCACCGACGATCGGCGCCAGCGGATCGTTGCCCAACTGACGCAGGCCGATGCGCAGCAGCCCTTCGGCCTCCAGCAGCAGTTCCACTTCGTCCAGATCCAGCGCCAGCTGGTGGGCCTTGAACTCCCGGGCCAGGTGATCCAGCGGCGCCGCCAGTTCGGCGATCGGCAAGACGCCAGCCATCGACGCGCTGCCCTTGAGGGTGTGCAGCGCGCGCTGCAATTCGTCGCTGGCCGGCAGCGGCACATGCTCGGCCGCCTGGTCGAGGAAGCGGTTGAGGCTGGCCAGATGGGTTTCGGCCTCGTTGCGGAAAATCTCCAGCAGCAGCGGATCCGTCGCGGCGGTGTCCTTCATGCCTGGGGCGGCCGGCGGCGCATCGCCCCTGGCCAGGGCATGGGCCCGGGCGGCGAGCCGATCGACATCGCTGCGCTGGCGCTGGGCGTTGGCGGCGAATTCGGCGATCAGCTCCGGCAGCAGTTGCAGGCAGTCCGTCAGCACCTGGCCCACCGCAGGAGCAGGCTCGACGCTGTGCTCCAGCACGCGGTTGAGCAGGTTCTCCACGGCCCAGGCCAGTTCGCCGAGGATCAGCGCGCGCACCATGCGGCCGCTGCCCTTGAGGGTGTGGAAGGCCCGGCGCAGTTCGCTCAGGGCCGCGCGGTCGCCGGGGTCGGCCGACCAGCGCGGCAGGCACTCGCCCAGCACCTGGAGCACCTCGTCGGTCTCTTCGAGAAACACCTCGCGCAGCTCGTCGTCCACCGGCGGTTCATCGGCGGGCGGCGGCAACAGGCTTTCGGGGGTGGTCTGCGCCGGCGGGTTGACCGCCGACACCGGGCTGGCCAGCACCTCGGCCAGCGACTGCACGATCCCGGGATCGTCCAGGGCCTGGCGATCCTGCATCGCCTGCGCGTCAACGGGGCTGACCACGTCGGCCAGCACCGGCACATAGGGTTCGTCCGGGAAGTAGCCGAGCTTGGCGAGGCTCTTCTGCGCCACGTCCAGCAAGGGTTCGGTGGCGGCCTGCGGGTCATCGCCCAAGCGTTCGAGGCAGTATTCCAGGCTGGCGATGGCATCGGCCAGGCTGTCCAGCTGCTGCCAGCCGGGCTCGTGCGGGTCGAGCAGCAAACGCTCGCGGATGAACCCGTTGCAGGCCTCGACCAGGCTCGCCGCACGGCTGAGCGGGATCATCGCCAGCGCGCCGCGCACCTGGATCAACAGCTCCGGCAGCGGCTGCAGCGGCTGGCGGTCCCAGTCGGCCTCGATGTAGTCGACGATCATGTCCTTGGCCTGCTGCAGGCAGATGCGCGCTTCCTTGATCACGATCTGGTGGATCTGCGTCAGGTCCGTGGTGGGCAGGCGGCTGTCGTCCGGATCCTGCGGCTCGACCGTGCCGACCATGCCGGCCAGGGTCGCCTCGACGTACAGCAGGGCGCCGGCGACGTCCATCAGCGTGGCGTCGTTCGGTACGCGCTGGCCCTGGGCCAGGCCGAGCACCACCGCCAACTGGTCGATGATCACCTTGCGCGGCTGGCCGAAGCCGAGCACCGCCAGGGTGTCGGCGATCTGCCGCAGCGGCGCCAGCAGGCTGTCCAGGTCCGAGACGTGCTGGCGGTCGCTGCGCACGAACAGGTCGAGGCGCTCCTTGACCCGCACCAGCTCTTCGCACAGCGCCACCAGCACCGAGCGCATGGCATCGCGGTCGGGGCCGGCCAGGCGCGCGCGCTCTTCGTCGACCATCGCGCTGTCGGGCAGCGCGTCGTCCAGGGAGTAGCGGTCTTTCATGGTCAGCATCTGCCCGGTGGGATGTTCGGCTTTGGCGATGTAGAACAGCAGGCTCTTGAGCAGCTCCGGCGGGGGCGGCCGGTTCAGGGCCGGCATGCCTTGGTCGAGCAGGCGCTTGAGTTCCTTGTCGGCGTCCTTGAACAGGCTGCGCAAGGCCGGGCTGTTGGCGATCCGCCCTTCGCGCATGCCCTCGACCAGCGCCGAGGCGACCTGCCACAACGGGCTGAGCGGCGCGGCGCCGCTCAGCGCCTCAAGGCGCAGGAAGACTTTGGCTAGGTAAGCCAGGTGCGTCTGGTCGTCCTGTTCGCGCAGCAGGCCGACCAGGGCCATCTGCAGCGTCTGGCGCAGCTTGCGCAGCACGTTGGGCAGGTCCGGCGGTTCAAGCCCTTTGAGGGTCTCGGCGTCCAGCGGCGGGCTGTCGGGCAAATGCGGGCTGAACAGGCTGGTCTCCGACAGCAGGCTTTCGCCACGGGCGCTGCGCAGGTCGTTGAGCAACGGCAGCACCACCAGCGGCAGGTCGCGCCGGGCGCCTTGCACGCGGTCGAGGTAGACCGGCAACTGGCCGATGGCTTGCAGCAGCAGGTGCAGGGCTTCTTCGCGGTGGCTGACGCGGCCCTCGCGCAGGGCCTCGACCAATTGCTCCATCTCTTCGGCCAGCAGCGCCGCGCCGTAGAACTCGATCATCTGCAGGCTGCCGTGCACCTGATGGATGCAGGCCAGGCACTCGTCCAGCCCGGGGACGGACGACGGTTCGTCGAGCACCGCTTCGATGGCCTGGTGCGCCAGCCTCAGGGTTTCGGCGATCTCGCCCTTGACCCATTCCAGGGCCACATAGTCGTGCCGGTCGCCCATGACCGCTCCGTCCGCCGGCCTCACGCTTTGTCCGTTGCCGGCGCCGGCGTCGTCGGCAAGGTGAAGCCGGACACCGAACGGCGCAGCTGGCTGGCCATTTTCGCCAGGTTGCCGATGCTGTCGGCGGTGGCGGTGGAGCCGGACGAGGTCTGCGAGGTGATCTGCTTGATCACGTTCATCGTCAGGGAGATCTGCCCGGCCGACGAGGTCTGCTGCTGCGCTGCGTTGGAAATGCTCTGGATCAGCGCGGCGAGGGTCTTGGACACGCCTTCGATCTCTTCCAGGGCCACCCCGGCGTCCTGCGCCAGGCGTGCGCCGCGCACCACTTCGGTGGTGGTCTGCTCCATGGAGATGACCGCCTCGTTGGTGTCGGCCTGGATCGCCCGCACCAGCGTCTCGATCTGCCGCGTGGCGGCGGAGGAACGCTCGGCCAGGCGCTGCACCTCGTCGGCGACCACGGCGAAGCCGCGCCCGGCATCGCCGGCCATCGACGCCTGGATCGCGGCGTTGAGCGCCAGGATATTGGTCTGGTCGGCGATGTCGTCGATCAGGCTGACGATGTCGCCGATCTCCTGGGACGACTCGCCCAGGCGCTTGATCCGCTTGGCGGTGTCCTGGATCTGCTCGCGGATGTTGTCCATGCCGTGGATGGTGTTGTGCACCACCTCGTTGCCCTTGTTGGCGATGTCCACCGAACGTTCGGCCACCGCCGACGACTCGGCGGCGTTGGCCGACACCTGGTCGATGGACTGGGCCATGTCGCTGATCGCGTTGGAGGCTTCGGCGATCTGCTGGGCCTGGTGCTCCGAGGCCTGGGCCAGGTGGATCGCGGTGGCCTGGGTCTCCTGCACCGCAGCGGCGACCTGGCCGGCGGTGAGGTTGATGGTCGCCACCAGGTCGCGCAGCTGGTCGACGGAATAGTTGATGGAGTCGGCGATGGTGCCGGTGAAGTCCTCGGTCACCGACGCGGTCACCGTCAGGTCGCCGTCGGCCAGGTCTTCGATTTCGTCGAGCAGACGCATGATCGCGTTCTGGTTGCGTTCGTTCTTCTCGGCGGTCTCGCGCAACTGACGGTTGGTCTCGCGCACCATGACCATGCCGATCAGGATGATCGACGCCAGCGCCAAAAGGCCCAGCACGTAGCCGCCGATGGTGTCGGTGCTGCGCCCGCCGGCCAGGTTCTCGAAGCGGCTGGCCAGGTGCGAGGCTTCGTCGAGCAGGGTCTGCGACAGGCTGAAGATGTTGGTCGCCGACTCGCGCACCTTGAACAGTTCCGGCGAGGTTTCCAGGATCTCGTCCACCGAGCCGGAAACGAACTGGAACAGCTCGGCGATCTCGCCCAGCCGCGCCCGGGCGTCGCGGTCTTCGACCTGGCTGATCTTCAGCGAAGGGTTGCCCTGCAGCATGCCGTTGAGCACCTGGCCGAACCGGGTGGCGTCGCGGCCGAAGGCATCGGCGGCCTGCTGCGAGTTCTCGTCGCCGGACAGCACGGTGTTGACCGCTCCCAGGATCCGCTCCGCCAGCAGCGACTGGCGCTGGGCCATGGCCACCTGCCCCGCCGGGGCGCCGCGCTGGAGCAGGATCTCCACGACCTTCTCGTATTCGATCTGCAGCTGCGGCACGGTTTCGGCCAGGGTCGCCGCCACCTGGTGCAGGGAGAGCACGGTCTGTTCGCTGGACAGGATGGCGTCGGCGTTCTTCAGCAGGCGCTCCCAGTCCAGCTGCACGGCGCGCATCTCCGGGCGCACGGTGGACGGCGCTGGCGGCAGGCCGGTGGCCGCGTCGCCCTTCTTCAGGTAGCCCCAGCGCTGGGCGAAGTCGTTGCGCGCATCGCTCAGCAGCTTGAACGCGGCGGCCTTGCCGGCGGCGGCTTCGGTGGCGTTCTTGGCGATGCGCTGGGACAGCACCCGCAGCTCCCCGGCGTGGCCGATGTACTGCTTGTCGTAGTTGGCCTGGGTGTTGAGGTACGCGAAGTTGGCGAACAGCAGCATGATGAACACGATCAGCGCGATGAACAGCACGATGATCTGCGAGCGGCTGCGCGAGCCTTCTGCGGGCATGCCTGGTTTTGCTTTTGTCATCGGTCCTCGCCTTCGAAACTCGCCACAGACCTGTGGGAGCGGGCTTGCCCGCGAAAGGGCGGCTCAGCCAGCCTCAATGTTGAATGTCAGACCGCATTCGCGGGCAAGCCCGCTCCCACAGGGGCGCTCTGTTGTTGCGGCTATATTGCGACGTTCATGAACCCCGGGGACTGCGCCAGGGCAAACAGGCTGAACACCCGCCAGTCCTGTTCGCGCCGGAAGTGCCCCTTGAGAAACCCGGCCTTCGCACCCTGCCGCTCACTGATCGGCAACGGCTCGAAGCTGTCCTGCTCGAAATGCTGCAGCCCGAAGACCTCATCGACCAGCAGCCCGGCGAACACCTCCCGGTGCTCCACCACCAGCACCCGCCGCTGCTTGCGCAACGGCGACAGCTCATGGCCGAAGAAGCCGCACAGGTCCATCACCGGCAACAGCCGCCCGCGCAGGTTGGCGACGCCCTTGACCCACGGCTTGACCCCCGGCAACTGGGTGAAGCGCGGTTCAGGAAGCACTTCGCTGATCTCGCCCATGGGCGTCACGTACCAGTGCTCGCCCAGGCGGAAGCCGATGCCGCTCCACAGGTCCCGGCTGGCCGGCGGCGACGTCAGCTGCGCCGCCAGCGACCGGCAGCGCAGGTCCATCTGCCACAGCAGCTCGAACGCGGTCAGCGACCCGCTCATGGCTGCGCGCTCAACCGGCCAGCACGTTGTTCAGGGTCTTGATCAGGGTGTCTTCCTCGACCGGTTTGGTCAGGTAGTCCTTCGCGCCCTGGCGGGTGCCCCAGACCTTGTCGGTTTCCTGGTCCTTGGTGGTGATGATGATCACCGGGATGTGGCTGGTCTCGGCATCCTTGGTCAACTGGCGGGTGGCCTGGAAGCCGTTGAGGCCGGGCATGACGATGTCCATCAGCACCGCGTCGGGCTTCTCCTGACGGGCCAGGGCCACGCCGTCGGCGCCGTTTTCGGCCTTGAGCACCTCATGGCCGTGCTTTTCCAGCATGCCGGTCAGTTTGTACATTTCGGTCGGCGAATCATCGACGATCAGGATACGAGCCATGGTCTTCCCCATTTTTCTTGTCGACGCCCGGCCCGCTGGCCGCGCGTCCTTGTACGTGTCTCACTGCAGCACTGCGGCAAAGCCCGGCACATGGGCCGCTATCGCGTCGAGCAGCTCTTCCTTGCTGAACGGCTTGGTCAGGAATTGGTCGGAACCGACGATCCGCCCCTTGGCCTTGTCGAACAGCCCGTCGCGGGACGACAGCATGATCACCGGCGTCGCCTTGAACGCGCTGTTGTTCTTGATTAAAGCGCAGGTCTGATAACCATCCAGACGCGGCATCATGATGTCCACGAAAACGATGTCCGGATGGTTGTCGACGATCTTGGCCAACGCCTCGAAACCGTCGACCGCCGTGATGACGTCGCACCCTGCGTTTTTCAGCAAGGTCTCGGCGGTGCGGCGAATCGTTTTCGAGTCGTCGATCACCATGACCTTCAAGGCGCTGGACTGCTGTTCCATAAGGGGGCTCTACCGTCGCCTTTGCGAATCAATATGTCCGTTTTGCGATGACTGCCGGCTGCAAACCCTTGCCGTTCAAGGGCCAGCCCGGTATGGCAGCCTTTTTAGCACAGTCTCCCCATGCAATCTATCGACGGGTTTTCCCTTGACCGCAAACCCGCCCGGCGCCACTCTGACGCCACTTTTTCCGCACCGTTTCGGTAGCCCATTTTCGAGGAAAACCCCATGAGCGTTCGCGTCGGGATTGTGATGGACCCCATCGCCAGCATCTCCTATAAAAAGGATAGCTCGCTGGCCATGCTGCTGGCCGCGCAGAAACGCGGCTGGGAACTGTTCTACATGGAGCAGCGCGACCTGTACCAGGCCGAGGGCCAGGCCCGGGCACGGATGAAGCCCTTGAAGGTGTTCGCCGACCCGCAGAAGTGGTTCGAGCTGGGCCAGGAGCAGGATTCGCTCCTCAGCGACCTGAACGTGATCCTGATGCGCAAGGATCCGCCGTTCGACATGGAGTTCGTGTACTCCACCTACCTGCTCGAGCAGGCCGAAAGCGCCGGTGTGCTGGTGGTCAACAAGCCGCAGAGCCTGCGCGACTGCAACGAGAAGCTGTTCGCCACGCTGTTCCCGCAGTGCACGCCGCCGACCGTGGTCAGCCGCCGCGCCGACGTGCTGCGCGAGTTCGCCGCCCAGCATGGCGACGTGATCCTCAAGCCGCTGGACGGCATGGGCGGCACGTCGATCTTCCGCCACCGCGCGGGCGACCCGAACCTGTCGGTGATCCTGGAGACCCTGACCGCCCTCGGCACCCAGCAGATCATGGGCCAGGCGTACCTGCCGGCCATCAAGGACGGCGACAAGCGCATCCTGATGATCGACGGCGAGCCGGTGGACTACTGCCTGGCGCGGATCCCGGCCCAGGGCGAAACCCGCGGCAACCTGGCGGCCGGCGGCCGGGGCGAAGCCCGCCCGTTGACCGACAAAGACCGCTGGATCGCCGCCCAGGTCGGCCCGACCCTGCGCGCCAAGGGCCTGCTGTTCGTCGGCCTGGACGTGATCGGCGAGCACCTGACCGAGATCAACGTCACCAGCCCGACCTGCATCCGCGAAATCGACAACGCCTTCGGCACCGACATCGGCGGTCTGCTGATGGAGGCCATCTGGAAAAAGCTGCAGGCTTGATGTGCGTCACATGCAGCCTGTCGCTTGATGCCTGAAGCCCAAGGCGTACGACCAACATTGCGTTATCATGCGCGGCCTGTGAAAAACGCGATGTTGGTTTCCTTGTCATGACGCTTCCGTCCGATCTGCCCGCAGAACTCGCCCACACCGGCGTGCGCCCGGTCGATCGCCTCGGATTTACCCTGTTCCTGGCGGCGCTGATCCATTTGGCGCTGCTGCTGGGCGTGGGCTTCACCATGGTCGAGCCCAAGCAGATCAGCAAGACCCTGGAAATCACCCTCGCCACGTTCAAGAGCGAGAAGAAGCCCGCCAAGGCGGATTTCCTCGCCCAGGAAAACCAGGAAGGCAGCGGTACGCTGGACAAGAAGGCGATTCCCAAGACCACCGAGGTCGCGCCGTTCCAGGACAACCAGGTCAAGAAGATCACCCCGCCCCCCGCCGCCAAGGCCGAGGTGAAGGAAGCGGCGCCCAAGGCCGCCGTGACCACGGTCGCGCCAAAGCCGCAGAAGGCGCCGACCAAAAAGGAAGAGACCAAGACCGAGACCCGGCCGGCGGTCGACGCGCCGACGTTCGACAGCTCGCAGCTGTCCAGCGACATCGCCAGTCTTGAGGCCGAACTGGCCCACGAACAGCAGTTGTACGCCAAGCGCCCGCGGATCCACCGTCTGAGCGCCGCCTCGACCATGCGCGACAAGGGCGCCTGGTACAAGGACGAATGGCGCAAGAAGGTCGAGCGCATCGGCAACCTCAACTACCCCGACGAGGCACGGCGCCAGCAGATCTACGGCAACCTGCGGCTGATGGTGTCGATCAACCGCGACGGATCGCTGTATGAGGTGATGGTGCTGGAGTCCTCCGGCCAGCCGCTGCTGGACCAGGCCGCCCAGCGCATCGTCCGCCTGGCGGCGCCGTTTGCGCCGTTCACCGGGGATCTGTCGGACATCGATCGGCTGGAAATCATCCGCACCTGGAAATTCGCCCGGGGCGACCGCCTGTCCAGCAACTGACGGAACGCCTTCGCGGGCTTGCCCGCAAAGACGCCATCAAGGGCACCGCAGGGCGCACTTGTCAGCATCCCCGGCTTGTCAGTTCGCCCCTTGACCGCCACACTAGCGCACATGAAAAACGTCAGCCCCAGCTACCTCAAGCATCACTTCCTGATCGCCATGCCGCACATGGCCGACCCCAACTTTGCCCACACCTTGACCTACATCGTCGAGCACACGGCCAATGGCGCCATGGGGCTGGTGGTGAACCGACCGCAGGAGCTGAACCTGACCGACATCCTGGAGCAGCTGCGCCCGGACATCGAACCGCCGGCACGCTGCCAGCACGTGCCGATCTACATCGGCGGCCCGGTGCAGACCGACCGCGGCTTCGTCCTGCATCCGGCGGGGCAGACCTTCCAGGCCACCGTCGAACTGGACGGCCACCTGGCGCTGTCCACCTCCCAGGACGTGCTGTTCGCCATCGCCGACGGCGTCGGCCCGCAACAGAGCCTGATCACCCTCGGCTACGCCGGCTGGGAAGCGGGGCAGCTTGAGGCCGAACTGGCCGACAACGCCTGGCTGACCTGCCCGTACGACGCCGACGTCCTGTTCAGCACCCGCAGCGACCTGCGCCTGGAAGCCGCCGCCAAGCACCTGGGCATCAACCTGAGCCTGCTGACCAGCCAGGCGGGGCACGCCTGATGGACCTGCGCCTTATCCTCGGCTTCGACTACGGCACCCGCTCGATCGGCGTGGCGGTCGGCCAGGTCATCACCGGCCAGGCCCGCGAGCTGTGCACCCTGAGGGCGCAGAACGGGGTGCCCGACTGGAACCAGGTCGAAGCGCTGATCAAGGAATGGAAACCCGACGCCGTGGTGGTCGGCCTGCCGCTGAACATGGACGGCACGCCCAGCGAGATGTGCGAGCGCGCCGAGAAGTTCGGCCGCCGCCTCAACGGCCGCTACAACCTGCCCTTCTATACCCACGACGAACGCCTGACCACCTTCGAGGCCAAGGGCGAGCGGATGGCCCGCGGCGGCCAGAAGGGCAGCTACCGCGACAACCCGGTGGACGCCATCGCCGCCGCCCTGCTGCTGCAGGGCTGGCTCGACGAAAACACCGCATTGTTTGAATCCTGACAAGCGCTTCGGCGCTTTTCTTTTGGCTACGACCCGGGCCGCCGTCCACACGCGCCGGCCCGCCCCCGAGAAGGAGCAACCATGAGCCTGCCCAATCCCGCCGATCTGATCAGCCAGATGGCGACCCGCCTCAAGGCGCACCTGGACGCGCGCGGCATCGGCGAGCCGCGTTTCATCGGCATCCGCACCGGCGGCGTCTGGGTCGCCCAGGCCTTGCTCAAGGAACTGGGCAGCGATGCGCCGCTTGGCACCCTGGACGTCTCCTTCTACCGCGACGACTTCAGCCAGAACGGCCTGCACCCGCAGGTGCGCCCCTCGGCCCTGCCCTTCGAGATCGAAGGCCAGCACCTGGTGCTGATCGACGACGTGCTGATGAGCGGGCGCACCATCCGCGCCGCCATGAACGAACTGTTCGACTACGGCCGCCCGGCCAGCGTGACCCTGGTCTGCCTGCTGGACCTGGACGCCGGCGAGCTGCCGATCCGCCCGAACGTGGTCGGCGCCACGCTGAAGCTGGCCGCCCACGAGCGGGTCAAGCTGTCCGGCCCTGAGCTGAACCTCGAACTGCAAGACCTTGCCTTTTAATCCGCCCTATTGAGAGTCCCCTTCGCGATGACGCCTCTAGACACCAAGCGCCCGCTGCAGCTCAATGACCAGGGCCAGCTGCGCCACTTCCTCTCGCTCGACGGCCTGCGCCGCGAGCTGCTGACGGAAATCCTCGACACCGCCGACTCGTTCCTCGAAGTCGGCGCCCGGGCGGTGAAGAAAGTCCCGCTGCTGCGCGGCAAGACCGTGTGCAACGTGTTCTTCGAGAACTCCACCCGCACCCGCACCACCTTCGAACTGGCGGCCCAGCGGCTGTCGGCGGACGTGATCACCCTGAACGTGTCGACCTCGTCGGCCAGCAAGGGCGAAACCCTGCTCGACACCCTGCGCAACCTGGAAGCCATGGCCGCCGACATGTTCGTCGTGCGTCACGGCGACTCCGGCGCCGCGCACTTCATCGCCGAGCACGTCTGCCCGCAGGTGGCGATCATCAACGGCGGCGACGGCCGCCACGCCCACCCGACCCAGGGCATGCTCGACATGCTGACCATCCGCCGGCACAAGGGCAGCTTCGAGAACCTCTCGGTGGCCATCGTCGGCGACATCCTGCACTCGCGGGTGGCGCGCTCGAACATGCTCGCCCTCAAGACCCTCGGCTGCCGGGACATCCGCGTGATCGCACCCAAGACCCTGCTGCCGATCGGCATCGAGCAGTACGGCGTGAAGGTCTACACCGACATGGCCCAAGGCCTGAAGGACGTCGACGTGGTGATCATGCTGCGCCTGCAGCGCGAGCGCATGACCGGCGGCCTGCTGCCGAGCGAGGGCGAGTTCTACCGCCTGTTCGGCCTGACCACCGCGCGCCTGGCCGGGGCCAAGCCCGACTGCATCGTCATGCACCCGGGACCGATCAACCGCGGGGTGGAGATCGAGTCGGCGGTGGCCGACGGCCCGCACTCGGTCATCCTCAACCAAGTCACCTACGGCATCGCGATCCGCATGGCCGTGCTGTCCATGGCCATGAGCGGACAGACCGCCCAGCGCCAATTCGAGCAGGAGAACGCCCAGTGAAGCTCAGCATTCTCGGCGCACGCGTCATCGACCCGGCCAGCGGCCTGGACCGCGTCACCGACATTCACGTCGAAGCCTGCAAGATCGTCGCCCTCGGCGCCGCCCCGGCGGGGTTCGCCGCCGTGGAAACCATCGACGCCCAAGGCCTGGTGGCCGCTCCGGGGCTGGTGGACCTCAACGTCGCCCTGCGCGAGCCGGGCTACAGCCGCAAAGGCACCATCGCCAGCGAAACCCGCGCGGCGGCGGCCGGCGGCGTGACCAGCCTGTGCTGCCCGCCGAAGACCAAACCGGTGCTCGACACCTCCGCCGTGGCCGAACTGATCCTCGACCGCGCCCGCGAGGCCGGCAACACCAAGGTGTTCCCCATCGGCGCCCTGAGCAAAGGCCTGGACGGCGAGCAACTGGCCGAGCTTGCGGCCCTGCGCGACGCCGGCTGCGTGGCGTTCGGCAACGGCCTCAAGAGCTTCGGCAACACCCGCACCCTGTGCCGGGCGCTGGACTACGCCGCGACCTTCGACCTCACGGTGATCTTCAACTCCCAGGATCACGACCTGGCCGACGGCGGCCTGGCCCACGAAGGCGCCACCGCCAGTTTCCTCGGCCTGCCGGGCATCCCGGAGACCGCCGAGACCGTGGCCCTGGCCCGGGACCTGCTGCTGGTGGAGCAGACCGGCGTGCGCGCGCACTTCAGCCAGCTCACCAGTGCCCGGGGCGTGGCGCTGATCGCCCAGGCCCAGGCCCGCGGCCTGAAGGTCACGGCGGACGTGGCGCTGTATCAACTGATTCTCACCGACGAGGCGCTGATCGACTTCAGCAGCCTCTATCACGTCCAGCCGCCGCTGCGCACCCGCGCCGACCGCGACGGCCTGCGTGAAGCGGTG
Source organism: Pseudomonas sp. B3(2017) (assembly GCF_002113595.1). Classification (NCBI taxonomy): domain Bacteria; kingdom Pseudomonadati; phylum Pseudomonadota; class Gammaproteobacteria; order Pseudomonadales; family Pseudomonadaceae; genus Pseudomonas; species Pseudomonas sp. B3(2017). The sequence continues at coordinate 266,811 of NZ_NEIU01000002.1, forward strand.
AAGTCCGGCGTGGTCACGGCGATCTCCAGCCATCACCAGCCCCACGAGCGCGACGCCAAACTGGCGCCGTTCGGTGCCACCGAACCGGGCATCAGCAGCGTCGAACTGCTGCTGCCGCTGGCAATGACACTGGTGGAGGACGGTCTGCTGGATCTGCCGACCTTGCTGGCGCGCCTGAGCGCCGGCCCTGCCGAGGCCCTGCGCCTGCCGGCGGGCAAGCTGGAGGTAGGCGGCGCGGCGGACATCGTGCTGTTCGATCCGAAGGCGTCGACCGTGGCCGGCGAAGCCTGGCTGTCGAAGGGCGAGAACTGCCCGTTCATCGGCCACAGCCTGCCGGGCGTGGTGCGCTACACCCTGGTGGACGGCCGGATCAGCCACCAGGCGTAACCCTGCGGCGAGGGAGCTTGCTCCCTCGCCGCAATTCGTTTCACTGGAAGGCCCTGCGGTTCTGCTGGTTACGCAGCGAAACCTGGTCGTTCAGCGTCCAGAAGTCATACAGCACACCGATGAAGAACAGCCCGCCGGTCAGCAGGTACAGCAATCCGCTGATCCACTTGCCCTGATACATGCGGTGCACGCCGAACACCCCGAGGAACGTCAGCAGGATCCACGCCACGTTGTATTCGATGGGGCCTGCGGTGAAGCGCAGGTCGGCCTCGCGGTCCATCGCCGGGATCAGGAACACGTCGATCAGCCAGCCGATGCCGAGCAGGCCGAACGTGAAGAACCAGATCGTCCCGGTCACGGGCTTGCCGTAATAGAAGCGGTGAGCGCCGGTGAAGCCGAAAATCCACAGCAGGTAGCCGATCACTTTGCTGTGGGTGTCCTGGTTCGCGCCAGGCGGTTGATAGCGGTTCATGAAGACCTCGATTCACGCAATAGATAAATATTCTTTAATTCTTTGTGACTTTTTTACAGGTAGCCGACGTACGGCAAATGCTACCGTGTTCCCCGTCAAAGCCTTATAGCACCTGACTTCTGTCCGACAATGGCGTCCATTTGCCGCTTGTTTGGTTCCGTTGCCCCCTGTTCGAATCGACCAACGGCCTCGGAAGGGACAAAAAAGCTGTTATAAAGTTGCGCGCTAACACACAAGAGCCCTGCCTAATGCGTCCATTTTTCAAGACATGGCTGACCATTTGCCTACTGATGCCACTGGCCGCCCACGCCACCAACCGTGAGCAACGACTTCCCAACGTCAACGGCTACACCCCCAAATCCCATGCGTCTGCTCCGTCGAACAAGGGCAAGCAGAGCAAGCACACTACGCTCAGCAGCAACGGCCACAGCAAGGTCGTGCCGCCGATGGCGAACAAGGAAAGCAGCAACGTCCTGAGCCGCGCGGTGAACGTCCTCGGCACGCCGTACCGCTGGGGCGGCAGCAGCCCGAGCAAAGGCTTCGACTGCAGCGGCCTGGTGAAGTACGCGTTCAACGATGCCACCTTCGACCTGCCCCGCACCTCCAACGCAATGGCCAGCGGCCATGGCGAGAAGGTCGAGCGCAAGGACCTGAAGCCGGGCGACCTGATCTTCTTCAACATCAAGAGCCGCCGGGTCAACCACGTCGCCATCTACCTGGGCAACGACCGCTTCATCCACGCCCCGCGCCGCGGCAAGGCCGTGAGCATCGACACGCTGAACAAGCCGTACTGGGAACAGCACTACGTCGTCGCCAAGCGCGTACTGCCCAAAGAACCCAAGCAGATGCGCGTCGTCCAGCGCTGAGCCCCGCCGTGAGGGAGCCTGCTCCCTCACCGCACACCTCCCCCTCAGAAATTGTCCGGCGTGCGCGCCTTCTCCCGCGCATGCTCGCGGCTGATCAACCCCTTGGTCACCAACTCCTTCAGGCACATGTCCAGGGTCTGCATCCCCAGCGACCCGCCGGTCTGGATCGCCGAGTACATCTGCGCCACCTTGTCCTCGCGGATCAGGTTACGGATCGCCGAGGTGCCGAGCATGATCTCGTGGGCCGCCACCCGCCCGCCGCCGATCTTCTTGATCAGCGTCTGCGACACCACCGCCAGCAACGACTCGGACAGCATCGAGCGCACCATCGATTTCTCGTCGCCGGGGAACACGTCCACCACCCGGTCGATGGTCTTCGCCGCCGAAGTGGTGTGCAGGGTGCCGAACACCAGGTGCCCGGTCTCGGCGGCGGTGAGCGCCAGGCGGATGGTTTCCAGGTCGCGCATCTCGCCCACCAGGATCACGTCCGGGTCTTCGCGCAGCGCCGAACGCAGGGCCGTGGCGAAACTGCGGGTATCGCGATGGACTTCACGCTGATTGATCAGGCATTTGCGCGATTCGTGGACGAATTCGATGGGGTCTTCGATGGTCAGGATGTGATGGTGGCGGTGGGTGTTGAGGTAGTCGATCATCGCCGCCAGGGTGGTGGACTTGCCTGAACCGGTGGGCCCCGTCACCAGCACCAGGCCGCGTGGGGCGTCGGTGATCTTGCGGAAGACGTCGCCCATGGCCAGGTCCTCCATGGTCAGCACCTTGGACGGGATGGTGCGGAACACCGCGCCGGCGCCGCGGTTCTGGTTGAACGCGTTGACCCGGAACCGCGCGACGCCGGGCACTTCGAAGGAGAAGTCGGTTTCCAGATGTTTCTCGAAGTCCACCCGCTGGGTGTCGTTCATGATGTCGTAGATCAGTTCGTGCACCTGCTTGTGGTCCAGCGCCGGCAGATTGATCCGCCGCACGTCGCCGTCCACGCGGATCATCGGCGGCAGGCCGGCCGACAGGTGCAGGTCGGAAGCGCCCTGTTTGGCGCTGAAGGCCAGCAGTTCGGTGATATCCATAGCGTCCCCCAATTCCAGTAGAATGCCGCGAACCCTCAGACCGCCGGCGCCTCTTGATGTCCACGATAGCAGACAACATTTTCAACGTCGGGTCGCGCATCCAGGCCGCGACCCAGGCCGCCGGACGCGGCGAAGACAGCGTCCGGCTGCTGGCCGTGAGCAAGACCAAACCCGCCCGGGCCCTGCGTGAAGCCTATGCCGCCGGCCTGCGGGACTTCGGCGAGAACTACCTGCAGGAAGCCCTGGGCAAGCAGCAGGAACTGGCCGACCTGCCCTTGATCTGGCACTTCATCGGCCCCATTCAGTCGAACAAGACCCGCTCGATCGCCGAGCACTTCGCCTGGGTGCACTCCGTGGACCGTCTGAAAATCGCCCAACGCCTGTCCGAGCAGCGCCCGGCCGACCTGCCGCCGCTGAACATCTGCATCCAGGTCAACGTCAGCGGCGAAGCCAGCAAGTCCGGCTGCGCCCCGGCCGACCTGCCCGCCCTGGCGCAGGCCATCAGCCAATTGCCGCGCCTGAAGCTGCGCGGGCTGATGGCGATCCCCGAGCCGACCGAAGACCGGGCCGCCCAGGACGCCGCCTTCGCCGCCGTGCAGCGCTTGCAGGCCAGCCTCGACCTGCCCCTCGACACCCTTTCCATGGGCATGAGCCACGACCTCGAGTCGGCCATCGCCCAGGGCGCCACCTGGGTCCGTATCGGCACCGCCCTGTTCGGCGCCCGCGACTACGGCCACATTTCTCAATAAGGACCTGACATGAGCGATACACGCATTGCCTTTATCGGTGCCGGCAACATGGCGGCCAGCCTGATCGGCGGCCTGCGGGCCAAGGGTCTGGAAGCGGGACGGATCCGCGCCAGCGATCCGGGCGAAGAGACCCGCGCCCGGGTCAGCGCCGAACACGGCATCGACACCTTCGCCGACAACGCCCAGGCCATCGACGGCGCCGACGTGGTGGTGCTGGCGGTCAAGCCCCAGGCCATGAAGGCCGTGTGCGAAGCGATCCGCCCGAGCCTCAAGCCGAACCAGCTGGTGGTGTCCATCGCCGCCGGCATCACCTGCGCCAGCATGACCGCCTGGCTCGGCGAGCAGCCGATCGTGCGCTGCATGCCCAACACCCCGGCGCTGCTGCGCCAGGGCGTGAGCGGCCTGTACGCCACCGCCGCCGTCAGCGCCGCGCAGCGCCAGCAGGCCGAAGAACTGCTGTCCGCCGTGGGCATCGCCCTGTGGCTGGAGCAGGAGCAGCAACTGGACGCCGTGACCGCCGTGTCCGGCTCGGGCCCGGCCTATTTCTTCCTGCTGATCGAAGCCATGACCGCCGCCGGCGTCAAGCTCGGCCTGCCGAAGGAAACCGCCGAGCGCCTGACCCTGCAGACCGCCCTGGGCGCCGCGCACATGGCCGTGTCCAGCGACGTCGACGCCGCCGAACTGCGCCGCCGCGTGACCTCGCCGGCCGGCACCACGGAAGCCGCCATCAAATCGTTCCAGGCCGACGGCTTCGAAGCCTTGGTGGAAAAGGCCCTCGGCGCCGCCGCGCACCGTTCGGCCGAAATGGCCGAGCAACTGGGCCGCTGATCAGCACTTCATAAGGAATCAACAATGCTTGGACTCAACGACGCTGCCATTTTCGTGATCCAGACCCTGGGCAGCCTGTACCTGCTGGTCGTCCTGATGCGCTTCATCCTGCAACTGGTGCGGGCGAACTTCTACAACCCGCTCTGCCAGTTCGTGGTCAAGGCCACCCAACCGCTGCTCAAGCCGCTGCGCCGGTTCATCCCGAGCCTGTTCGGCCTGGACATGTCGTCGCTGGTGCTGGCCCTCGTGGTGCAGATGCTGCTGTTCGCCGTGATCCTGTTGCTCAGCGGCTACAAGGTCGATGTGCTGTTCCTGGTGCCGTGGGCGCTGATCGGCATCTTCGCGCTGTTCCTGAAGATCCTGTTCTGGGCCATGATCATCAGCGTGGTGCTGTCCTGGGTCGCGCCGGGCAGCCACAACCCCGGCGCCGAGCTGGTGCAGCAGATCACGGAGCCGGTGCTCGCGCCGTTCCGCCGCCTGGTGCCGAACCTGGGCGGCCTGGACATCTCGCCGATCTTCGCCTTCATCGTCCTGCAACTGCTGCAGAGCTGGCTGATCCCGCGCCTGGCCTACTACGCCCTGATGCCGCGGGAACTGTTCGGCCTGATCTGATGGCCTGGTTCCGCTGGGACGGCGACGACCTGATCCTGGAGTGCCACCTGCAACCTGCAGCCCGCAGCGATGATTTCGCCGGGCTGCACGGCGACCGCCTGAAGATCCGCCTGACCGCGCCGCCGGTCGAAGGCAAGGCCAATGCCTATCTGATGGGATTCCTGGCCAAGGCGTTCGGGGTCTCCAAGAGCCAGGTCAGCCTGGTCGCCGGCGAGCTGAACCGGCAGAAGCGGGTGCGGGTGTGCTCGCCCAAGACATTGCCCGACTTGCCGGGGCTGGTGCGTCCGGCCTGACCCACCGCCCCGACAGCATCAGACCGAGATTCCTGTGGGAGCCCGCCTGTTGGCGATGGCGTCTGCGAAGGCGCCATCGCCAGCAGGCGGGCTCCCACCGTTTGAGCGGCACCACAATTGCGACGCAGGGTTTCACAACGCCCACCCAACGGGTGAAATCAGGCCCGACGGTTGCTTGCCGCTGACCCCACCGGTCTTTAGACTTACGCCTCATTTCAACGAGAGCAGGGTCGATGCCAGCTGCCTTTCCCCCCGATTCTGTTGGTCTGGTGACGCCGCAAACGGCGCACTTCAGCGAACCGCTGGCCCTGGCCTGCGGCCGTTCGCTGGCCGCCTACGACCTGATCTACGAAACCTACGGCACGCTGAACGCCCAAGCGAGCAACGCCGTGCTGATCTGCCACGCCCTGTCCGGCCACCATCACGCCGCCGGCTACCACAGCCCCGACGACCGCAAGCCCGGTTGGTGGGACAGCTGCATCGGGCCCGGCAAGCCGGTCGACACCAACAAATTCTTCGTGGTCAGCCTGAACAACCTCGGCGGCTGCAACGGCTCCACCGGCCCGAGCAGCGTCAACCCGGACACCGGCAAGCCGTTCGGCGCCGAGTTCCCGGTGCTCACCGTCGAAGACTGGGTGCACAGCCAGGCGCGCCTGGCCGACCGCCTCGGCATCACCCAGTGGGCGGCGGTGATCGGCGGCAGCCTCGGCGGCATGCAGGCGCTGCAATGGACCATCACCTACCCGGACCGTGTGCGCCACTGCCTGGCCATCGCCTCGGCGCCCAAGCTGTCGGCGCAGAACATCGCCTTCAACGAAGTGGCGCGCCAGGCGATCCTCACCGACCCGGAGTTCCACGGCGGCTCGTTCCAGGAACACGGCGTGATCCCCAAGCGCGGCCTGATGCTGGCGCGGATGGTCGGGCACATCACGTACCTGTCCGACGACTCCATGGGCGAGAAATTCGGCCGGGGCCTCAAGAGCGAGAAGCTCAACTACGACTTCCACAGCGTCGAATTCCAGGTCGAAAGCTACCTGCGCTATCAGGGCGAAGAGTTCTCCGGCCGCTTCGACGCCAACACCTACCTGTTGATGACCAAGGCGCTGGATTACTTCGATCCGGCGGCGAACTTCGACGATAACCTGGCGAAAACCTTCGAAGGCGCGAAGGCCAAGTTCTGCGTGATGTCGTTCACCACCGACTGGCGCTTCTCCCCGGCCCGCTCGCGGGAACTGGTGGACGCGCTGATGGCGGCGCGCAAGGACGTCAGCTACCTGGAGATCGACGCGCCCCAGGGCCACGACGCCTTCCTGATTCCGATCCCGCGCTATCTGCAGGCGTTCGGCAACTACATGAACCGCATCACGCTTTGAGGAAGACATGAGAGCCGATCTGGAAATCATCCAGGAATGGATCCCCGCCGGCAGCCGCGTGCTCGACCTCGGCTGCGGCGACGGCGAACTGCTGACCTGGCTGCGCGACCACAAGCAGGTCACCGGCTACGGTCTGGAAAACGACCCGGACAACATTGCCGAGTGCGTGGCCAAGGGCATCAACGTCATCGAGCAGGACCTGGACAAGGGCCTGGGCAACTTCGCCAGCAACAGCTTCGACATCGTGGTGATGACCCAGGCCCTGCAGGCGGTGCACTACCCGGACAAGATCCTCGACGAAATGCTGCGGGTCGGCCGCCAGTGCATCATCACCTTCCCCAACTTCGGCCACTGGCGCTGCCGCTGGTACCTGGCGAGCAAGGGGCGGATGCCGGTGTCGGAGTTCCTGCCGTACACCTGGTACAACACGCCGAACATCCACTTCTGCACCTTCGAGGACTTTGAGGAACTTTGCCGCGAACGTGAGGCGAAGGTCATTGATCGGCTTGCCGTGGATCAACAGCACCGCCACGGGTGGGCCAGTAAGCTATGGCCTAATCTGTTAGGTGAGATCGGCATCTACCGCGTCAGCAGCCCGGCGCTGCAGGATCACAGAATCGCGGTCTGAACCACGACATTGCGAGGAGAACGAACATGGGACGCCTGATTACCACGCTGTTGGCCGCCTGCCTGAGCCTCTCGGCCATGGCTGCCGACGTCATCAAGAGCGAACGCCAGGAAACCTTCGGCGACGTGACGGTGCACTACAACACCTTCAACTCGACGTTCCTGCAACCGGACATCGCCAAAGCTGCCGAGCTGATCCGCAGCAAGTATCAAGGCGTGATCAATGTCTCGGTAATCAAGGACGGCAAACCGCTGATCGCCCATGTCACCGGCACCGTCAAGGATCTGACCAGCCAGAGCGTGCCGCTGACCTTCCGCCAGATCACCGAACAGGGCGCGATCTACTACATTGCCCAATACCCGGTGGAACAACAGGAAACCCGCACCTTCGAGATCAAGGTGCAGACCGACGACAAGATCAACACCATCAATTTCAACCAAGAGCTTTTCCCTGGCCAATGATCAATCTCAAGCAACTCGTACTGGCCAGCCATAACGCCGGCAAACTCAAGGAACTCCAGGCCATGCTCGGCGAATCGGTGCAACTGCGCTCGATCGGCGAGTTCAGCAGCGTGGAGCCGGAAGAGACCGGCCTGTCGTTCGTCGAGAACGCGATCCTCAAGGCCCGTAATGCCGCGCGCATCTCCGGGCTGCCGGCGCTGGCCGACGATTCGGGTCTGGCGGTGGATTTCCTCGGTGGTGCGCCGGGCATCTACTCGGCGCGCTACGCCGACGGCAAGGGCGACGCGGCGAACAACGCCAAACTGCTCGACGCCTTGAAGGATGTGCCTGAAGCCGAGCGCGGCGCACAGTTCGTCTGCGTGCTGGCGCTGGTGCGTCACGCCGACGATCCGCTGCCGATCCTCTGCGAAGGCCTGTGGCAAGGGCGCATCCTGACCGCCGCCAGCGGTGAACACGGTTTCGGCTACGACCCGCTGTTCTGGGTGCCGGAGCGTAACGTGTCCAGCGCCGAACTGAGCCCGAGCGACAAGAACCAGATCAGCCACCGCGCCCGTGCAATGGATCTGCTGCGCCAGCGTCTGGGCTTGAAATGACCCGTGATTCTTCTGCGTCGCCACTGATCGTCGGTGGCGCCGCCTCTTCGCCTCGGGCGCCGTTGCCGACGCTGCCGCCCCTGGCGCTGTACATCCACATCCCGTGGTGTGTGCGCAAATGCCCGTATTGCGACTTCAACTCCCACACCGCCAGCCCGGTGCTGCCGGAACAGGAATACGTCGACGCGTTGCTTGCCGACCTGGATCAGGATCTGCACGCGGTGTACGGCCGTGAGTTGAGTTCGATCTTCTTTGGCGGCGGTACGCCGAGCCTGTTCAGTGCCGAAGCACTGGGCCGCTTGCTCGAAGGCGTCAAACAACGCATCCCGTTTGCCGAGGACATCGAAATCACCCTGGAAGCCAACCCCGGGACTTTCGAGCAAGAGAAGTTCGTCGCCTACCGCAAACTGGGGATCAATCGCCTGTCGATCGGTATCCAGAGCTTCCAGCAGGAAAAGCTCAAGGCCCTTGGCCGTATCCACAACGGTGACGAAGCGGTGCGTGCCGCCGGCATGGCGCGCCAGGCCGGGTTCGATAACTTCAACCTCGACCTGATGCACGGCTTGCCGGACCAGTCACTGGACGATGCCCTGAGCGATCTGCGCCAGGCCATCGAGCTGAAACCGACGCACATTTCCTGGTATCAACTGACGCTGGAGCCGAACACCGTGTTCTGGAACCAGCCGCCGGTGCTGCCGGAAGACGACACCCTGTGGGACATCCAGGAAGCCGGGCAGGCGCTGCTGGCCGAGCATGGCTACGCGCAGTACGAAGTCTCGGCCTACGCCCAGCCCGGCCGGGCGGCGCGGCACAACCTCAACTACTGGAGCTTCGGCGACTTCATCGGCATCGGCGCCGGCGCCCACGGCAAGCTCAGCCATCCGGACGGGCGCATCGTGCGTACCTGGAAAACCCGCCTGCCGAAGGACTACCTCAACCCGGCCAAAAGCTTTCAGGCCGGCGAGAAGGCCCTGACCGACGACGAAATGCCGTTCGAATTCCTGATGAACGCCCTGCGCCTGACCGCCGGCGTCGAATCGCGCCTGTACCCGGAACGCACCGGCCTGCCGCTGGAGACGCTGGCCGAAGGCCGCCGCGAAGCCGAACGAAGCGGCCTGCTGCAGGTCGAACCGTCACGTCTGGCGGCCACCGAGCGCGGACAACTCTTTCTCAACGACTTGCTGCAGACATTTCTGAGCTGATTTCAGCCCTAAGGAAACCCGCATGGATCTGATACTCGACCTGCTCGCCACCGTCTCCCGGTGGAGCCGCAGCAACCTTTCGGAAATCGCCCTGGCGCTGGTGGGTTGCCTGCTGGTGCTGTTCGGCGCCGACTTCAAGGGCTGGGTCGAGCAACGCCTGGGCAGCATCGCCGGCGCCTTGCGCGTCCCGCTGATGGCCCTGCTGTGCATGATCGGCAGCGGTGCGGCGCTGATCTACGCCACGCCGTGGGTCGTGAAGGGGCTGAGCCAGTTCAACAACTACAGCCTGGCGCCGGTGTTGCTGGTGGTGCTGGTGCTGATCGGCGTGGTCGCGGATCGCCGCTGATTTTGAGTACGCCATGAAAACTTGTGGGAGCTGGCTTGCCAGCGATGGGGGCGCAACAGTCGACGATGATGTTGAATGTTATGCCGTCATCGCTGGCAAGCCAGCTCCCACAGGTTTATCTACAGCCTGAATCAGGACTGCTTTTCGAACTTCAGGTCCCACACGCCATGCCCAAGACGTTCGCCGCGGCGTTCGAACTTGGTGATCGGACGTTCGGCCGGGCGTGGCACGCACTTGCCGTCTTCGGCGAGGTTGCGGTAGCCCGGGGCGACATTCATCACTTCCAGCATGTATTCGGCATACGGCTCCCAGTCGGTGGCCATGTGCAGAATGCCGCCGACCTTCAGCTTGCTGCGCACCAGCTCAGCGAAGGACGCCTGAACGATGCGGCGCTTGTGGTGACGGCTCTTGTGCCACGGATCCGGGAAGAACAGCATCAGGCGATCGAGGCTGTTGTCGGCCACGCAGCGGTTGAGCACTTCGATCGCATCGCAGTCGTAGACGCGGACGTTGCTCAGGCCTTGGGTCAGCACGCCGTTGAGCAACGCGCCGACACCCGGACGGTGAACCTCCACGCCGATGAAGTCCTGCTCCGGCGCCGCCGCCGCCATTTCCAGCAGCGAGTGGCCCATGCCGAAGCCGATCTCCAGCGAGCGCGGCGCCGAGCGGCCGAACACCTGATCGTAATCCACCGGCGCGTCGGCCAGCGGCAGCACGAACTTCGGCGCGCCCTGCTCCAGGCCGCGCTGCTGGCCTTCGGTCATGCGCCCGGCGCGCATCACGAAACTCTTGATGCGGCGGTGTTGGCGCTCGTCGCCTTCTTCCGTCTGGATTGGCGTGTCGTTCGATTCAGTCATCAATGGCTCTTACTTGATCAGACCATCCAGCGGCGAAGAGGCGCTGGCATAGAGTTTTTTCGGCATGCGGCCGGCGAGGTAGGCCAGGCGGCCCGCGACGATCGCGTGTTTCATGGCTTCGGCCATCATGACCGGCTGCTGGGCGTGGGCGATGGCCGAGTTCATCAGCACGGCGTCGCAGCCCAGTTCCATGGCGATGGCGGCGTCGGAAGCGGTGCCGACACCGGCATCCACCAGCACCGGGATGTTCGCCTCTTCCAGGATGATCTGCAGGTTGTACGGGTTGCAGATCCCCAGGCCCGAGCCGATCAGGCCGGCCAGCGGCATGACCGCGATGCAGCCGGTTTCCGCCAGCTGGCGGGCGACGATCGGGTCGTCGCTGGTGTAGACCATCACGTCGAAGCCTTCCTTGACCAGCGTTTCGGCGGCCTTGAGGGTTTCGATCACGTTGGGGAACAGGGTCTTCTGGTCCGCCAGCACTTCCAGTTTCACCAGGTTGTGGCCGTCGAGCAGCTCACGGGCCAGGCGGCAGGTGCGCACGGCCTCGACCGCGTCGTAGCAGCCGGCGGTGTTCGGCAGGAAGGTGTAGCGGTCCGGCGACAGCACGTCGAGCAGGTTCGGTTCGCCCTCGATCTGGCCGAGGTTGGTGCGACGCACGGCGAAGGTGACGATCTCGGCGCCCGAGGCCTCGATGGCCAGACGGGTCTCTTCCATGTCACGGTACTTGCCGGTGCCGACCAGCAAACGCGACTGGTAGGTACGACCGGCCAGAACGAAAGGCTTGTCGCTGCGAACGATGCTCATGGGAAATCCTCTTCAAAGGTGAGGGTCTTGCAGGATGGCCGGGCCACGGGGCCGGCGGGACTAGCCGCCGCCGATGGCGTGCACCACTTCGACATTGTCGCCGTCGTTGAGCGTGGTCTCGGCATGCTGGCTGCGCGGGACGATATCCAGATTGAGCTCGACCGCCACCCGGCGTCCGGTCAGTTCCAGACGGGTCAGCAGGGCCGCAACGGTCTCACCGTCGGGCAGTTCATAGGATTCGCCGTTCAACTGAATGCGCATGCGCGATGCCGCCATCATTTTTAGGGGCTGGCATTCTAGCCCGATCATGACCTAAAGGTCAGCACCAAGCGTCAAGCGGTCAGCGGCAAACGCCAGGCGGCCAGCCCCAGGCACACCCAGCCGACCAGGAAGGCCAGGCCGCCGAACGGGGTAATAATGCCGAGCTTGCCGATGCCGACGGTGGTCAACAGGTACAGGCTGCCGGAGAACAGCAGGATGCCGATGCTGAACGAGACACCGGCCCAGGCGACCAGACGCCCCGGCACCTGGGTGGCCAGCAGCGCCACGCCGAACAGCGCCAAGGCGTGAACCAGTTGATAGGTGACGCCGGTGTGGAAGATCGCCAGGTACTCGGGGGTCAGGCGGCTTTTCAGGCCGTGGGCGGCGAACGCGCCCAGGCCGACACCGGTGAAGCCGAAAAAAGCGGCCAGCATCAGAAAGCTACGCAGCATGAAGAACTCCAGTCAGACTCGGTCGGCAGGGTCTGTATAATGGCCCGCTCATCCGGTTCGGCCAAGCCATCTCTATGCTGCGTTCATTTTTCCGTCGCCTGTCGAAGGCGCTGCTCTGGTTCGCGGGCGGCAGTGTCTTGCTGGTCGTGCTGTTCCGCTTCGTGCCGCCGCCGGGCACGGCGCTGATGGTCGAACGCAAGGTCGAGTCCTGGGTCGACGGCGAGCCCATCGACCTGCAGCGCACCTGGAAACCGTGGGACGAGATCTCCGACGACCTCAAGGTGGCGGTGATCGCCGGGGAAGACCAGAAATTCCCCGAGCACTGGGGCTTCGACATCAGCGCGATCCGCGCGGCGCTGGCCCACAACGAACTGGGCGGCTCGATCCGCGGCGCCAGCACGCTGAGCCAGCAGGTCTCGAAGAACCTGTTCCTGTGGTCGGGCCGCAGCTACCTGCGCAAAGGGCTGGAGGCCTGGTTCACCGCGCTGATCGAAGTGCTCTGGCCCAAGCAGCGGATCCTTGAGGTGTACCTGAACAGTGCGGAGTGGGGCGACGGCGTGTTCGGCGCCGAGGCGGCGGCACGGCATCACTTCGGCACCGGCGCCCGCTCGCTGTCGCGCCAGCAGTCCAGCCTGCTCGCCGCCGTGCTGCCCAACCCGCGGGCCTGGAGCGCCAGCCGCCCGAGCCCGTACGTCCTGCGCCGGGCGAGCTGGATCCGCCAGCAGATGAACCAGTTGGGCGGAGACAGCTATCTGCTGGGCCTGAACGATTCGCGCCGGGCGCCCTGGACCCAGTAAGGCCGACATCGCCAGCAGGCTGGCTCCCACAGGATCCTGCGGCGAACACGGAGCTGCATACAGCTGCCCTCCCCCATGTGGGAGCCAGCCTGCTGGCGATGGCGTCAGCCCAATCACCGCAGGGCTTCACTGGACAGGGCCACAAACGAAAACGCCCCGATCATCGCTGATCGGGGCGTTTTCTTATGCCGGGCGGCCGGTCATGCGGCAATCGACGACTTGAGCTTGTTCATCGCGCTTTTCTCAAGCTGACGGATACGCTCGGCCGACACGTTGTACTTCTGCGCCAGGTCGTGCAGCGTGGCCTTTTCTTCCGCCAGCCAGCGCTGGTAGAGGATGTCACGGCTGCGTTCGTCCAGCACTTCCAGCGCTTCGTGCAGGTTGTGGTTGGAGTTGTCGCTCCAGTCGGCGTCTTCCAGTTGACGGGCCGGGTCGTACCGGTGGTCTTCCAGATAGTTGGCCGGCGACTGGAAAGCGCTGTCGTCGTCCGCTTCCGCGGCCGGGTCGAAGGCCATGTCGTGGCCGGTCAGACGGCTTTCCATCTCACGCACTTCCCGCGGCTCGACGCCGAGGCTTTCCGCCACACGGTGGACTTCCTCGTTGTTCAGCCAGGCCAGACGCTTCTTCTGGCTGCGCAGGTTGAAGAACAGCTTGCGCTGGGCCTTGGTGGTCGCGACCTTCACGATCCGCCAGTTGCGCAGGATGAACTCGTGGATCTCGGCCTTGATCCAGTGCACCGCGAAGGACACCAGACGAACGCCCATTTCCGGGTTGAAACGCTTCACGGCCTTCATCAGGCCGACGTTGCCTTCCTGGATCAGGTCGGCCTGAGCCAGACCGTAGCCGGAATAGCTGCGGGCAATGTGTACGACAAACCGCAGGTGGGCGAGCACCATCTGCCGAGCCGCCTCAAGATCCTGCTCATAGTAGAGACTCTCGGCCAGTTCACGCTCCCGCTCCGGCGACAGCAACGGAATGCTGTTGACGGTGTGCACATAGGCTTCCAGGTTCGCACCCGGAACCAACGCGTACGCAGGCTGCAAAGAATTGGTCATGCGAAAAAACCTCCCACTTACATACTCGTGCCATTGGCACTGCGAAAATTGACCGGGAACCGCTGAACAAGTTCCCCTTGAAACCGTGAGGTCAATCACGCGCAAAAAGATTCTACTTCGGCGCCAGCTCCCTGAGATGACGTGCGACTGCAATCCATGCACCGATATAACCCAACAGCACCGCGCCAAGCAAGAGCGACAGACCGTCGGCGACCGGCACGCCGGCCAGCGCGAAATCGCTGCCGTACAGGCCGGCCAGCCCGACCACCGCGTCGTTCAGCCAGTCCAGGCCGAACGCCAGGACACCCCAGGACAGAATCCCCGCACCGAAGCCGTACAACGCCCCCATATAAAGGAAGGGACGCCGCACATAGCTGTCGGTGCCGCCGACGAGTTTAATCACTTCTATCTCTGTGCGGCGGTTTTCGATATGAAGACGAATGGTATTGCCTATCACCAAAAGTAATGCGGAAACCAGCAGCACCGTCAGCCCGAACACGAAACGGTCGCCCAGCTTGAGGATGGCGGCCAGACGCTCGACCCAGACTAGATCAAGTTGCGCCTGCTGTACCTTGGGCAGTTCGGAAAGTGTTTGTCTCAATGCTTCCAGGTTCGCCTTGTCGACTTCCTTCGGCGTCACCAGCACCACGCCGGGCAGCGGGTTTTCCGGCAGCTCGCGCAGGGCCTCGCCCAGGCCGGACTGCTGCTGGAACTCTTCCAGCGCCTGGTCGCGGCCGACGTACTCGGCCTCGGCGACGCCCGGCATGCCTTTGATCCGGTCACGCAGCGACTCGCCCTGCTCCGGGCTGGCGTCGAGCTGCAGGTACAGCGAAATCTGCGCCGCCCGCTGCCACGAGCCGCCCAGGCGTTCGATGTTGTTCAGCAGAAGCGACAGGCCCATCGGCAGGCTCAGCGCCACCGCCATCACCATGCAGGTGAAGAAGCTGCCGATCGGCTGCTTGCCGAGGCGGCGCAGGCTGTCGACCCAGCTGGCCCGGTGGCTTTCGAGCCAAGCGCGGAACAGCGTGGCGAAATCCGGGCCGTCATCGTCATGGCTGGCCTTTTTCTTCGGCGGCTGCGGATCGGCGGCCTTGGGGGCCACCCGTTCGGAAACCTTCGGACTGCGAGTCGCGCTCATACGCCGGCCTCCCCGTCGCCGATCAATCGGCCGCGCTGCAAGGTGAGCATGCGGTGACGCATGCGGGCGATCAGGGCCAGGTCGTGGCTGGCGATCAGCACGCTGGTGCCCAGACGGTTGATGTCTTCGAACACGCCCATGATCTCGGCCGCCAGGCGCGGATCGAGGTTACCGGTGGGTTCGTCCGCCAGCAGCAGGGCCGGACGGTGAACGATGGCGCGGGCGATGCCCACGCGCTGTTGCTGACCGGTGGAGAGGTCGCCCGGGTACAGGTCGGCCTTGTCCGACAGCGCCACGCGCTCCAGCGCCGAGTCGACGCGCTTGGCGGTCTCGGCCTTGGACAGCCCGAGAATTTGCAGCGGCAGCGCGACGTTGTTGAACACCGTGCGGTCGAACAGCAGCTGGTGGTTCTGGAAGACCACGCCGATCTGCCGGCGCAGGAACGGGATCTGCGCGTTGCTGATGGTGCTCAGGTCTTGCCCGGCCAACAGCAGCTTGCCGCTGGTGGGACGCTCCATCGCCAGCAGCAGGCGCAGCAAGGTGGATTTGCCGGCGCCGGAATGGCCGGTGACAAACAGGAATTCGCCACGGCGGACACGGAAGCTCAGCTCATGCAGGCCGACGTGACCGTTCGGGTAGCGCTTGCCGACCTGTTCGAATCGAATCATGAACGCTCCCGCTCGGCAAACAAGGCCTGGACAAAGGGTTCGGCTTCAAAGGTGCGCAGGTCGTCGATGCCCTCACCGACGCCGATGTAGCGGATCGGCAGGCCGAACTGCTTGGCCAGGGCGAAGATCACCCCGCCCTTGGCGGTGCCGTCGAGCTTGGTCAGGGCCAGGCCAGTCAATGCGACGGTCTGGTTGAACTGCTTGGCCTGGTTGATGGCGTTCTGGCCGGTGCCGGCGTCGAGCACCAGCAGCACTTCGTGCGGCGCGTCGGCGTCGAGCTTGCCGATCACCCGGCGAACCTTCTTCAGCTCTTCCATCAGGTTGTCTTTGGTGTGCAGGCGACCGGCCGTGTCGGCGATCAGCACGTCGATGCCCCGGGCCTTGGCGGCCTGCACGGCGTCGAAGATCACCGAGGCCGAGTCGGCGCCGGTGTGCTGGGCGATCACCGGGATCCGGTTGCGCTCGCCCCAGACCTGCAGCTGCTCCACCGCTGCGGCACGGAAGGTGTCGCCGGCGGCCAGCATGACCTTCTTGCCTTCCAGCTGCAGCTTCTTGGCCAGCTTGCCGATGGTGGTGGTCTTGCCGGCGCCGTTCACGCCGACCACGAGGATCACGTACGGTTTGGCCTGCGAGGCGATCTTCAGCGGCTGCTCGACCGGTTTGAGCATCGCGGCCAGTTCGGCCTGCAGGGATTTGTACAACGCGTCGGCGTCGGCCAGCTCCTTGCGGGCGACCTTCTGGGTCAGGCGCTGAATGATCACCGAGGTGGCCTCGACGCCGACGTCGGCGGTCAGCAGGCGGGTCTCGATCTCGTCGAGCAGGTCGTCATCGATGGCTTTCTTGCCGAGGAACAGGCTGGCCATGCCCTCGCCGATGCTGGCGCTGGTCTTGGACAGGCCTTGCTTGAGGCGGGCGAAGAAACCGGCCTTGGCTTCTTCGGTGCGCGGCGGTTCGGCCGGCGCTTCGACGGCCGCGACAGCGACCGGCGCCACGGCAACCGGTGCAGGTGCAGGTGCAGGTGCAGGTGCAGGTGCAGGTGCAGGTGCAGGTGCAGGCTCGGGCGTTTCGACGGCCGGCGCAACCGGCGCGGCTACGTGAGGCGCTACGGGAGGGGCTACGTAAGGGGTTGCGGGAGGAACGACGGGAGCGGCCGGCTCGGCCACCACCGGCACCTCAGGAACGACCGGCGCCGCCACCGGCTCTGGGGCGAAAGCGGCAGGCGCCGCTGGGATCGGCGGCGTCACGTGGGCCACGGTCTCTTCGACCAGCGCCACCGGCTCTTCCGCCACGGGCAGGGTCAGCCAGGGCTCTTTGGCCGGGGCCAACGGCAGCTCAGGGGCAGCAGCAGGTTCAGGCGCGGCTTGGGCCGACGGCTGCGGCACTGGCTGCGATAGGGGCTCGGCGACCGGCGGGACAACCGGCGTCTCTGGCGCTACGGGTGCCGGGGCCGGCTCAGGCGCGGCCGCCGGCTGTTCGGCCGCCGGCTTCTTGCGCAGCCATCCGAACAGGCTTTTCTTCTCGCCAGCGGCAGCTGGGTTCTTCTTGTCGTCGTTGGAACCAAACATGGAGGACGGCTATCTCACGGTAGCGACGCGCCATCAGGCGCCCCGGCAATTGAATATTCGATGCAGAACAGACTGTGTTTGATCCAGCTTGTTCACGCGCAACCTGTTGTCGAGGCGCCCGCGGCACCTCAAAAGAATCGTCTTAACGAAGGACTAAACCGGCAAAATCGGCGAAAAGGCAAAGTTTAGCTGAGAAACCAAAGCCTTTTGCCGCGAACCCATACAGCCCGAACAAGTCTGCGGACCCGATAGGCGTGGCCGCCGGTAAAACGGATCAGTATCCTAGCACCTCCTCGCCCGCCTAGGCTAAGGCCAAGCGGGCAGCACAACAGGTTTGAAAATCAATGAACGCTCTCGCCCGCCGCGCCGCCGGCCTGCTGCTCGGCACCGTCTGCCTGCCCTTGTCGGCCCTGGCGGCCGACCCGCAACCGACCCATGAATTCACCCTCGACAACGGCCTGAAGGTCGTCGTGCGCGAAGACCACCGCGCCCCCGTGGTGGTGTCGCAGGTCTGGTACAAGGTCGGCTCCAGCTACGAGACTCCGGGCCAGACCGGCCTGTCCCACGCCCTCGAACACATGATGTTCAAGGGCAGCGAGAAAATCGGCCCCGGCGAAGCCTCGCTGATCCTGCGCGACCTGGGTGCCGAAGAGAACGCCTTCACCAGCGACGACTTCACCGCGTACTACCAGGTGCTGGCCCGCGACCGCCTG
This sequence comes from Pseudomonas sp. B3(2017), assembly GCF_002113595.1. Classification (NCBI taxonomy): domain Bacteria; kingdom Pseudomonadati; phylum Pseudomonadota; class Gammaproteobacteria; order Pseudomonadales; family Pseudomonadaceae; genus Pseudomonas; species Pseudomonas sp. B3(2017). The sequence continues at coordinate 285,010 of NZ_NEIU01000002.1, forward strand.
GGCGTGGCCTTCGAGCTGGAAGCCGACCGCATGGCCAGCCTGCGCCTGCCGCCGGAGGAGTTCGCCAAGGAGATCGAGGTCATCAAGGAGGAGCGCCGCCTGCGCACCGACGACAAGCCGATGTCCAAGGCCTTCGAACGCTTCAAGGCCATGGCCTACCCGGCCAGCGGCTACCACACGCCGACCATCGGCTGGATGGCCGACCTCGACCGGATGACGGTCCAGGAGCTGCGCCACTGGTACGAATCCTGGTACGTGCCGAACAACGCCACCCTGGTGGTGGTCGGCGACGTCACCCCGGACGAGGTGAAGACCCTCGCCCAGCGCTACTTCGGCCCGATCCCCAAGCGTGATGTGCCGCCGGCGAAGAAGCCGCTGGAGCTGGCCGAACCCGGCGAACGCCAGATCACCCTGCATGTGCAGACGCAACTGCCCAGCCTGATGCTCGCCTTCAACGTGCCGAGCCTCTCCACCGCCGACGACAAGCGCTCGGTCAATGCCCTGCGCCTGATCTCGGCCCTGCTCGACGGCGGCTACAGCGGGCGCATCCCGACCCAGCTGGAGCGCGGCGAAGAGCTGGTGTCCGGCGGCGCGTCGAACTACGACGCCTACACCCGCGGCGACAGCCTGTTCACCCTGTCCGCCACGCCCAACACCCAGAAGAAAAAGACCATGGCCCAGGCCGAGGCCGGCCTGTGGAAACTGCTGGAACAGTTGAAGACCACCGCGCCGTCCGCCGAAGAACTGGAGCGGGTGCGCGCCCAAGTGATCGCCGGCCTGGTGTTCGAGCGCGACTCGATCACCAGCCAAGCCAGCGCCATCGGCCAGCTGGAGACCGTCGGCCTGTCGTGGAAACTGATGGACACCGAACTCGCCGACCTGGAAAGCGTCACCCCGCAAGACATCCAGAACGCCGCCAAACTGTATTTCACCCGCGAACGTCTCAGCGTCGCCCATGTCCTGCCCCTGGAGACGACTCATGAGTGAGCGCAAAACCCCACGCCTGATGCTCGGCCTGCTCGCCGCGGCGCTGATCGGCGCCAGCGCGCTGTACTTCGCCCCCGGCGACAAGTCCGGCGCCAGCGAAGCGCTGGACAACGCCAAGTCCAGCCAGAAACTCCAGTCGCTGGCCGAACTGGACGGCAAGGCCCCGGCCAGCCGCAAGCTCGACGTGCAGACCTGGCACACCGCCGAAGGCGCCCGGGTGCTGTTCGTCGAGGCCCGCGAGCTGCCGATGTTCGACATGCGCCTGATCTTCTCCGCCGGCAGCAGCCAGGACGGCAACGCGCCGGGCCTGGCCGTGCTGACCAACGCCATGCTCAACGAAGGCGTGGCCGGCAAGGACGTCAGCGCCATCGCCCAGGGCTTTGAAGGCCTGGGCGCGGACTTCGGCAACGGCGCCTACAAGGACATGGCCATCGCCTCGCTGCGCAGCCTGAGCGCGGCGGACAAGCGCGAGCCGGCGCTCAAGCTGTTCTGCGACGTGGTGGGCAAGCCGACCTTCCCCGCCGACTCCTTCGCCCGCATCAAGAACCAGCTGCTCGCCGGCTTCGAATACCAGAAGCAAAGCCCCGGCAAGCTCGCCAGCCTGGAACTGATGAAGCGCCTGTACGGCGATCATCCGTATGCCCACGCCAGCGACGGCGATGCCCAGAGCGTGCCGAAGATCACCCTGGCGCAGCTGCGCGACTTCCACGCCAAGGCCTACGCCGCCGGCAACGCAGTGATCGCCCTGGTGGGCGACCTGTCGCGCAGCGAGGCCGAGGCCATCGCCAACCAGGTGTCCGCCGCCCTGCCCAAGGGCCCGGCGCTGGCGAAGATCGCCCCGCCGCAGGAGCCCAAGGCCAGCGTCGGCCACATCGAGTTCCCGTCCAAGCAGACCAACCTGATGCTCGCGCAGCTGGGCATCGACCGTGACGACCCGGACTACGCGGCGCTGTCGATGGGCAACCAGATCCTGGGCGGCGGCGGTTTCGGCACCCGGCTGATGAGCGAAGTGCGCGAGAAGCGCGGCCTGACCTACGGCGTGTACTCGGCGTTCAGCCCGATGCAGGCCCGGGGCCCGTTCATGATCAACCTGCAGACCCGCGCCGAGATGAGCGAGGGCACCCTTAAACTGGTGCAGGACGTGCTGGCCGACTACCTCAAGAGCGGCCCGACCCAAAAAGAGCTCGACGACGCCAAGCGCGAACTGGCCGGCAGCTTCCCGCTGTCCACCGCCAGCAACGCCGACATCGTCGGCCAGCTCGGCGCCATGGGCTTCTACAACCTGCCGCTGAGCTACCTGGACGATTTCATGCGCCAGTCCCAGAGCCTGACGGTCGAGCAGGTCAAGGATGCGATGAACAAACACCTGAGCACGGACAAGCTGGTCATCGTCAGCGCTGGCCCGACCGTGCCGCAAAAGCCGTTACCGGCCCCATCTGACAAACCCGCCGAGCAGCCGCTCGGGGTTCCGGAGCATTAATGGCCCAGCAGAAGAAATCCCCCCAGCGCCAACACAACGGCGTGAACCAGCTGCGCATCATCGGCGGCGAATGGCGCAGCCGCAAACTGAGCTTCCCCGACGTCGAAGGCCTGCGCCCGACGCCGGACCGGGTGCGCGAGACCCTGTTCAACTGGCTCATGCCGTACGTGCCGGGGGCCAAGGTGCTCGACCCGTTCGCCGGCAGCGGCGCGCTGTTCCTTGAGGCCCTGTCCCGTGGCGCGGCCATGGGCCAGGCGCTGGACGCCAGCCATGTCGCGGTGTCCAGCCTCAAGGAGCACCTGGGCACCCTGCGCTGCACCACCGGCCAGGTGCAGACCGCCGACGCGCTGCGCTACCTGGAGACCCAGCCGGCCCGCGCGTTCGACCTGGTGTTCCTCGACCCGCCGTTCAACCAGAACCTGCTGCCGGCGGTGTGCGCCCTGCTGGAGGAACGGCAGTGGCTGGCCGCCGATGCGTGGATCTACACTGAAAGCGAAAGCGCGCCGTCGACCCTCGGCCTGCCGGGCAACTGGCGCCTGCACCGCGAACAGAAGTCCGGGCAGGTGCATTACGCGCTGTGGCAGCGCATGGCCCCGGTCGCCGGCTGACAACGCACTGAACACCCTGTGGCGAGGGTGCTTGCTCCGTCGCCACAACAGGGTTTGCCCCAACGCCGCATCGAGAATCGTCGTGTCCGCCTCACCTGAACCGTTCACCCCCGCCTTCGGCCTCGGCAATCCGCACCTGCAGACACTGTGGGGGCCGCTGTGGCGCAAGACCGTGCACCTTGACCGCCAGCGCGAACGGCTGTGGCTCGACGACGGCGACTTCCTCGACCTCGACTGGCACGGCCCCCACAGCGCCGAGGCGCCGCTGGTGCTGGTGCTGCACGGGCTGACCGGCTCGTCCAACTCGCCGTACGTCGCCGGGATCCAGGCGGCCCTCGCCGCGCAGGGCTGGGCCAGCGTCGCGCTGAACTGGCGGGGCTGCTCGGGCGAGCCGAACCTGTTGGCGCGCAGCTACCATTCCGGCGCCAGCGAAGACCTGGCCGAAGCCATCCGCCACCTGAAGGCCAAGCGGCCCTTGGCGCCTCTGTATGCGGTCGGCTACTCCCTGGGCGGCAACGTCCTGCTCAAGCACCTGGGGGAGACCGGCAGCGCCAGCGGCGTGCTCGGTGCGGTGGCGGTGTCGGTGCCGTTTCGCCTCGACCAGTGCGCCGACCGCATCGGCCAAGGCTTCTCCAAGGTCTACCAGGCGCACTTCATGCGCGAGATGGTCGCCTACATCAAGAACAAGCAGCGCCGGTTCCAGCACGACGGCCGCGAAGACGGCCTGGCGACGCTGGCGGCCTTAGGCTCGCTGGAGAACATGCGCACCTTCTGGGACTTCGACGGCCGGGTGACCGCGCCGCTGAACGGTTTTGCCGACGCCGAGGACTACTACCGCCGCGCCTCCAGCCGTTACTTCCTCGGCGAGATCCGCACCCCGACCCTGATCATCCAGGCGGCGGACGACCCCTTCGTGTTCCCCCACAGTCTGCCGCAGGCCGCCGAGCTGTCCGCCTCGACCCGTTTCGAACTGCAGGCCCGGGGCGGCCATGTCGGTTTCGTCGACGGCACGCTGCGCCAGCCCGGCTATTACCTGGAACGGCGCATCCCGCAGTGGCTGACCGCGGCCGGGCGCGGTTGACGGCATGAGCGGCCCGGGCGAATCGATCCGTTTCTGGCAGACCGAGCCGCTGGCCGGGATCGAGCTGCTGTCGGCGCGCTACATCGACCAGCGCTTCGCGCCCCATGTCCACGACGGCTACGTGATCGGCATGATCATGGCCGGCGCCCAGCGCTACCGCTACCGCGGCGCCGAACACCTGGCGGGCAGCGGCACCCTGGTGCTGATCAACCCGGACGAGCTGCACACCGGCCACAAGGGCACCGACGACGGCTGGCTGTACCGGGCGTTCTATCCCGACACCGGCAAGATCCTGTCACTGCTGGAAGAGCTCGAACTGCCGACCGCGCCGCTGCCGGCCTTCGGGGCGACGCTGTACCGCGACCCGGACCTGGTCGCCGGTTTCTGCCAGTTGCATCGCCTGCTGGAAAGCCCGGCCACTGCGCTGCAGCAGCAAACGGCATGGCGCGAGCTGATGCTGCAGCTCTTGCAACGACATGCGGCAGTGCCGGTCGCAGGCAATCCGGGCAAGGAACATCGGGCGGTGGTCCGCGCCAAGGAGCTGCTGCACGCGCAACTGGCGGCGCCGCCTTCACTGGAGGAGTTGGCGGCGGCGGTGAACCTGTCGCCCTTCCACTTCGCCCGGGTGTTCCGCCGCGCCACCGGCATGCCGCCCCACACCTGGCTGATGCAGCAACGGATCGCCCGCGCCCGGGGCTTGCTGCAAGGCGGCTGCTTGCCGGTGGAGGTCGCCGCGCAACTGGGCTTTGCCGACCAGAGCCATCTGAGCCGGCAGTTCAAGCAGGTCTATGGCGTGGGGCCGGCGGCGTACCGCAGCGCACGGCATTCGCTGGCGCGCTGAAACGCACCTTGCCGCCTCGCCTTGAGCGGTATGTCAGTCAGTGCAGTGCTGCCTGACCGGACGCCATCGCCAGCAGGCTGGCTCCCACAGGGTCTGCGGCGAACAAGGAGTTGCATTCAACCGCAATCCTCTGTTGGAGCCAGCCTGCTGGCGATGGCGCCAGTCAAGGCGCCGCCGGTCACTCGCCGGTGGCGATGCCCCGGGCCGGGTCGTTGATCCATTCGCTCCAGGAACCGGCATACAGCTCGGCCAACGGATAGCCGGCCAGGCACAAGGCGAACAGGTTATGGCACGCCGTCACCCCGGAGCCGCAGTAGGCCACCAGTTCGCCCGGTGAGCGGTCGCCGAGCAGCGCCGCGAAGCGCTGCTTGAGCCGGTCGGCCGGCAGGAACCTGCCGTCGCTGCCCAGATTGTCGGTGAACGCCGCGCATTGCGCGCCGGGGATGTGGCCGGCGACCGGATCGATCGGCTCCACCTCGCCCTTGAAGCGCGGCAGGGCCCGGGCGTCGAGCAGGGTCAGGCCGCTCTGGCCCAGGCGCTGCTGCAGTTGCGCGGCGCTTAGCAGCAAGCGCAGGTCCGGCTGGCCGCTGAAGCTGCCGCGGAACGTCGACGGCGGATCCAGGCTCAGCGGCAACCCGGCGGCGTGCCAGGCCTTGAGCCCGCCGTCGAGGATGAACACGCCGTCGCGCTTGCCCAGCCACGCCAGCAGCCACCAGGCCCGCGCCGCGTAGGCGCCGGGGCCGTCGTCGTAGAGCACGACGTCACTGCCGGCATCGATGCCGAACGCTTGCAGGCGCTCCACCAGCGCCGCCGGCTCCGGCAGCGGATGGCGACCGGTCACGCCCTTGACCACCGGGCCGCTGAGGTCGCGCTCAAGGTCGGCGAAATGCGCCCCGGCGATGTGCCCCTCGGCGTAGCTGCGCTGGCCGTAGTCCGGATCCTCCAGGGCAAAGCGGCAATCGAGGATCACCAGTCCCGGCTGATCCTTGCGGGCATCCAGCGCTTGAGGGCTGATCAGTTGCGCAATCGGCATAGCGGACGACTCCTTGTTCAAAAGAAGGGGTTACGGCGTTTCTTCGAGGGCCTGGGCCAGCGGCACGTAGAACTCGTCGAACAGGGCGTTGACTTCGTCGCGCGCCTGCTCGGTGACGAACCCAGCCTCCAGCACCAGCACCTGGTACACGCCGCGTTTGACGGCCTGTTCGCTCAGGTGCTTGGCGTTCTCGCGGGTGGTGCACAGGAACCGCACCCAAGAGGTGAGGATGATCCAGGCATTGAGGGTCAGGGATTCGATCTGCACCCGGTCCATCTTCAGGATCCCGGCGGCGACGAACCCCTCGTAGATGGCCGTGCCCTGGATCACGCAGCGCTGGGAAAAGCGCCGGTAGCGCGCCGCCAGGTCGGGATCGCTGTCGAGCAAGTGTTCCAGGTCGCGGTGCAGGAACCGGTAGCGCCACATCGCCGACAGCAGCTCCTTGAGGTAGTAGCGCTTGTCCTCGACCGTGGCCGGGCGCCCCTGGGGCGGGCGCAGGAAGCTGTCCACCAGGGTTTCGTACTCACTGAACAGCACGGCGATGATCGCCTGCTTGTTGGGGAAGTGGTAGTACAGGTTGCCCGGAGAGATCTCCATGTGGGCGGCGATGTGGTTGGTGCTGATGCTGCGCTCGCCCTGCTGATTGAACAGCTCAAGGCTGTTCTGCACGATGCGCTCGCTGGTTTTGATCCGTGGGGCCATGGCTTGAGCTTTAATTCAGAGTGCGTTGAGGGGCATCTTACGACCTATCCGGAACGGGATAAAACCTTGCCGCGCCAGGAAGTGAATTGACTTTCTAGAGCATAGACTCTAAAAAGTTCCTCACGACAACAAAACCGGAGCCGACAATGACTGCCGATATCGCCTACCTGCAATCGCTGCAACAGCCGCTGGAAGAGCTCAACCGGCTGTTCGACGCGCAACGGGCCGCCTACGCCGCCAACCCGATGCCACCCGCCGCCCAGCGCCAGCAATGGCTCAAGGCCCTGCGCGACCTGCTCAGCGATGAACGGCAGGCGTTGGTCGACGCGATCAGCTCCGACTTCAGCCACCGCAGCGCCGACGAAACCCTGATCGCCGAGCTGATGCCCAGCCTGCACGGCATCCACTACGCCAGCCGTCACCTCAAGGGCTGGATGAAACCGTCGCGGCGCAAGGTCGGCCTCGCCTTCCAGCCGGCCTCGGCCAAGGTCGTGTACCAGCCGCTGGGCGTGGTCGGCGTGATCGTGCCGTGGAACTACCCGCTGTTCCTGGCCATCGGCCCGCTGACCGGCGCGCTCGCGGCGGGCAACCGGGTGATGCTCAAGCTCAGCGAATCGACCCCGGCCACCGGCCTGCTGCTCAAGGCCCTGCTGGCGCGGATCTTCCCCGAAGACCTGGTGTGCGTGGTGCTCGGCGAGTCGGACGTCGGCGTCGCGTTCTCGAAACTGCGTTTCGACCACCTGCTGTTCACCGGCGCCACCAGCATCGGCAAGCACGTGATGCGCGCGGCGGCGGAAAACCTCACGCCGGTGACCCTGGAGCTGGGCGGCAAGTCCCCGGCCATCGTGTCCCGTGACGTGCCGCTCAAGGACGCCGCCGAACGCATCGCCTTCGGCAAGATGATCAACGCCGGCCAGACCTGCGTCGCTCCGGACTACGTGCTGGTGCCGGAAGACCGGGTCGGCGCCTTCGTCGAAGCCTACCGCCAGGTCGCGCACCGGTTCTACCCGACCCTGGCCGACAACCCGGACTACACCGCGATCATCAACGAGCGCCAGTTGGCTCGGCTCAACGGCTACCTCAGCGACGCCACCGGCAAGGGCGCGCTGCTGATTCCGCTGTTCGAGCAGGGCCAGGGCCGGCGCATGCCCCACAGCCTGCTGCTGAACGTCAGCGACGACATGACCGTGATGCAGGACGAGATCTTCGGCCCGCTGCTGCCGATCGTGCCGTACCGGGATGTGGAACAGGCATTCTCCTACATCAACCGGCGACCCCGTCCTCTGGCCCTTTACTACTTCGGCTACGACAAGCGCGAACAGGAACGCGTGCTGCACGAGACCCACTCCGGCGGCGTCTGCCTCAACGACACGCTGCTGCATGTGGCCCAGGACGACATGCCGTTCGGCGGCATCGGCCCGTCCGGCATGGGCCACTACCATGGGCACGAGGGGTTCCTGACGTTCAGCAAGGCCAAGGGCGTGCTGGTCAAGCAGCGCTTCAACGCCGCGAAGCTGATCTACCCGCCCTACGGCACAGCGATCCAGAAACTGATCCAGAAACTGTTCATTCGCTGACCACCGTCACCGCCGGGTAATAACAACAATGCACCCAAGCCTGACCGAAACACCTGCGCTGTCGCGCCGCGGCCTGCTGAAGTTCAGCCTCGGCGCCACGGCGTTCCTCGCCACCGCCGGCCTGGGCGCCAGCCTCAGCGGCTGTTCGTCCAGCGTGCCGGCCAGCGGCTATGCCGCGCTGCGCAGCAACGACCTGCCGTTCTTGCGCGCCCTGATCCCGGTGATGCTCGACGGCGCCGTAGCCGCCGACAAAATGGCCGCCGCCGTCGAGGGCACCCTACAGTCACTCGACCACGGCCTCGACCATCTCTCGCCGGAAATGCTCAAGCTCAGCCGGCAACTGTTCGACGTGCTGGGCATGGCCGTGACCCGGGGCCCGCTGACCGGGATCTGGGGCAGTTGGGAAAACGCCGAACCGGATGCCGTCCAGCACTTCCTCGAACGCTGGCGGAACAGCTCGCTGAGCCTGCTGCGCATGGGCCACAGCTCCTTGCTGCAGATGGTGATGATGGCCTGGTACAAGCGCGCCGAGTCCTGGGCCCATTGCGGCTATCCCGGCCCGCCCTCTGTCTGAACCGCGTCGCCATCGTCGAACCCTGCCGTCCGGCAGTCAACAATAAGAGAGCCTGAACATGCCCGTACCCGACCCGTTCCGCGAAGGCCTCGCCCGCGGCTGGAAGACCCACAACGGCGCGCAGCTGACCGACGACCTGACGCTGGAAGCCGACGTGGCGATCATCGGCAGCGGCGCCGGCGGCGGCACCACTGCGGAAATCCTCAGCGCCGCCGGCCTCAAGGTACTGCTGATCGAAGAGGGGCCGCTCAAGACCAGCAGCGACTTCAAGCTGCTGGAGGACCAGGCCTACAGCAGCCTCTACCAGGAAGGCATCGGCCGCCTGAGCAAGGACGGCGCGATCACCATCCTTCAGGGCCGGGCGGTGGGCGGCACCACGCTGGTCAACTGGACGTCGAGCTTCCGCACCCCGGAGCCGACCCTGGAGCACTGGGCCAAGGAGCACAACGTCAAGGGCCACAGCCCCGCCGAGATGGCGCCGTGGTTCGAGAAAATGGAGCAGCGCCTCGGCATCGCCCCGTGGCTGGTGCCGCCCAACGCCAACAATGACGTGATCCGCAAGGGCTGCGAGGCGCTCGGCTACAGCTGGCACGTGATCCCGCGCAACGTGCGCGGCTGCTGGAACCTGGGCTACTGCGGCATGGGCTGCCCGACCAACGCCAAGCAGTCGATGATGGTCACGACCATTCCCGCGTCCCTGGAAAAGGGGGCAGAACTGCTGTACCTGGCCCGGGCGGAAAAACTGCTGATGAGCGGCGACAAGGTCACCGGCCTGCAATGCGTGGCGATGGACGAACGCTGCGTGGCGCCGACCGGGCGCACGGTCACGGTCAAGGCGCGGCACTACGTGCTGGCCGGCGGCGGCATCAACAGCCCGGCGCTGCTGATGCGCTCGCAGGCGCCGGATCCGCACGGGCGCCTGGGCCAGCGCACGTTCCTGCACCTGGTGAACATGTCCGCCGGGCGCTTCGACGAGGTGATCAACCCGTTCTACGGCGCGCCGCAGTCGATCTACTCCGACCATTTCCAGTGGAAGGACGGCACCACCGGCCCCATGGGCTACAAGCTCGAAGTGCCGCCGCTGCACCCGGCGCTGGCCGCGACCCTGCTCGGCGGCTTCGGCCGGGACAACGCGCAGCACATGGCCGACCTGCCGAAGACCCACGCGATGCTCGCCCTGCTGCGCGACGGCTTCCACCCGGACAGCCCCGGCGGCACGGTCGAGCTGCGCGGCGACGGCTCGCCGGTGCTCGACTACCCGGTTTCGCCCCACACCTGGGAAGGCCTGCGCCGGGCGTTCCACAGCATGGCCGAGATCCAGTTCGCCGGCGGCGCCAAGGCCGTGATGCCGATGCACGCCGATGCGCGCTACGTGGACAGCCTGGCCGAGGCCCGCGCAATGATCGACGGCCTGGACCTTGCGCTGTACCGCACGCGCCTGGGCAGCGCCCATGTCATGGGCGGCTGCGCGATGGGCGAAGACCCGAAGACCGCCGTCGCCGACAGCCTCGGCCGGCATCACCAGCTGGGCAACCTGTCGATCCACGACGGTTCGCTGTTCCCCACCAGCATCGGCGCCAACCCGCAGCTGTCGGTGTACGGCCTGACCGCGCAACTGGCGACGGCCCTGGCCGAACGGCTGAAGAACCCATGAAAGGGCGCCGTTTCCCCGACGTCTATAGTGCTTTCTTACCCAACAGGCGACTTGGCCGACCGGGACGGCTGCGATACCATCCGACTCCCCAACGGATTCCCGCCAGGACGACGCGATGAACCGAGTGTTGTACCCAGGAACCTTCGACCCTATCACCAAGGGCCATGGCGACCTGGTCGAACGCGCCTCGCGCCTGTTCGACCATGTGGTCATCGCCGTGGCCGCCAGCCCGAAGAAAAACCCGCTGTTCCCGCTGGAGCAACGGGTCGAGCTGGCCCGCGAGGTCACCAAGCACCTGCCGAACGTGGAAGTGGTCGGTTTCTCGACGCTGCTGGCGCACTTCGCCAAAGAGCAGAACGCCAACGTATTCCTGCGCGGCCTGCGGGCGGTCTCGGACTTCGAGTACGAATTCCAGCTGGCCAACATGAACCGCCAACTGGCCCCGGACGTGGAAAGCCTGTTCCTCACCCCGTCCGAGCGCTATTCGTTCATTTCCTCGACCCTGGTGCGCGAGATCGCGGCCCTGGGCGGCGACATCAGCAAGTTCGTCCACCCGGCCGTGGCCGAGGCCCTGACCCTGCGCTTCAAGAAGTGACGACCGTTCAAACGGCGCCTGCGTGCACTGCAGGCGCCAATGCGGCACAATTGCGCGCACTGATAGATAGCGCCCGGGCCTGCCGCCCCGGCTGGAGTTAGCATGTCCCTGATCATCACCGACGATTGCATCAACTGCGACGTCTGCGAACCCGAGTGCCCGAACGAGGCCATTTCCCAAGGCGAAGAGATCTACGTGATCGACCCGAACCTGTGCACCCAGTGCGTGGGCCACTACGACGAGCCGCAGTGCCAGCAGGTCTGCCCGGTGGACTGCATCCCGCTGGACGAAGCCCATCCGGAAACCGAAGAGCAGCTGATGGCCAAGTACCGCCGGATCACCGGCAAGGCCTGATCCGGATTCCCTCGGGCCTCATCGCCAGCAGGCTGGCTCCCACAGGGCGCAGATCCCATGTGAGAGCCAGCCTGCTGGCGATAGCGTCACCGACCACCCGGAACAGTTCACTCGCGCTGTTCGAACCCCTCCCCCGTGCACCCCAGGCACCGCGCGAACGCCGCTTTCGCCGGCGCCACCACCAGTGCCTCTCCGGCATCGCCGATCCCGCCGCCCAAGGCCGTGAACGGCAACGACACGACAAACACCCCCGCCCCGATCACCGTCGCCACCGTCAGCAACGGCCGGGCGATCAGCAGGTCGCCGATCATGGCGTAGGCCGGCGGGTTCTGGAGGGCGTAGCGCGGATCGCCGCTACCGCCCTCCGTCGCCCGGGCGGGCAGGCTGGCACACAGCGACAGTGCGATGAGCAGGGCAGGAAGGGATTTCATGGCACGATCCTTCGGGCTGAACAGTGAGACACCTCACTATAGACCGTAGGAGCTTTTCAGCCGTTTTGCCTCAGGTCTGGCAGCGCGGGCACCAGACGCTTGCGCGCTGGCCGAGCTTGATTTCCCGCAGCCCGGTGCCGCACACCTTGCAGTGCTCGCCGCCGCGGCCGTAGACGAACAGCTCCTGCTGGAAATACCCCGGCTGGCCATCGCCGCCGATGAAGTCGCGCAGCGTGGTGCCGCCGCGCTCGATGGCGGCGGCGAGGATGCGTTTGATCTCGATGGCCAGCTTCAGGTAGCGCGCCCGGGAAATGCCCCCGGCTTCGCGGCGCGGATCGATGCCGGCGGCGAACAGCGCTTCGGTCGCGTAAATGTTGCCCACGCCCACCACCACCGCGTTGTCCATGATGAACGGCTTGACCGCCATCGACCGCCCCCGCGACAGCTGGAACAGCCGCTCGCCGTCGAACAGGTCGGTCAACGGCTCAGGCCCCAGGCGGATCAGCAGCTCGTGATGCAGCGGATCGGTGCTCCAGAGCATGGCGCCGAACCGGCGCGGATCGGTGTAGCGCAGGGCCAGGCCCGATTCGAGTTCGATGTCGACATGCTCATGCCGGCCCGCCGGCAACCCCGCCTCCACCAGCCGCAGGTTGCCCGACATGCCCAGATGGCTGATCAGCGTGCCGACCTCGGCGTTGATCAGCAGGTACTTGGCCCGCCGGTCGACCTGCACGATGCGCTGGCCGGACAGCCGCACATCGAGCTCTTCGGGGATCGGCCAGCGCAGACGGCGCTCGCGCACGATCACCCGGCTGACCCGCTGGCCCTCCAGGTGCGGGGCGATGCCCCGGCGGGTGGTCTCGACTTCCGGCAATTCAGGCATGTCGTTCTCGAATCAATGGGCGCCGAGTTCGCGGATCGTCTGCTTGAGGGTCTCGAAGTCATACTCGGACAGGCCGACGTAGTCGAGCACCAAAGGACCTACGCAGTTCCACTCATGGTCTTCGGCCTGGTTGCCCAGCACCCGGTAGGAGGCGCAGATGTGCTCGGCCATCTTGAGGATCGCCAGCAGGTTTTTCATCTGGTTGTTGCGCGAAGACTCGTCGCTGAAGATCGCCAGCGCGTTGTGGTGGTTGGCGATGGCGTTGCTGACGTGCTCCGGCAGGCGCCAGGACTTGGCGGTGTAGTAGCCGACCACCGAATGGTTGGTGTTGTACACGCGGTTTTCGGTGTCCACCACCCGGCATTCGGCGCTGGCGCTGGCGTAGGCCTCTTCGAGCGTCGACATGTAGTCGGGGAAGCGCTGCAGCATCAGCGGCACGCCGCAGTCATGGAACAGGCCCAGCGCATAGGCCTCGTCGCACGCTTCGGTGCCGACGCGCTTGGCCAGGGTCAGGCAGGTCATCGCCACGTCCTGGGCCGTGTCCCAGAAACGGTTGAGGGTGACGATGGTGTCGTCGTTCATCTCGCCCTTGATCGACTGCGCGTTGATCAGGTTGATGATCGAACGGCTGCCCAACAGGTTCACCGCGCGCTTGATCGAGGTGATCTTGTTGCTCAGGCCGTAGTACGGCGAATTGACGATCTTCAGCAGCGAGCCGGACATGCCGGGATCCTGGGAGATCAGCTTGGCGATGGTCTCCAGGTCCGGGTCGGGCATGTACTGCTCCATTTGCAGATCCACCATGATCTGCGGTTGCGCGGGCACGCTGATGCCCTGCAGGGACTGTTGAATCTGTTCGGTGGTCAGCTCTTGGGACATAAGTACACACTCTGGGACAGGCGGCGATTCTAACCCCTAAAAACCGACGAACGACACATCGCAGGGCAGATCGGCCAAATCTTTCATTGAAGACCACCCCGTCGATTGCGCCTGGCGGCGTACGCAAAATGTGTGGCCGGTTCGCCTGCGGCGGGTGATTCATCGCTCCTGCGGCCCGCGCCGCGCGCAACACGGTATACTCCCGCTCTTTTTTTCCGGAGCGACGTCATGTCCCTGCCTAGCTTGCGCCTCAAAGCCAACGCCGACCGTCGCCTGCGCGCCGGCCACCTGTGGGTCTACAGCAACGAAATCGACGTGGCCGCCACCCCGCTGCACGGCTTCAAGGCCGGCGACCAGGCCCTGCTCGAAGCCGCCGGCGGCAAGGCGCTGGGCATCGTGGCGATGAGCCCGAACAACCTGATCTGCGCCCGCCTGCTGTCCCGGGACGCCAAGCTGGCGCTGGACAAGTCGCTGCTGGTGCACCGCCTGAACGTGGCCCTGTCCCTGCGCGAGCGCCTATTCGACAAGCCGTTCTACCGCCTGGTCTACGGCGACTCCGACCTGCTGCCGGGCCTGGTGGTCGACCGTTTCGGCGACATCCTCGTGGTGCAGCTCGCCTCGGCCACCATGGAAGCCCACAAGGCCGACGTGATCGCCGCGCTGACCCAGGTGCTCAAGCCGAGCGGCATCCTGTTCAAGAACGACTCGGCCGCCCGCGATGCCGAGGGCCTGGAGCGCTACGTCGAAACCGTGTTCGGCGTGGTGCCGGAGTGGGTGCCGCTGGAAGAGAACGGCGTGAAGTTCGAAGCCCCGGTCATCGGCGGCCAGAAGACCGGCTGGTTCTACGACCACCGCATGAACCGCGCGCGCCTGGCGCCGTACGTCAAAGGCAAGCGCGTGCTGGACCTGTACAGCTACATCGGCGGCTGGGGCGTGCAGGCCGGCGCGTTCGGCGCCAGCGAAGTGTTCTGCGTCGACGCCTCGGGCTTCGCCCTCGACGGCGTGGAGCGCAACGCCGCGCTGAACGGCTTCGCCGACAAGATGACCTGCATCGAAGGCGACGTCTTCGAAGCCCTGAAGGAACTCAAGGCCAGCGAAGAGCGTTTCGACGTCATCGTCGCCGACCCGCCGGCGTTCATCAAACGCAAGAAAGACCTGAAGAACGGCGAAGGCGCCTACCGCCGCCTGAACGAGCAGGCCATGCGCCTGCTGACCAAGGACGGCATCCTCGTCAGCGCGTCGTGCTCGATGCACCTGCCGGAAGACGACCTGCAGAACATCCTGCTGACCAGCGCCCGCCACCTGGACCGCAACATCCAACTGCTGGAGCGCGGCGCCCAGGGCCCGGATCATCCGGTGCACCCGGCCATCCCGGAAACCCGCTACATCAAGAGCATCACCTGCCGCCTGCTGCCCAACAGCTGATACGCGGCCGGACAGCAAAACGGGGAGCCCATGGGCTCCCCGTTTTGCTTTTGGCCTGCGTCCCGCCCTGCCTCATCGAACTTCCCACATGTTCCTTCCTACATGTTCTTTCCTACAGACGTGCAGGATATTTCATTAAAAGAAACACCCAACAAGAAACAACTTACAAGTCCAAACTCGACCGGTAAGCGCTCCGACAAAATTACTGGAACATTCCTACTGAATATCCGCTTGCCAACAATCCATTACAAACTATGATTGAGCTGTCACCACGAGGTGACTTCAATTACCAATGAACAAGGAGTTCATCAAATGAAAGCAATCACTCTGGAAACCAACAAAATCGCAAACCTGGCTTTTCTGGTCGCCCCTAAAGCCCGCTAAGTAAATGAAGACGCCGGAGGGTGCCGGCACTCCGGCGTCTTCAAAGGCTCACAGCACAGAGTGAATCGCCTCATGCACATCAACCCTCATGTTTTCATATTGCCGAAGCCGCCCGCACAAATTGTCTGGAACTATAAAGACCACACGCAACACGAACTCGATATCCGTTATTCGACTCGCCTCGCGCAACTTATAGAAAACCCGAACAACTTCGACGACAGCAACATCATAGACACACAACTTCTGGCAGCCGGAATATTAACTGCTTCAAAAACCGACACACCGGAATGGGGATGGGACGAACTTTCCAGGATCTACCACATCGGCACCCAAAACATCCCTTTCGAACACCCCCCACAGAACATTCAAGAATGGTCCAGGCAATACCTGGAACATTGCAACGACGTGCTGGCCACGCCAGCGCCCGGCGACACCCGGACACCGCCGGACACCCTGGCGCACATCGCCCTGCCCGAACCGTCCCGGTTGGCGGGCGCCGATCTGCACACCACGCTGCTTGACCGGAAGACCTGCCGCTCCTTCACCCAGGCCCCCGTGGCGCTCACCGACCTGAGCACCCTGCTGTACCTGACGCTCGGCCACCTGCGCGAACGCATCTGCGACGACAGCGCCGCCCCGGGCATGACGGCACGGCGCAGCAGCCCGTCCGGCGGCGGGCTCAACGCCTGCGAAGGCCTCTTGCTGGTTCAGAACGTCAGCGGCCTGGCGCCCGGCGTCTATGCCTACCATCCGGCGCAGCACACCTTGAGCCTGACGAACCCGCTGCCCGACTCGGCACTGGGCAACCTGCTGTGCGGCCAGCACTTCATCAACGATCTGCCGCTGGGCCTGTTCATCACCGCCCGGTTCGACCGGCTCTGGTGGAAATACCCCCACTCACGGGCTTACCGGATGGCATTCGTCGAGGCCGGCCATCTGTCCCAGACCTTTCAACTGGTGGCCACGGCATTGGGCCTCAACACCTGGCTGACCGGTGCGTTCGCCGACGGCCCGGTCGAAACCCTGCTCAACCTCGAAGGCAGCCCTGAACAGCCCTTGTTCTTCGTCGGCTGCGGCAACAGCGATGGCCAGGCCATGTGCCGGGAACTGAGGGACCTGCTGGACCCACGGGCGGTGAATCCATGACTCGACTGCTCGATGTCCCGGCCGAACCGCCGGTGTCCTGGGCGCTGCGCTTCACGCTGGGAGAATGGGACACCCGCGCGTCGGTGCGGGTCAGCCGCCATGACTACCCGTTGCCAGCGGACCTTGCGCGGCAACTGGAGTCCCGCCACTGGTTTCCCCCAGGCTTCCTGCCGTACCTGGCCCATCCGGCCATCGAAGCAGCCGGGCGCGAGGTCATCCACCGCCTGACCGCCAACCACCTGGTGCACTTTCTCGACTACACCACCCTGCTCGAACACCGCATCGTCAACCGAGCGGTGGAAACCATCGTCCATGGCGAGATCCCCGCCTACGTGCCCCCGCGCATGAAGACCGCCGCGCTCCAGCTCTACACGGACGAGGGGTATCACGCGCTGTTCTCCAACCGCTTGGCCGAACAGATCGCCGCGCACTATGGCTTCACCCAGCGTCCGGCCATGCCCCGGCGGATCACCCGGCTCAACGCCCTGATCGAACGCACACCGCAGCACAGCCGGCCGCTGGCGTGGTTCCTGCTCGGCTTCGTCTCGGAGACCCTCATCGCCCGCGAGCTGCTCGACGTCTGCCGTGACAGCCTGGTGTCCTGCGTCGACGACATGCTGCGCGACCATCTGGGCGACGAGGCCCGTCACAGCCGCTACTTCGCCGAGGTGTTCCATTACCTCTGGCTGACCATGAACACCCGCAAAAGGACGTTCACGGCAAGAACGCTGCTGGAGGTCATCGGGATCTTCTTCGAGGTCGACGAGGCCTGGCTGCTCCAGAGCCTGCGCAGCGCCGGGATCGAGGAAGAAACCGCCACGGACATCGTCGCCGAGGCGGCCACCGCCCAGGCCAACCGGCGCCGCGCCCGCGCAGGCGCCGTCGCCACCCTCGCGGCGCTGACAAAGGCCGGATTCTTCGCGTTGCCCCAAAACCGCAGACTCTTCGCCAAGGCAGGACTGATCGATGAATGAAGGAACTCCGGCGGCGACCGCCCGCCAACGTCGCGGGGCCGTGGGCCTGTTGCTGGCGATGGTGCTGCTCGGCGTGTTTCCGCTGGATGTCCTGCTGCCGTCGTTTCCGGCCCTGGCCGAGCATTTCCGGCGCACGCCCACGGACATCGCGCTGTCGATCAGCGTGTTCGCCGTGGGCATCGCCTTTTCCCAGTTGCTGATCGGCCCGCTGTCGGACGTGATCGGGCGCAAGTGCCTGCTGCTGGCCGGCATCGCGGTCTCGATCCTCGGCGCCGTCGGTTGCCTGCTGTCCCGCGACTACGCGCTGTTCCTGGCGTTCCGGGTGGTGCAGGCGGCGGGCTGCGGTTGCTTCGTGCTGTCCCAGGCCCTGGTGCAGGACCTGTTCGACGGGGAGGAACGTGACCGGTTGCGGATCCTGATGGTCACCGCAGGTGGTCTTTTCATCTCGGTGTCACCGTTGGCCGGCACCCTGCTGCAATCCGCCTTCGGCTGGCGCGCCAGCTTCTGGGCATTCGCGGCGCTGGCCTCGGTGGTGCTGCTCAAGGCGGGGCTGTTCCTGCCAGGGGGCCGTCCGACGGCCGCAGGTGCCCCGGCGCACTTCCTGCTGACCTACCGCCGGGTGCTGGGCGATTTCGACTTCGTCGGTTACTGGCTGATATCGGCCTTCGCCTTCGCTTGCCACTTCTCGTTCATCGTGATTTCGCCGCTGATCTTCATGGACCGCCTGCAACTGTCCGCCTATGAGTTCTCCCTTGTCCTGCTGGTCTACGGCGCCGCCTATGTGCTGGGGGGCATCGTCGCCACCGTGCTGAGCCGACGGATCACGCCCGCCCGGCAGATCACCGCAGGGCTGGGCCTGATCCTGCTGGCCGGCCTGGCCCTGCTGTGCCTGCCTTCGGGCTTTGCGCTGACCCCGGCGACGGTGCTGGTGCCGATGCTGATCTGCACCGCCGGCACCACCATCGTCCGGCCAGCGGCTACCTCCCGGGCCATGGACCTTTATCCCGAGCACGCGGGCACCTCGGCCTCGGCCGGCAGCACCCTGGTCTTCATCTGCGGCGGGGCGATCAGCGCCTTGATCAGCCTGAGCCCGGCCGACCTGCAACCCACCCTCGGCGGCTGCTTCCTGATCCTCGGCGGCGTGGCGCTGGGGCTGAACGCCCGCATCAACCGCCGGGCCGAAGGCCTTCGTCACGGCGCCGTCGTGCAGCCGGGCCGCGACTGAAACCGCCGGCCGTCATCCCGCAGGCGCCCTCGGCGGCCGAACAGCGTTTTGCGCCATTCCCTCCAGACGCCAGCGGTGTAGAATCGCGGGATTCATCGCCATTCATCCCCGGCGGGTTTATGAGCTCAGGCTGAGGCAAGCGGCGATCCCGCAAAGTCATCGGCAGCATCAGGACACACGGCCATTTTCGGGTGTTCCGGACGTCAACAGAAGCTCACTCCCCTTTAGTACCTGATTAGCCGCCCGGAGTGCTCCAATGCCTGATTACCGTTCAAAGACTTCCACCCACGGCCGCAACATGGCCGGCGCCCGCGCACTGTGGCGCGCCACCGGGATGAAGGATGACGACTTCAAGAAGCCGATCATCGCCGTCGCCAACTCCTTCACCCAGTTCGTGCCGGGCCACGTCCACCTCAAGGACCTGGGCCAACTGGTCGCCCGCGAAATCGAACGGGCCGGTGGCGTCGCCAAGGAATTCAACACCATCGCCGTGGACGACGGCATCGCCATGGGCCACGACGGCATGCTCTATTCGCTGCCGAGCCGCGAGATCATCGCCGACTCCGTCGAATACATGGTCAACGCCCACTGCGCCGACGCCATCGTCTGCATCTCCAACTGCGACAAGATCACCCCCGGCATGCTGATGGCCGCCCTGCGCCTGAACATCCCGGTGATCTTCGTCTCCGGCGGCCCGATGGAAGCCGGCAAGACCAAACTGGCCAGCCACGGCCTCGACCTCGTCGACGCCATGGTGATCGCCGCCGACTCCAGCGCCTCTGACGAGAAGGTCGCCGAGTACGAGCGCAGCGCCTGCCCGACCTGCGGCTCGTGCTCCGGCATGTTCACCGCCAACTCGATGAACTGCCTGACCGAGGCCCTGGGCCTGGCGTTGCCGGGCAACGGTTCGACCCTGGCCACCCACAGCGACCGCGAACAGCTGTTCCTCGAGGCCGGCCGCACCATCGTCGAGCTGTGCAAGCGCTACTACGGCGAGAACGACGAGTCGGTGCTGCCGCGCAACATCGCCAACTTCAAGGCGTTCGAGAACGCCATGATGCTCGACATCGCCATGGGCGGTTCGACCAACACCATCCTGCACCTGCTGGCCGCCGCCCAGGAAGCCGAGATCGCCTTCGACCTGCGCGACATCGATCGCCTGTCGCGCAAGGTGCCGCAGCTGTGCAAGGTCGCGCCGAACATCCAGAAGTACCACATGGAAGACGTGCACCGCGCCGGCGGCATCTTCAGCATCCTCGGTTCGCTGGCCCGCGGCGGCCTGCTGCACACCGACCTGCCGACCGTGCACAGCCGCAGCATGGAAGAAGCCATCGCCAAGTGGGACATCACCCAGACGAACGACGAGGCCGTGCACCATTTCTTCAAGGCAGGCCCTGCCGGCATTCCGACCCAGACCGCGTTCAGCCAGTCCACCCGCTGGCCGTCCCTGGACGACGACCGCGAGAACGGCTGCATCCGCAGCGTCGAGCACGCCTACTCCAAAGAAGGCGGCCTGGCCGTGCTGTACGGCAACATCGCGCTGGACGGCTGCGTGGTGAAGACCGCCGGCGTCGACGAGTCGATCCTGGTCTTCGAAGGCAACGCGAAGATCTTCGAAAGCCAGGACAGCGCCGTGCGCGGCATCCTCGCCGACGAAGTGAAGGAAGGCGACATCGTCATCATCCGCTACGAAGGCCCGAAAGGCGGCCCGGGCATGCAGGAAATGCTCTACCCGACCTCCTACCTGAAGTCCAAGGGCCTGGGCAAAGCCTGCGCCCTGCTCACCGACGGCCGCTTCTCCGGCGGCACCTCGGGCCTGTCCATCGGCCACGCTTCGCCGGAAGCGGCGGCGGGCGGCGCCATCGGCCTGGTGCAGGACGGCGACAAGGTGCTGATCGACATCCCGAACCGTTCGATCAACCTGTTGATCAGCGATGAAGAACTGGCCGCGCGCCGGGTCGAGCAGGACAAGAAAGGCTGGAAGCCGGCCGAACAGCGTCCGCGCAAGGTGACCACCGCCCTGAAGGCCTACGCCCTGCTCGCCACCAGCGCCGACAAGGGTGCGGTGCGCAACAAGGCGATGCTCGACGGGCTGTAATGCTTAACCGTCGCGCATAAAAATGCCCCGCCATGTGCGGGGCATTTTTTTGCCTGGGCTGACGCCATCGCCAGCAGGCTGGCTCCCACATTGGATGGCGGTGGCCGCAGATTCCGCATTCAGCCGGGATCCCTGTGGGAGCCAGCCTGCTGGCGATGGCGCCCGTCGAGGCGCCACAGGCTCAAGACCGTAGCGCCCCCAGGAACCGCCCAGGACCGCGGCTTACTGGATCTCTTCCGGCTTGACGATCACCCAGTTCTTGTCCGCCGTCACCGGCAAGCCTTCCTTGGCCTGGGCCGCGGCGTGCTTGGCCATCATGCCGTTGAGCTGGGTCATGTACTTGTCCTTGCGGTTGACCCACAGGTGGATGCCGCCCTTGGCCACGTCGACATCGTGGAACAGCATGTAGCCGTCGCTGGTCGGGGTGTCGCCGCCCACCAGCACCGGCTTCTTCCACTCGTCGATGTAGGTCAGGATCGCCGCGTGCTTGCCGGCCATCCAGGTGGCCGGGGTCCACAGGTACGGGGTCAGTTCCAGGCCGAGGTTGGCCTTCTCGTCATACTTGCCGGCGGTGATCTGCTTGCGGGCGGTGGTCAGCTCGCCGGTCTTGGGGTCCTTGAGCAGCAGCGACACGCCGATGACGTTCTGCGGCTTGACGTTGTAGCCGTACTTCGGATCCGCCGCGACCATGCGCACCAGTTCCTCCGAAGCGGCGGTCATCACATAGACCTCGATGCCGTTCTCCATCAGCTTGTTGTACAGCTCTTGCTGGCCGGTGAAGAGCTTCGGCGGGTTGACGTCCAGCTTCTTGACCACGTCGCCTTCGTAATAGGTGGCCGGCACCGGCTTGCCCGAGGCCATCATTTCGTCGACGTAGCCCTTGAGCTCCTTGAGGGTGAAGCCGGAGAACACTTGCGCCACCCACGGGTAGCAGACCATGTCGTCGACTTCGCAGAGGCGGTAGTAGTAGCTGAACAGGCTTTCCTTATGGTCGGCGGTGTCCTTGAACGGCATCAGCTTCAGGGAGGGGTCGAGCTTGTCCCGGGTGATCAGGCCCTTGTTTTCCATGAACGGCAGCAGCGATTCTTCAAGGTCGTAGCGGTAACTGGTGTTGTCCATGTCGAACACCGCGTAGTTACCCTTGTTGGCGTTGGCCGCGATCATCGCGTCCAGTGCCTTGGCCTGATCCGCGGGCCAGTGCTTCAAGTCGGTGGCGAGCGCCTGGCCAGCGAGGCCAAGGCAGAGTGCGGCAGCCAGAAATGTCGGTGCGAATTTCATCAGCGTTTCTCCCCGGTTGAAAGGAATCGACGCTAACAAATCAGTGTGACAGTTCCCGTCTGTCAGCGACCGCGTGCGTCTTTTTTGCGCCAGTTGCATCGTGGATGCGACATGCGCTTATTCCAAAAACGACGGACACCCTGCGATTTCGGTATTAATTCATTGCAAATCAAGCTGTTAGGCTTTCCGGTTCGCAGCGGCCCCGGAAGGCTGCTGGCAACGTCTTTTCGGGAGTCCTCATGAATCTGCCGCTGATCCTCAATCTGCTGGTGTTCCTCGCCCTGCTCTTCGGCCTGGCGCAAACCCGCCATAGCTCCTGGAGCCTGGCGAAAAAAGTCCTGCTCGCGCTGGCGCTCGGCGTGGGCTTCGGCGTGGCGCTGCACACCGTCTACGGTGCCGGCGACCCGGTGCTCAAAGCCTCGATCGGCTGGTTCGACCTGGTGGGCAACGGTTACGTGCAACTGCTGCAAATGATCGTGATCCCGCTGGTGTTCGCCTCGATCCTCAGCGCCGTGGCCCGTCTGCACAACGCCTCGTCGCTGGGCAAGATCAGCTTCCTGACCCTCGGCACGCTGCTGTTCACCACCGCGATCGCCGCGCTGATCGGCATCGGCCTGACCAACCTGTTCGGCCTCACCGCCGAAGGCCTGGTGGCCGGCACCCAGGAAATGGCCCGCCTGCAAACCATCCAGACCGACTACGCCGGCAAGGTCGCCGACCTCAACGTGCCGCAGCTGCTGCTGTCGTTCGTCCCGCAGAACCCGTTCGCCGACCTGGCGCGGGCCAAGCCGACCTCGATCATCAGCGTGGTGATCTTCGCCGCGTTCCTGGGCATGGCTGCGCTGCAGCTGCTCAAGGATGACGCCGACAAAGGCCAGAAAGTGATCAACGCCATCGACACCCTGCAAGCCTGGGTGACGCGCCTGGTGCGCCTGGTGATGAAGCTGACCCCGTACGGCGTGCTGGCGCTGATGACCAAGGTGGTGGCCGGCTCCAACCTGCAGGACATCATCAAGCTGGGCAGCTTCGTGGTCGTGTCGTACCTGGGCCTGGGCCTGATGTTCGTCGTGCACGGCGTGCTGGTGTCGGCGGCCGGGATCAACCCGCTGCGCTTCTTCCGCAAGATCTGGCCGGTGCTGACGTTCGCCTTCACCAGCCGCTCCAGCGCGGCGACCATCCCGCTGAGCATCGAGGCGCAGACCAGCCGTCTGGGCATCCCGCAGTCGGTGGCCAGCTTCGCCGCCTCGTTCGGCGCGACCATCGGCCAGAACGGCTGCGCCGGCCTCTATCCGGCCATGCTGGCGGTAATGGTGGCGCCGACCGTGGGCATCAACCCGCTGGATCCGCTGTGGATCGCCACGCTGGTGGCCATCGTGACCCTGAGCTCGGCCGGTGTGGCGGGTGTGGGCGGCGGCGCGACGTTCGCGGCGCTGATCGTGCTGCCGGCCATGGGCTTGCCGGTGTCATTGGTGGCGTTGCTGATTTCGGTCGAGCCGCTGATCGACATGGGCCGCACGGCATTGAACGTGAGCGGTTCGATCACCGCCGGGGCGATCACCAGCCAAGTGATGCAGCAGACCGACAAGGCGCTGCTGGAGGCCGATGAGCATGCGGAGCTTGCTCAGGCTTGATTGACGTTGTGGCGAGGGAGCGTGCTCCCTCGCCACAGATTCAGGCTTTTTCCCAGACTTCGAAGTGGTAGGCCGGCTTGTCGCCTTCAGCCGGATTCGGCACGTTCGACACCAGTTTCCACTGGTTCAGATCGAACTCCGGAAACCACGCATCCCCTTCCGGGCTCAGTGCCACGCGGGTCAGGTACAAACGATCCGCCTGCGCCAGCCCCTGCGCATACAACTGCGCACCGCCGATCAGCATCAACTCGTCGACGCCCTGCTCTTTCGCCCACGCTTCGGCACGCGCCACGGCGGCCTCCAGCGACGGATAGACTTCCGCGCCTTCCAGCGCCAGACCGGCCTGACGGCTGACCACGATGTTCAGACGGCCCGGCAACGGACGACCCAACGAATCCCAGGTCTTGCGGCCCATGATGATTGGCTTGCCGAGCGTCGTGGCCTTGAAGTATTTGAAGTCCCCCGGCAGGTGCCAGGGCATGCTGTTGTCGATGCCGATCACACGGTTTTCGCCGAGGGCTGCGATCAGGCTGAGGGGGAGTGATTTAGTCATGCCGGCGAGGATAGCAGAGCCGCGCTTGCCCCGATAAGCGCCGCAGCGGTTATGCTCACGGCTCAATCAAGCAACGGGATGCCGCGTGACTGAACTGACTCCACTGCAAAACCTCTGGCTCACCGAAACCATGCGCCTGCGCGAAGAACACGCAGGTTCCCTGGACGATCTGGAAGCCAATCGCCTGGCCCGCGCGGCCGGCGGCGACCTGCCGGGACGCATCCAGCGCCGGGCGCTGTGGTTGGCCGAGCGCGACGGGCTGACCGCCGCGCTCAAGCACTGGCTGCAAGGCGCACGCCTGGCGGTGCTGCTGATGGCGGCGCTGGCCTGCATCACCGGGGCGGGCATGGCGTTTTCCGCGCTGGGCAACGGCCTCGGGCCGGTCAACATTTTCTGGGCCTTGGGCACGTTGCTCGGGCTGAACCTGATTCTGCTGCTGAGCTGGGCGGTCGGCCTGGTGTTTGCCGGGGAGCACAGCGCGGCGCTGGGCCGCCTGTGGATGTGGCTCAGCGAGAAACTCGCCCGGGACGCCAAGGCCGCCCAACTGCCGCCGGCGCTGATGCTGCTCCTGCAACGGCACCGGCTCAACCGCTGGGCCATCGGCACGCTGGTCAACGGGCTCTGGCTGCTGATCATGCTCAGCGCCCTGACAATGCTGGTGCTGCTGATGGCGACCCGGCAATACGACTTCATCTGGGAAAGCACCCTGCTGGGCGCCGACTTCTTCGCGGCGCTGACCGATGCCCTGACCGCCGTCCCCCATGCCCTGGGCTGGAGCGCGCCACGGGTGGACATGATCCGCGTCGGCCTGGACAGCGACTACAACCGGGCGCTGGTGCGCCAGGCCTGGGCCATCTGGCTGGTCGGCGCGGTGCTGATCTACGGCGTGCTGCCGCGGCTGATCCTGATGCTGCTGTGCCGCTGGCGCTGGAACCGCGGACGCGCCCGCCTGCACCTGGACCTGAACCTGCCCGGCTACGCCCAGCTGCGTGAACGCCTGATGCCCAGCAGCGAACGCTTAGGCATCAACGACGCGGCGCCGGAGCACCTGCACCGGGTCGAAAGCGCCGTCGGCGCAGAGGTCAGCGAAGGGGCGCTGCTGGTGGCGATCGAGCTGGACGACCAGCGCCCGTGGCCGCCGGCATTGCCCAAAGGCGTCAGCGACGCCGGCATCCTCGACAGCCGCGAATCCAGGCACCGCCTGCTTGAACAGCTGACCCGCTTCCCGCCCGCACGTCTGGCCATTGCCTGCGATCCCCGGCGCTCGCCGGACCGCGGCAGCCTGGCGCTGATCGCCGAACTGGCGCGCAATGCCGCCGCCACCCGCGTCTGGCTGTTGCAGGCACCTCAAGGCCAGGCGCTGGACGCCGAACGCCTCGGCGACTGGCACGTGGCGCTGGAGCAGCTGGAGCTGCCGTTCGCCGATTGCGCCCCGATGGGCTGGCTGGAGCACGGTCATGACTGAAGCCTGGAAGGCCCCGCTGAAACTGGCCGTGGTCGGCCACACCAACGTCGGCAAGACGTCGCTGCTGCGCACCCTGACCCGCGACGTCGGCTTCGGCGAAGTCTCGCACCGCCCCAGCACCACCCGGCACGTCGAGGGCGCACGGCTGTCGGTGGAGGGCGAACCGTTGCTCGACCTCTACGACACCCCGGGCCTGGAAGACGCCATCGCCCTGTTGGATTTTCTCGAACGGCTGGAACGCCCCGGCGAACGCCTCGACGGCCCGGCGCGGCTGGCGCGGTTCCTAGACGGCAGCGAGGCGCGCCAACGTTTCGAGCAAGAGGCCAAGGTGTTGCGGCAACTGCTCGCCTCCGACGCCGGGCTGTACGTGATCGATGCCCGCGAACCGGTGCTGGCCAAATACCGGGACGAGCTGGAGGTGCTGGCCGGCTGCGGCAAACCGCTGCTGCCGGTGCTGAATTTCGTCAGCAGCGCCGACCACCGCGAGCCGCAATGGCGCGAAGCGTTGGCGCGTCTTGGCCTGCATGCGCTGGTGCGCTTCGACAGCGTCGCCCCGCCGGAGGACGGCGAACGGCGGCTGTACGAAAGCCTGGCGCTGCTGCTGGAGAATGCCCGGCCGCAACTGGAGCGCCTGATCGCCGACCAGCAGGCCCAACGCCTCGCCCGCCAACAGAGTGCCGCGCGCCTGATCGCCGAGCTGTTGATCGACTGCGCCGCCTGCCGGCGCAGCGTGGCCAGCGAAGCCGCACAGGAACAGCAAGCCATCAGCGAACTGCGCCAGGCCGTGCGCCAGCGCGAACAGCGCTGCGTCGAGGCGCTGCTCAAGCTCTATGCCTTCCGCGTGCAGGATGCCGCCGCCAGCGACCTGCCGCTGCTGGACGGGCGCTGGGGCGATGACCTGTTCAACCCGGAAACCCTCAAGCAGTTGGGCGTGCGGGTCGGCGGCGGGATGGCGGCCGGCGCCGCCGTCGGTGCCGGCGTGGATCTGGCGGTCGGTGGCATCACCCTCGGCGCCGCCGCCCTGGCCGGCGCGATTGCC
Organism: Pseudomonas sp. B3(2017); assembly: GCF_002113595.1. NCBI lineage: Bacteria > Pseudomonadati > Pseudomonadota > Gammaproteobacteria > Pseudomonadales > Pseudomonadaceae > Pseudomonas > Pseudomonas sp. B3(2017). The sequence goes on from NZ_NEIU01000002.1 coordinate 311,907, forward strand.
GGCGGCGCCCTGCAGACCGCCCGCAGCTACGGCAACCGCTTGCTGGGCAAGCTCAAAGGGCAGCGCGAGCTGACGGTCGACGACAACGTGCTGCGCCTGCTGGCGTTGCGTCAGCGCCAGTTGCTGCTGGCCCTGAACGCCCGGGGCCATGCGGCGATGGATGCCGTTCAGGTCGCCGCCTCCCAGGACGAGACCTGGCGCCAAGGCAAACTGCCCGAGGCCCTGATCAAGGCGCGGGCGCATCCGCAGTGGTCATCGCTCAATCCGCACCCCAAGCTCAATCAGGCCGAACGACAGGGGCAGATCGACTCACTGGCCACCGATCTGTAGGAGCCAGCCTGCTGGCGATGGCGGTTCGTCCGGCGCACCGAAGGGGGATGGACTGCCGTCATCGCGAGCAGGCTCGCTCCCACATGGGTTCTGGTGTGCAGGAAAACCTGCTGGCGATGGCGGCCCTGCGGCCCTGCGGCCCTGCGGTTCAGCGGTTCAGCGGTTCAGCGGTTCAGCCCGCCAACACCCGCACCGCCTTCTCCTTCAGCACCTGCAGATCCACCACCGGCACCGCCGTCTCCTTCGCCAGCTCATCCCACTGGCGCATCCGCAGGCTGACGGCGCACAACGGATCGCGCTCGAACGCCTCAGCTTCGGCCTCCGTCATCACCCCGCCCTGATACGCCAAGGTGCGTCGGCTGGCTTCGCTCAGGCGTTGGTGATAGCCCGTCTCCCTGAGCGTCAGATAGCGCTTGGCCTGCACGTGATACTCCACCAGCCGCGCGACACGCTCACTGAACCCCGCCTCGCGCAGGTAATCGGCGCCGAGGCGTTCGTGGCTGACCGCGCCGTAGCCGCCCATGCTCTGCGCGCCCTCGGCGCACAGGTGGCCGATGTCGTGGAAGAACGCCGCCAGCACCACTTCGTCGTCAAAGCCTTCGGCCATGGCCAGCTGCGCCGCCTGGGACATGTGCTCGATCTGCGACACCGGCTCGCCGATGTAGTCGCTGGCACCGAAGCGTTCGTACAGCCCGAACACCTCGGCGATCACCTGTTCGTGGCGGCCCATCAGACCTCCTCCAGCAGTTGCGCGACATTGCGCTCGGCCATGGCCGGGCCGACGCTCATGCCCACGCCGGTGTGCATCAGCGCCACGCCGAGCCCCGGCGCCGGCCGCAGGAACGAAAACGGCCCCGGCCCGCGGGCGCCGTAGACGCCCTGCCAGCGCTCGACCACCTGTACCTTGCAGCCGAGGGTGTGCTCGGCCAGGCCGATCATCCAGTCGTCCACCTGTTCGGCGTTGAACGGCGACGGATCCCTGCCGTAATGGTGCGAATCGCCGATGATCAGTTCGCCTTGGGGCGTGGGGCTGATCAGCAGGTGAATGCCGTTGTCGTGCAGGTGCGGCGTCTCGCGCAGGATCTGCGCCTGCACCGCCGCCGCTTCCGGCAGGTCGGCGAAGGCGCCGTAGTGCACGCAACTGAGGCCGGTGAGCAGCGCGTGCTGCAGGTCGAGGCTGGCCTGGGGCCGGGCGCGCAGCATCTGCAGGCGGCAGACCTGCGGGTCGAGGGCGGCGATGGGCTCGGCCAGCAGGGTCTGATAATCGTGGCCGGAGCAGACGATGATCTGCCCGGCCGTGAACGTGCCGGCGGTGCTGTGCAGGCGCCCCGGTTCGACGTCGCGCACCAGGGTCGAGAAGTGGAACTCGACGCCCAGCTCGCGGCGCAGCCAGTCGATCAGCGCCGGGATCGCTTCGCGCGAGTACAGCTGCTGGTCGTCCAGGCCGTACAGCGCGGCGCGGTGATGGCTGAACCGGCCGCCGTACAGGTCATGCAGGGCGGCACCGCGCAGCAGCTCCACGCGGTAGCCGTGCTCGACGGCGCGGCCGGCGCAAAAGGCTTCCAGCAACTGTTCTTCCGCCTCGGTGCGGGCGAACAGGTACGAGCCGTTGCGCTTGAGTTGCAGGCCGGCGAGCTGCGCCCACCGGCCCCAGATCTCGCGGCTGGCCTTGGCCAGCTCCAGCATCGGCCCCGGCGGCTGGCCGGTGACCAGCGCCTGGCCGAAATTGCGCACCGACGCCCCGAGGGGCGTGGCGGTACGCTCGAAGACGCTGACCTTGAGGCCGCGCCGGGCGGCGGCATAGGCGTGGGACAGGCCCAGGATGCCGGCGCCGATGATCAGCAAGTCTTTGTGTTGTGTCATTGAGAGGTGCTCTGAATGAGAGACCGCCATCGCTGGCAAGCCAGCGATGGGGCCCTGTCAGTCGATGAAAATCTTACTTGGCGGCGACTTTCTCGGACTTGCCGTCATAGCGCTTGCGCCACTCGGTCAGGATCTCGTCGCGGTTCTTCGAGGCCCAGGCGAAGTCGTTCTTGATCAGGCGCTGCTCGTAGTCCGCCGGCAGTTCGGTCTGCGGCTTGGCGATGCCCGGCTGGGCGAGCACGGCGAAGTTTTCCTTGTACAGCTCCATGGCCGCCGGGCTTGCGGAGAAGTCGGCGAGCTTCTTGGCCGCCTCTTCATGGGCGGTGCCCTTGATCACGGCGGTGGCCTCGATCTCCCAGCCCAGGCCTTCCTTCGGCAGGATGATGTCCAGCGGCGCGCCCTGACGCTTGAGCTGAACGGCCGGGTATTCGAAGGAAATGCCGATCGGGAATTCCCCCGCCGCCGCCAGCTTGCACGGCTTGGAGCCGGAATGGACGTACTGGCCGATGTTCTGGTGCAGGCCGTCCATGTAGGCCCAGCCCTGCTTCTCGCCGAAGGTCTGCAGCCAGGCGCTGACATCGAGGAAACCGGTGCCGGACGAGGCCGGGTTCGGCATCACGATCTTGCCCTTGTACTCAGGCTTGGTCAGGTCCTGCCAGCTCACCGGCTTGCTCAGGCCCTGCTTTTGGGCCTCGACGGTGTTGAAGCAAATGGTCGCCGCCCACACGTCCATGCCCACCCAGGCTGGCGGATTGGCGGCATCGCGGTAGTTGCCGCCGATCTTGCCCAGGTCCTTCGGCGCATAGCTTTGCAGCATGCCCTGCTGGTCGAGGATCGCCAGGCTCGACGCCGCCAGGCCCCAGACCGCGTCGGCCTGCGGGCGCTCCTTCTCGGCCAGCAGCTTGGCGGTGATGATCCCGGTGGAGTCGCGCACCCACTTGATCTCGACATCCGGGTTGGCCTTCTCGAAGGCTTCCTTGTAGGTCTTGAGCTGTTCGGCTTCGAGGGCGGTGTACACCGTCAACTCGGTTTTCGCCGCGAAGGCATTCAGGCTGAAAGTGGCGAGCGCGGCGGCCAGGGCCATAGGCTTGAACATGATCTTTTCCTGTCTTGAGTTGAGGGGATGGGACGAAAATCAATGGCCGGGCGGGGTCTGCCGCCAGGCCTGGGAACGGCGCAGCAAGCCGCGCGAAGCCCACGCCAGCAGCAAGGACACGCCTGCCGAGGTGAACAGAATCAGGGTCGACATCGCCGCTGCGCCGCCGACGTTGCCGGCGTCGTCCATGTTCAGCACCGCCACCGCCGCAAGGATGGTGTCGGGGCTGTAAAGGAAGATCGCGGCGGACACGGTGGTCATCGCCGACACGAACAGGTAGCGCACGATGTCCAGCAGCGCCGGCAGGCAGATCGGCACGGTCACCCGCAGGTAATGGCGGTACAGCGGCGCTTTCAGCGACAGCGCGGCGGCTTCGAACTCGGCGTCGAGCTGGCGCAGCGCGGTGGTGGCAGTCATCTGCGCAGTGGTCAAATAGTGAGCAATGGTGCAGACGATCAGCAGGGTCATGGTTCCGTACAGCACGTGCAGCGGGTTGCCGGTCAGGTTGAAGAAGAAAACGTAACCCAGACCGAGCACCAGCCCCGGCACCGCCATCGGTACGAAACTGAGCATCCTCAGCGTCAGATTCAGCCCGCGCTGGCTGCGGGTCTTTTCCATCAGGTAGGCGCCGGTGAAGATCAGCGCGCTGCCGATCAGCGCCGAGCCCAGCGCCATCTTCAGGCTGTTGCCGTAGGCCAGCCAGCCGCCGCCGGCGGTCTCGTCGAACCGGTAATGGTTGAGCGACAGCGACAGGTTGTACGGCCAGAACTTCACCAGCGACGAGAACACGGCCATGCCGAACACCAGCAGCAACGCTGCGCTGATCAGCAGGACAACGCTGAGATAAAAGACATCGCGCTTCTTAGACGGTGCCGGTTTGAACACCTGGGCGCGACCGCTCATGGCGTCGCCATGACGGCGACGCAACCAGGCATCGACGCCGAAACTGAACAGCGCCGGCAGCAGCAGCACCATGCCGATCAACGCGCCGCGGCCGAATTGCTGCTGGCCGACCACCGCTTTGTAGGCTTCCAGCGCCAGCACCTGATAGTCGCCACCGACCACCACCGGCACACCGAAATCGGTGATGGTCAGGGTGAACACCAGACAGAACGCGGCGAACACGGCCTGACGGGTCGCGGGCCAAGTGATGCTGCGGAAGGCTTTTGCAGGACTGGCGCCCATGCTCGACGCAGCGTCGAACAGTCGCGCATCCGCCAGCGACAGGGCTGACAGCAAGATCATCAAAGCGTGTGGGAAGGTGTAGATCACCTCACCCAGAACAATCCCCCAGAAACCGTAAATGTTGTCCGACAGCAGGCCGCGCAGCAGGCCCTGATTGCCGAACAGATAGACCAGCGCAATCCCCGGCAGCATCGATGGCGCCATCAGCGGCAGCAACGAAATCCCGCGCCAGAGGCCTTTGCCGGGAATCAACGTGCGCTGCAAGGCGTAGGCAAATAGGTAGGCCAGCGGTACGACGATGGCCGCGACGCTGAGGGAAACCTTCAGGCTGTTGCCGAGCAGCCAGTGGAAATTGTCGCTGCTCACCAGTTCTTTCGCGGCGAGCCAGCCGCCGCCCTGCCCGGCTTCGCTGCTGAAGCCGCGCCAGAAGATCGCCAACAGCGGCAGCAGCACCGCCACCCCGAGCAGCACCAGCAACAGGAGCTTGCCGCCGAGCACGAAGATCCGGTCGCCGACCTCGGCCCCGGACACCTGCCGCGCCTGCTTGTGCGGTAGCGGCAGCGCCATGTTCGCGCTCATCAGGCGAACACCTGCAGGCTGCGCGGCGGCAGGGCCACCATGATCTGCTGTGCGCCCAGGCGCGGCATGGCTTCCGGGGCCAGTTCGGCGAGCAGCGCATGGCCCGGCAACTGGTCGAGTTCGAAGCTCATGCGGCAGCGGTTGCCGAGGAAGGTGATCTCACGCACCTTGGCCGGGAACAGGTTTTCCTCGTGCACCAGCGGATTGACGCTGATCGCTTCCGGACGGCAGAACAGGCGGCCGGAAGGACTGTGGACGCTGCCGTCGGCCAGGCGCAGGTTCATCCCGCCGACCCGCGCGTGGCTGTCGCTGCTGCGCTGGAACGGCAGCCAGTTGCCCTGGCCGACGAATTCGGCGACGAACGGCGTGGCCGGGCGGTCGTAGATCTCCTGGGGCGTGGCGTACTGCTCGACCTTGCCGTTGTGCATCACGGCGATGCGGTCGGCCATCAGCATGGCTTCGTCCTGGTTGTGGGTGACCATCAGGGTGGTGATGCCGAGGCTCCGCTGCAGTTGGCGCAGTTCGGTGCACAGGTGCTCGCGCACCCGGGCGTCGAGGGCCGACATCGGCTCGTCGAGCAGCAGCAGCGACGGCGACGGCGCCAATGCCCGGGCCAGGGCGACCCGTTGCTGCTGACCGCCGGACAGTTGGCCGGGGTACTTTTTCTCGCTGCCGACCAGGCCCACCAGCTCCAGCATCTGACCGACCCGGCGGCGCACTTCGTCGCGGCCGCTGCCGGCCAGGCCGTAGGCAATGTTCGCTTCGACGGTCAGGTTGGGGAACAGTGCGTAGGACTGGAACAGGATGCCGTAGTCCCGGGCCTGGGGCGCGAGGTGGGACACGTCGCGCTCGCCGAGGTACAGCTCTCCGCTGTCCTGCTTCTCCAGGCCGGCGATGCAGCGCAGCAAGGTGGTCTTGCCGCAGCCCGACGGGCCGAGCAGGCACACCAGCTCGCCGGCGGCCACGTCGAGGGAGACGTTGTCCAGCGCCGTGAACGCGCCGAAGCGCTTTTGCACGTTGCGCACTTTCATCGGTGCGCCGGGAGTGGTCAGGACGGTTGCAGGGTTCATGGACAGGCCTCATCGAGCAGATGGGGGCCATCCTAGGGTTGTAATGCGTCCGTCATATGGCAGCCGGGCAAAAACGGCCGATAGTGGTATTCATGGATTTGGGTTGTCCGGCCCGGCGCCATCGCCAGCAGGCTGGCTCCTACAGGGGAACGCATTTCAATGTAGGAGCCAGCCTGCTGGCGATGAGGCCGGCACAGGCACCGAAAAGCCTCAGGCTGGGGACATCTCTTGTGCCAAACCCAGAAACGCCGCCGGCAAGCGCGCATTCTTGCGTTCCTTCAGGCAGTAGAGATACTCGGGGATCTGCGGCGCGTTCTCCAGGGTCAGCACCCGCAGCTGCGGATCGTGGGGCACTTCCTGGCGGGCGATGATGCTGATGCCGATGTTGCGCAGCACCGCCTCGCGGATCGATTCGCGGCTGCCGATCTCCAGCAGCGGGCCGAAGCTCACGCCGGCGCCGGCCAGCAGCTCTTCGGTCAGGCGCCGGGTGGTCGAGCCGGACTCGCGCATCAGCAGGGTATGCCCGGCCAGCGCGCTCAGCGTCACATGGTCATGCGCCGCCAGCGGATGGTCGCGATGCACCGCCAGCACCAGCGGGTCGCTGCCGAGCACCCGGCGGATCAGCCGCGCGTCCTCCAGCAACTGCGACGAGGCCGCGACGTCCACCCGGTAATCCTCCAGCGCTTCGAGCACCTGCTGGGAGTTGCCGATCTCCACCGACACCTCCACCTGAGGCAGACGCTCGCGGAACGCCTTCACCAGGTCGAGGATGTAATACGGCGCGGTGGCGGCGATGCGCAGCGTGCCCTGCACCTGACCACTGTTGCGCAGGAAGAACTCGATGTCGGCTTCCTGCTGCAGCAGCGCCTTGACCATCGGCAGCAGCCGCGCGCCCTCGTCGCTGACGCTCAGGCGCCGGCCGCCGCGGTAAAACAGCTCCACCGAGTATTGGCTCTCCAGATGGCGGATCTGGGTGGTCACGGTCGGTTGGCTCAGGCCCAGCTTCTTTGCCGCCAGCGTGATGCTGCCCAACCGGGCCACCATGTAAAACGCCTTCAGCTCGGCACTCAGCACAACCGCCCCTCTCTCTTACTTGCGCAGCAGGCGCAAACCGTTGAACACCACCAGCAGGCTGACGCCCATGTCGGCGAACACCGCCATCCACATGGTGGCGACCCCGGCGAAGGTTACCCCAAGAAAGATCGCTTTGATCACCAGCGCCAACGCGATGTTCTGCTTGAGGATTGTCGCTGTGTTGCGCGACAGGCTGATGAATGCCGGGATCTTGCGAAGATCGTCGTCCATCAGGGCGACATCGGCGGTTTCGATGGCGGTGTCGGTGCCGGCCGCCGCCATGGCGAAGCCGATTTCGGCCCGGGCCAGCGCCGGGGCGTCGTTGATGCCGTCGCCGACCATACCGACCCGGTGGCCCTGGGCATACAGGTCTTCGATGGCTTGCAGCTTGTCGGTGGGCAGCAGGTCGCCCTTGGCCTGGTCGATGCCGACCTGCGCCGCGATCGCCTGGGCGGTGTGGACGTTGTCGCCGGTGAGCATCAGGGTTTTCACGCCCAAATCGTGCAATTGGCGAATGGCTTCGCGGCTGGTGTCCTTGACCGTATCGGCCACGGCGAACAGCGCCAGCGGGCCCGAGCGGTCGAGCAGCAGCACCACGGACTTGCCCTGCTTCTCCAGCGCGAACAGCTTTTCTTCCAGCTGCGGCGAGCACAGGCCCAACTCTTCCACCAGGCGGTGGTTGCCCAGGTGGTAGGTCTGGCCGTCCACCTCGCCCTTCACCCCGCGACCGGCCAGGGCGGTGAAGTTATCCACAAGCGGCAGGATCAGGTTCTTATCCACAGCGGCGTTCGCGATGGCCAGCGACACCGGGTGGTCGGAACGCCCTGCCAGTGCCGCGGCGATGGCCGGGGCCAGCGCTTCGGCGGTCGGGTCGAGCGACAGGTAATCGGTCTGCACCGGTTTGCCATGGGTGATGGTGCCGGTCTTGTCCAGGGCCAGGTAGTCGAGCTTGAAGCCGCCCTCCAGGTACACGCCGCCCTTGACCAGGATGCCCTTGCGCGCCGCGGCCGCCAGGCCGCTGACGATGGTCACCGGGGTGGAGATCACCAGGGCGCACGGGCACGCCACCACCAGCAGCACCAGTGCGCGGTAGATCCAGTCGAACCACGCCGCGCCCATGAACAGCGGCGGGATCACCGCCACGGCCAGCGCGAGGATGAACACCGCCGGGGTGTAGATCTTCGAGAACTGGTCGACGAAGCGCTGGGTCGGCGCCCGCGCGCCCTGGGCCTGTTCGACGGCGTTGATGATCCGCGCCAGGGTCGAGTTGTTGGCCGCCGCAGTCACGGTGTACTCAAGGGAACCGGCCTGGTTGATGGTGCCGGCGAACACCTTGTCGCCGACGGTCTTCTCCACCGGCAGGCTTTCCCCGGTGATCGGCGCCTGGTCGATGGTCGAGCTGCCGCTCACGACTTCACCGTCGAGGGCGATGCGCTCACCGGGCTTGACCCGCACCCGGGCCCCGAGTTCGATGCCTTTGACCTCACGTTCGGCCCAGTTGCCGTCAGCCTGCAAGACAGTGGCTTGCTCCGGCGTCATCTGCATCAGGCCGCTGATGGCGTTGCGCGCCCGATCCAGCGAACGGGCCTCGATCAGCTCGGCCACGGTGAACAGGAACATCACCATCGCCGCTTCCGGCCACTGGCCGATCAGCACGGCGCCGGTCACGGCGATGCTCATCAGGGCGTTGATGTTGAGGTTGCGGTTCTTCAGGGCGATCCAGCCCTTTTTGTAGGTGCCAAGGCCCCCGCTGAGGATCGACACCAGCGCGACGATCGCCACCACCCAGGTCGGCGCGGCGTTGGTGAAATGGATGACCTCCGCCGCCAGCGCACCGACGCCGGACAGCGCCAGCGGCCACCAGTGCTTTTTCACCGGCGCCGGGGCGGGCGTCTCGACGCCGGCCTCCAGCGGTTCGGCCTGCATGCCCAGGGACTTGATCGCCTCGGTGATCGGCGCGGTGTCCGCCAGCGTGTGGGTCACGCCGAGGACGCGGTTGATCAGGTTGAACTCCAGTTGCTGAATGCCGGCCAGCTTGCCGAGCTTGTTCTGGATCAGGGTCTGCTCGGTCGGGCAGTCCATCGCCTCGATGCGGAAACTGCTCAGCCGGGCGCCGGCGCTCGGCGCCTCGCTCAATTGAATCAGCGAAGGCATGGCGGCTTTCGATCCGCAGCAGGAATCTTCATTCGAATGAACAGGCGCAGGCGTGAAAACCTTCGATCCGCAGCAGGCGTCGCCGCCGTGATCGTGTTTATGCACAGGCTGCAGTTTCGGGCTGTGGCCATGATCGTGATCATGCTTGTGATCGTGTTCGTCGCCAGGTTTGTGGCTGTGGGTGTGCAGGGAATCGCTCATCGGTCGCGTCCATGAAGGTGCCTGTTGCCAAGTAAAGACCCTGTAGCCACTATAGGGTCAAGCACCCTTTTGGAGATTGCCGTCATGAAGATCGGAGAACTGGCGAAACTCACCGACTGCGCCGTGGAGACCATCCGCTACTACGAACGCGAAAACCTGCTGCCGGAACCGGCCCGCAGCGACGGCAACTACCGGGTCTACACCCAGGCCCACGCCGAGCGGCTGACCTTCATCCGCAACTGCCGCACCCTCGACATGACCCTCGAAGAGATCCGCGCCTTGCTCACCCTGCGCGACAGCCCGCAGGACCAGTGCGAAAGCGTGAACGCCTTGATCGACGAGCACATCCAGCACGTGAAGGCGCGGATCGACGGCCTGCTGGCCTTGCAGGCGCAACTGCTCGACCTGCGCCAACGCTGCGGCGAAGGGCCGGAGGCGGATCAGTGCGGGATCCTGCAACGGCTGGAAGTGAGCGGCGGGGTTACGGCGACGGAAGTGGAACACTCCCATGTGGGCCGCAGCCACGGCCATTAAGATCACCGAATATCCCTGTGGGAGCTGGCTTGCCAGCGATAGCGGTCTGTCAGCCGATCCATCCTTGGCTGACACACCGTCATCGCGAGCAGGCTCGCTCCCACATTGTCTTGCAGTGAACGCCACCCCAGCATCCAACCGAACTCCTTGTGGGAGCCAGCCTGCTGGCGATGGCGTCAGCCCAGGCTCTGCGGAGCCGGGCCTCAGACCGCCATCGGCGCGGTCATCGGCGCGTGGTGCTCGTAGCCTTCCAGGGAAAAGTCGCTTGGCTCGACCAGTTCCAGCCACTCCGGCTGGTACACGCCGGTCTTGGCGAATTCCGGCACGCGGTCGGAGATCTTCAGTTTCGGCATGGCGAACGGCTCGCGCTTGAGCTGTTCGTTGAGCATGTCCAGGTGGTTCTCGTAGACGTGCGCATCGCCGATGAAATAGGTGAACCAGCGCGGCGTGTAGCCGGTCAGGCGGCCGATCAGGCTCAGCAGCGCGGCGCCTTCGGTGAGGTTGAACGGTGTGCCCAGGCCCAGGTCGTTGGAACGGATGTAGAGGGTCAGGGAAATTTCCTTGGTCTCGACGTTCGGGTGGAACTGGTACAGCAGGTGGCACGGCGGCAGGGCCATCTCGTCGAGCTGGGCGCAGTTCCAGCCGTGGAACAGGATGCGCCGGCTGCCCGGATCCTTGATGATCGTGTCGACGCACTGGCGCACCTGGTCGATGGCCTTGTACAGCACCACGTAGGCCTGGCCGTCCTCTTCGCCCTCGGCGATCTGCCGGTAGCCCTGGCTCAGGGTCTGCTCGATGGCGGCGGCGTTGCTCAGCGGGATCTGCTTGTACGCCGGCCATTTGCGCCACTGCACGCCGTAGATCTCGCCCAGGTCGTCCTCGCCCTGACGGAACGGGTTGGCCAGCCACTGGGCGTTCTCGTTGGCGTTCTGGTCCCAGACCTTGCAGCCCAGCGCCCGGAACTCGGCGGCGTTGTTCACCCCGCGCAGAAAACCGCACATCTCGCCGATGGCCGACTTGAAGGCCATCTTGCGGGTGGTGATCGCCGGAAAGCCTTCCTGCAGGTCGAAGCGCAGCATGGCGCCCGGAAAGCTGATGGTGTTCACGCCGGTACGGTTGGCCTGTTTGGTGCCGTTGTTGATGACGTGGGACACCAGATCAAGATATTGCTTCATGGGTTACCTGTTTCCTTTGAGCCCCGGCGTCCGGCGCCGGGGTCCGTATGTTAAGCCGTCGGAGCGACCGGCGCCGCCGGCGCGCGACGGTAGGCCAGCCAGATCAGGAACAGCCCGCCGACGATCATCGGCACGCACAGCACCTGGCCCATGGTCAGCCAGTTCCAGGCCAAGTAGCCCAGTTGCGCGTCCGGCACGCGGACGAACTCGACGATGAACCGGAAGATCCCGTAGAACAGCGCGAACATGCCGGAGACGGCCATGGTCGGACGCGGCTTGCGCGAGAACAGCCAGAGGATCAGGAACAGCGCCACGCCTTCGAGGGCGAACTGGTAAAGCTGCGACGGGTGACGCGGCAACTGCGCCGGATCGCTGAACGGCGGGAAGATCATCGCCCACGGCACGTCGGTCGGCTTGCCCCACAGCTCGGCGTTGATGAAGTTGCCGATGCGCCCGGCGCCCAGGCCGATCGGCACCATCGGCGCGACGAAGTCCATCAGCTGGAAGAACGACTTGTTGTTGCGCTTGCCGAACCACAGCGCCGCCAGCATCACGCCGATGAAGCCGCCGTGGAACGACATGCCGCCCTTCCACACCTCGAAGATCAGCGTCGGGTTGGCGAGGTAGGCGCTCAGGTCATAGAACAGCACGTAGCCCAGGCGCCCGCCGACGATCACGCCCATGGACAGCCAGAACACCAGGTCGGAGAGCTTCTCCTTCGTCCAGGTCGGGTCGAAACGGTTGAGCCGGCGCGACGCCAGCAGCCACGCGCCGCCGATGCCGATCAGGTACATCAGCCCGTACCAGTGGATTTTCAACGGACCGATGGCAACCGCCACCGGGTCGATCTGCGGGTAAGGCAGCATTGCGACTCCTCGTTAGAGTTCAGGTCTTCAACATTCCCGGGGGACGCTGCCACCTCAGGATTAAGTCAGGATTGCGCCGGCTCACAACAGAAAGTTCAGGCCCACGCAGAACAGCAAAGCGGCGAACAGGCGTTTGAGCAACTTCGGCGACAGTTTGTGGGCCAGGCGCGCGCCGAGGCGGGCGAAGACCATGCTGGTCAGGGCGATCCCCAACAGCGCCGGCAGGTACACGAAACCGAGACTATGGGCCGGCAGCAGCGGATCGTGCCAGCCCAGAATCATGAAACTTATCGCACTGGCCACCGCGATCGGCAAACCGCAGGCCGACGATGTCGCCACCGCCTGCTGCATCGGCACGCTGCGCCAGGTCAGGAACGGCACGGTCAGCGAGCCGCCGCCGATGCCGAAGATCGCCGAGGCCCAGCCGATCACGCTGCCGGCCACGGTCAGGCCGAGCTTGCCCGGCACCGTGCGGCTGGCCTTGGGCTTGGCCTCCAGGGCCAGTTGCGCGGCGATCACCAGGGCGAACACGCCGATGATCTTTTGCAGGTGAGGCCCCGAGATCGCTTCGGCAGTCAGCGCGCCCAGGCCGGCGCCGACCAGGATGCCGACCGTCATCCAGACGAAGATCGGCCAGCGCACCGCGCCCCGGCGGTGGTGCTCGCGCACGGCGTTGACCGAGGTGAAGATGATCGTCGCCAGCGACGTGCCCACCGCCAGGTGCGTCAGGATCGACGGATCGAAGCCTTGCAAGGTGAAACTGAACACCAGCACCGGGACGATGATGATCCCGCCGCCGACCCCGAACAGCCCAGCCAGCACGCCTGCGCAGGCGCCCAACGCCAGATAGAGCAGAAATTCCATGACCGCCTCCCCCGACGCGTCCCTAAAACCGGAGCGGCATGGTAACGGATGCATGGCCTCGGGCTCCACTTGCGATGGATGCGCGGACGATGACTGCGTAAAGTGAGCAAAAAACGCACAAGGACAACCTTATGTGCCTGATCGTTTTCGCCTGGCGGCCGGATCATGCCCAGCCGCTGATCGTCGCGGCCAACCGCGACGAGTTCTACGCCCGGCCCAGCCTGCCGCTGGCCCCCTGGCCGGAGGCGCCTCATGTCCACGCCGGGCGAGACCTTGAGGCCGGCGGCACCTGGCTGGGCCTGGGCGCCCACGGCCGGTTCGCGGCGCTGACCAACATCCGCGACCCCGGCCAGCCGCCGGCGCAGCGCTCACGGGGCGGGCTGGTGGCCGGGTTCCTGACCGGGGAGCTGTCGATCGACGACTATCTGGCCGATGTCGTCGAACGCTCGGCGCAGTACGCCGGGTTCAACCTGCTGCTGGGCAACGCCCACGAACTGTGGCACTTCAACGCCCGCGACACGGAGCCGGTGATGCTGCCGCCAGGGGTCTACGGACTGTCCAACGCCGGGCTGGACACGCCCTGGCCGAAACTGCTCAAGGCCAAGGCGGCCCTGAGCGCGGCGCTGGACGATCCGCAGCCCGAACGGTTGCTGGCGCTGCTGGCCGACGCGCAGCCGGCGCCGGAGGCGGAGTTGCCGGACACCGGCGTGGGACGGACGACCGAGTCGCTGCTGTCGAGCGTGTTCATCGCCAGCCAGAGCTACGGGACGCGGGCGAGCACGGCGCTGATCGTGCAGGCGGACGGCACGCGCCGGATCGTGGAGCGCAGCTTCGGCCCGTTCGGCGGGCATCTCGGGGAGGTGGACCTGAGCCTCTGACGTGGCGAAGGCGCTCGCTCCCTCGCCACATGCCCTCAGGCGGTCTTGACCGGCGCCGGGTTGATCATCCGCGACAGCCCCAGGTTCTTCAGGGCCAGCTGCAGCGAGCTGTGGATGACCTGCGGGTTGTCGATGGTCATCAGCTCCGCCAGCAGGTCCTTGGACTTGCTCAGGTTGATCTGACGCAGCATCCACTTCACCTTCGGCAGGTTGGTGGCGTTCATCGACAGGCTGTCGAAGCCCATCGCCATCAGCAGCACCGCGGCCGCCGGGTCGCCGGCCATTTCGCCGCAGATGCTCACCGGCTTGCCTTCGGCGTGGGCGTCGCGCACCACGATCTGCAAGGCCTGCAGCACCGCCGGGTGCAGGTAGTCGTAGAGGTCGGCCACCCGTGGGTTGTTGCGGTCCACGGCCAGCAGGTACTGGGTCAGGTCGTTGGAGCCGACGGACAGGAAGTCCACCATCCGCGCCAGTTCCTTGGTCTGGTACACCGCCGCCGGAATCTCGATCATCACCCCCACCGGCGGCATCGGCACGTCGGTACCCTCGTCGCGCACCTCGCCCCAGGCCCGGTGGATCAGGTGCAGCGCCTCTTCCAGCTCGTGGATGCCGGAGATCATCGGCAGCAGGATCCGCAGGTTGTTCAGGCCTTCGCTGGCCTTGAGCATCGCGCGGGTCTGCACCAGGAAGATCTCCGGGTGGTCGAGGGTGACGCGGATGCCGCGCCAGCCCAGGAACGGGTTGTCCTCCTTGATCGGGAAGTACGACAGCGCCTTGTCGCCGCCGATGTCCAGGGTACGCATGGTCACCGGCTGCGGATGGAACGCGGCGAGCTGCTCGCGGTAGATCGCCAGCTGTTCCTTTTCGCTCGGGAAGCGCTGGTTGATCATGAACGGCACTTCGGTGCGGTACAGGCCGACGCCTTCGGCGCCACGCTTCTGGGCGCGGGCCACGTCCGCCAGCAGGCCGGTGTTGACCCAAAGCGGCATGCGGTGCCCGTCGAGGGTCACGCACGGCAGGTCGCGCAGCGCGTCCAGGCCCAGGGCCAACTGCTTCTCTTCTTCCACCACTTCGGCGAACTGCTTGCGCAGCACTTCGCCGGGGTTGGTGTAGACCTCGCCGCGGTGGCCGTCGACGATCATTTCGATGCCGTCGACCTTGGCGTACGGCAGGTCGACCAGGCCCATCACCGTCGGGATGCCCATGGCCCGGGCCAGGATCGCGACGTGGGAGTTGCCCGAACCGAGCACCGAGACCAGGCCGACCAGCGTGCCTTCCGGCACCTCGCCGAGCATGGCCGGCGTCAGTTCTTCGCTGACCAGGATGGTCTTTTCCGGGTAGACCAGGTTCTGCTGGCGCTCTTCCTGCAGGTAGGCGAGCAGGCGGCGGCCCAGGTCCTTGACGTCCGAGGCCCGCTCCCGCAGGTAGGCGTCGTCCATCAGTTCGAAACGGTTGACGTGATCGGTGACCACCTGGCGCAGGGCGCCCTGGGCCCATTGGCCGGTCTTGATCACGGTGGTGACTTCGCTGCCCAGCGAGGCATCGTCGAGCATCATCAGGTAGACGTCGAACAGCGCCCGCTCTTCGGGGCGCAGCTGGGTCGCCAGCTTGGCCGACAGGGCGCGCATGTCGGCGCGCACGCCTTCGAGGGCGTTCTTGAACAGCGCAAGCTCGGCATCGATGTCGGCGACGGCCTTGTCCGGCACCACGTCCAGGTCCGCCGGCGGCAGCATGACCACCGCGGTGCCGACCGCCGCACCCGGCGACCCCGGCACGCCGACGAACTTGGCTTCCTGGATGCCCTTGCCCTGACGGCCCAGGCCGCGGATCGAGCCGGTGGCCTCGGCGTGGGCGATCACGCCCGCGAGCTGGGCGCTCATGGTCACGAGGAAGGCTTCTTCGCCTTCGTCGAACTGGCGGCGTTCTTTCTGCTGGATGACCAACACGCCGACGACGCGGCGGTGGTGGATGATCGGCGCCCCGAGGAACGAGGCGTAGCGCTCCTCGCCGGTCTCGGCGAAGTAGCGGTAGCGCGGGTGGTCCGCGGCGTTTTCGAGGTTCAGGGGTTCTTCACGCGTGCCGACCAGGCCGACCAGACCTTCGTTGGGCGCCATGCTGACCTTGCCGATCGAGCGCTTGTTCAAGCCCTCGGTGGCCATCAGCACGAAGCGGTTGGTCTCGGGGTCGAGCAGGTAGACCGAGCAGACCTGGCTGCCCATGGCCTCTTTGACGCGCAACACAATAATCCCCAACGCCGCCTTGAGATCCTTGGCGGAGTTAACTTCCTGGACGATCTTGCGCAGCGTATTGAGCATGGCTCGGGGTCGAACTCCGTCGTCAGTCGCGCGCCAGCAGGCGCGGGGCAAGCTCTTTGAGGGCGCGCCGGTACACCTCGCGCTTGAATGTCACCACCTGGCCCAACGGATACCAATAGCTGACCCAGCGCCAGCCATCGAACTCCGGTTTACCGGTCAAATCCATCCGCACCCGCTGCTCGTTGGAGATCAGGCGCAGGAGAAACCACTTCTGCTTCTGGCCGATGCACAGCGGCTGGCTGTGGGTCCGCACCAGGCGTTGCGGCAAACGATAGCGCAACCAGCCCCGGGTACAGGCGAGAATTTCAACATCTTCGCGCTCCAGGCCCACTTCTTCGTTCAGCTCGCGGTACAAGGCGTCTTCCGGCGTCTCGTCGGGGTTGATCCCCCCTTGCGGAAACTGCCAGGCGTCCTGATTGATACGGCGGGCCCATAGCACCTGGCCGGCGTCATTCGTCAGAATGATCCCGACATTGGGGCGGAAACCATCGGGGTCGATCACGGCAACAACCTCGCAAACGCATGTCGCCGCATTGTTCCACAAAGGTCGTGAAGGCGGCAACGAAGGTTCCCAGCTTATGTGCACTCTTGTGAAAAGACCGTATTCTTGTCCCCTTTTCACTGACTTTTCAGCGGGTAACTGCAATGCGCCTGGCACTCTTCGATTTGGACAACACCCTTCTGGGCGGCGACAGCGATCACGCCTGGGGCGACTACCTGTGCGAACGCGGCTTCCTCGACCCGGTCGCCTACAAGGCGCGCAACGACGAGTTCTACCAGGATTACCTGGCCGGCCAGCTGGACAACGCCGCGTACCTGAACTTCTGCCTGGAGATCCTCGGCCGCACCGAAATGGCCGTGCTCGACCAATGGCACAGCGACTACATGCGCGACTGCATCGAGCCGATCATGCTGCCCAAGGCGCTGGAACTGCTGAAGCGGCACCGCGACGCCGGCGACAAACTGGTGATCATCACCGCCACCAACCGTTTCGTGACCGCGCCGATTGCCGTGCGCCTGGGCGTCGAGACCCTGATCGCCACCGAGTGCGAGATGCAGGACGGCCGCTACACCGGGCGCAGCACCGACGTGCCGTGCTTCCGTGAAGGCAAGGTGACGCGGCTGAACCGCTGGCTGGAAGAGACCGGGCATTCGTTGGAAGGCAGTTACTTCTACAGCGACTCGATGAATGACCTGCCGCTGCTGGAGCAGGTGGCGAACCCGGTGGCGGTGGATCCGGATCCGAACCTGTTGGCCGAGGCCCAGAAGCGGGGCTGGCCTGTGCTCAGCCTGCGCGGCTGATGCCGCCATCGCTGGCGAGCCAGCGCCCACAGGAACCTTCAGTGAACCCGAATGTGGCATCTGAAAACTGTGGGAGCCAGCCTGCTGGCGATGGGGACGACTCGGTTGAAGGCCCTAAACAGGCTTGGCCCCCATCAACCCGGCAATCGCCACGAAGCAGACCAGGCCGAACAGCGCCAAGGCCAGGCTGAACCGCCCCACCCCGCCCGGCGCCTTGCGCAGCCGGTTCAGCCGCACCAGCAGCCAGAACCACGCCAGCGCCGCCACGGTGTAGAGCACGCTGGAGGCCAGCAGCCAGGTCTGCCCCAGCGGCCAGCCCACCAGATGCACCATCCACCAGCCGGTGAACGGCATGCTCAGCAGCGCCAGCGCCATCAGCAGCCAGACGAACACCCGCGGCCGCTGCAGCGTGCGGCTGCCCGCGGTAGCGTCACCCTTGCGCCGCGCCAGGAACACCCAGGCGCCCAGGCCCAGCGCGCCGAGCAACAACACGGCCGTCGCCGCCGTGTGCGCCACCTTGAGTGCAGTCAACGTTTCCATGATCCGGTTTCCTTATGGCCTGCCCATCAGCGTAGCCGCTCAGCCGAGAAACAGCTGATAGGCCGGGTTGTCGCTCTCGTCCCAGTACGGGTAGCCGATCGCCTCCAGCGCCGCCGGCACCAGGTGGCGCTCCTCGTGCGGCACCTGCAGGCCCGCCACCACCCGGCCGTCCGCCGCGCCGTGGTTGCGGTAGTGGAACATCGAGATGTTCCAGCGCCCGCCCAGTTTGTTGAGGAAGTTGAACAGCGCCCCCGGACGCTCCGGGAACTCGAAGCGCAGCACCACCTCGTCGACCACCTGCGCCGCGCGCCCGCCGACCATGTGGCGGATGTGCAGCTTGGCCAGTTCGTTGTCGGTCAGGTCGATCACCGGGAAGCCCTGTTCGGTCAGGCTCGCCAGCAGCGCGCTGCGCGGGTCGCTGTCCGGGTGGGTCTGCACGCCGACGAAGATGTGCGCTTCGCTGCCGGTGCTGTAGCGGTAGTTGAATTCGGTGATCTGGCGCTTGCCGATGGCCTCGCAGAACGCCTTGAAGCTGCCGGCCTTCTCCGGGATGGTCACGGCGATGATCGCTTCGCGGCCCTCGCCCAGTTCGGCGCGCTCGGCCACGTGGCGCAAGCGGTCGAAGTTGACGTTGGCGCCGGAGTCGATGGCGACGAAGGTCTTGCCGGCCACGCCGCGCTGCTCGACGTACTTCTTGATCCCGGCCACGCCCAGGGCGCCGGCAGGTTCGGTGATCGAGCGGGTATCGTCGTAGATGTCCTTGATCGCCGCGCAGATTTCGTCGGTGCTGACGGTGATCACCTCATCGACGTAGTCCTTGCAGATGTCGAAGGTGTGCTGGCCGATCTGGGCCACCGCCACGCCGTCGGCGAAGATGCCCACCGTCGGCAGCACCACGCGCTCGCCCGCCGCCATCGCCGCCTGCAGGCAGTTGGAGTCGTCGGGCTCGACGCCGATGACCTTGATGTCCGGGCGCAGGTACTTCACGTACGCCGCGATGCCGGCGATCAGCCCGCCGCCGCCGACCGGCACGAAGATCGCGTCCAGCGGCTGCGGGTGCTGGCGCAGGATCTCCATCGCCACGGTGCCCTGCCCGGCGATGGTGTGCGGATCATCGTAAGGGTGGATGTAGACGTAGCCCTTCTCATCGACCAGCTTCAGCGAATAGGCCAGCGCCTCCGGGAACGAGTCGCCGTGCAGCACCACCTTGCCGCCCCGTGAGCGCACGCCTTCGACCTTGATCTCCGGGGTGGTCTTGGGCATCACGATGGTGGCCTTCACCCCCAGCACCTTGGCCGCCAGGGCCAGGCCCTGGGCATGGTTGCCCGCCGAGGCGGTGACCACGCCGCGGGCGCGCTCTTCGTCGGTCAGCTGGGTCAGCTTGTTGTAGGCCCCGCGGATCTTGAACGAGAACACCGGCTGCAAGTCTTCGCGCTTGAGCCAGATGTCGTTGCCCAGCCGCTCGGAGAGCTGGCGGGCGTTCTGCAGCGGGGTTTCTACGGCAACGTCGTAAACGCGCGAGGTGAGGATCTTTTTGACGTACTGTTCGAGCATCGGAAGGCATCACTGGGCGGGTTGGGCAGGGCCAAGGAGTCTAACCCGGCTTTTGGCCGCACGACCACACGAATCCCGAGGTTTTACCCCGGCTTGGGGCTATAATGCCGGCCTTTCCGTTCTTACCTTGCCCGCTTCCGGAGCCCGCATGACCCAGGATCAACTCAAACAGGCCGTGGCCCAGGCCGCCGTCGACTTCATCCTTCCTAAACTCGACGACAAGAGCATCGTCGGGGTCGGCACCGGCTCCACCGCCAACTGCTTCATCGACGCCCTGGCCCTGCACAAGGGCGCGTTCGACGGCGCGGTCGCCAGCTCCGAAGCCACCGCCGCGCGCCTGAAGGGCCACGGGATCCCGGTGTACGAGCTCAACACCGTGAGCAACCTGGAGTTCTACGTCGACGGCGCCGACGAAAGCGATGCCCACCTGAACCTGATCAAGGGCGGCGGCGCGGCCCTGACCCGCGAGAAGATCGTCGCCGCCGTGGCGCAAACCTTCATCTGCATCGCCGACGCCAGCAAGCTGGTGCCGGTGCTCGGCGCGTTCCCGCTGCCGGTGGAAGTCATCCCGATGGCCCGCAGCCACGTCGCCCGCCAACTGGTGAAGCTCGGCGGCGACCCGGTCTACCGCGAAGGCGTGCTGACCGACAACGGCAACATCATCCTCGATGTGCACAACCTGCAGATCACCAACCCGGTGGAACTGGAAGCGCAGATCAACGCCATCGTCGGCGTGGTCACCAACGGCCTGTTCGCGGCGCGTCCGGCGGACCTGCTGCTGTTGGGCACCAGCGAAGGCGTGAAAACCCTGAAGGCTGAGTAACCCGAAACTGCCCACATTCTTCTGGGCAGATGAAAAACCTGTGGGAGCTGGCTTGCCAGCGATAGCGGTGTGTCAGTCGACCTGTTCAGTGACTGAAACTCCCTCATCGCGAGCAGGCTCGCTCCCACAGTGTTTTTGGGTGCGAATCAGTTTTGCGCAGGCTTCTTGAAGACGTAGAACAGGTTCGGCTCGCTCACCAGGTACAGCGTCCCGTCATCGTCCATCGCAATGCCTTCGGCCTGCGGCACGGTCTTCTTCAGGCCCTGCCGGCCCCCGCTCAGCGACATCGTGCTCAACGGGCGCCCGTCCACATCCAGTTCCAGAATCAGCCGCGACTCGTCGGACAGCGCCAGCAGATGGCCGCTGCGCTCGTCGTACTGCAGGCTCGACAGGTCCCGCACGAACATCCCGGCGTCGCGCTTGGGGTTGTTGATCACGTGCACGGCGTAGGACTTCTCCGGATTGAAGTGGGGAAAGCCGTGCACTTCATAGATCAGCATCGGGTCCCGCTCCTTGGCCACGAACAGGCGCTTGCCCACCGAATCGTAGGCCAGGCCTTCGAACCCCTTGTTGCCGCTCATGTGCACGCCGAGGGTCATCTGCTCCGCATCGGCCGCATCGAGGAACGTGGTGTCCTGCTCGAGGTGGATCTTGATCAGCCGCTGCTGGCGCTCGTCGGTGATGACGTAGGTGTCGGCGCTGATGAACTCCACCGCCTCCGGATCGCCGAAGCCGATCAGCGCCACCCGGCGCAGGATCCGGCCGTCCAGCGACAGTTCGATCAGCTCGGCGTTCTTGTTGGTGACGGTGAACAGGCTGTTGCGCACCGGATCGTAGGTCAGGGCCGACACATCGTCGTCCAGCCCGTCGATGGTTTTCGCCTCGACGTCCACCCGGTAGCGGTCAAGGCCGATGGCCTCGGCGCTGTGTGGCTGCCACAGCGCATGCAGGTTGAACCAGGCCCGTTCGAACAGGCGCAGGTACTGGCCGACGGCGATCAACGCGATCAAGGCCACCGCGGACAGCAGAATGAACAGGGGTTTGGGACGGGCGAATCGGCGCATGCGGACGGGCTCGGAATCAAAACGGGCGGATGGAATATCACGCCCGTCTGAACTGAAGCTTAATGGCCGCCGGCCCGTGAGGACAACCGCGCGCCTGGGGCGCCGGGGTCACTTCTGCTTTTCGAAGCGATAGAACAGGTTCGGCTCGCTGACGATGTACAGCGTACCCGCCTCGTCCATGGTCACGCCTTCGGCGCGGGGGATGGTTTTCTTCAGGCCGTTGAAGCCGCCGAGCAGGGTCATGAAGCTGACCTGCTCGCCCTTTTCGTCCAGCTCCAGCAGCAGGTGCGAATCGGCGGACAGCACCAGGGTGTGGCCGGTGCGCGGGTCGACGGCCAGGGCCGAGAGGTTGCGCAGGTCCAGCTCGTCGCTCGGCAGCTTCTGCTTGTCACCCTTGAGGGCCTGGCTGCCGTCGCTGCTCCAGGTGAACAACGCCGGCGGACGCTCCTCGCCCAGCAGCAGGCGTTGGTTGCGCTTGTCCCAGGTGATGGCCTCGAACGCCTTGTTCTGATCCTTGGACGGGCCCAGGTCGTACTTCGGATAGTCGTCGCGCTTGAGTTCGCGGGTGGCGGCGTCGACCTTGACGATCGACAGCAGGTGGTCGCGTTCGTCGACGATGGCCAGCAGGCCGTTCTCCATCACGGTGACGCCTTCCGGATTGCTCCAGCCCACCAGCGGCATCTTGCGCAGCACATCGCCCTGCAGGGTCAGCTCGACCAGGAAAGGGTTCTTGCCCATCACCGAAAACAGGGTTTTGGTCTGCGGGTCGTAGGAGAGATCCGACGCCTCGTCCTTTTCCATCCCCGGCAACAGCTTGGCGTCGATCACCGCGCGGTAGTCGGGCAGCCAGATGCTTTCCTTCTGCTCGGCGGCGCTCTCGAAACGCTCCTGCACCCACAGCAGGCCCCGGTCGTCCCAGTGCATGGCGTACGCCAGGCCATAAGCGACGGCGCCCACCAGCAGCAGCCAGGAATACCCACGCATGACGAACCGCGGGCGGCGGGCGGATTTGAGCTTGGGCAGCGATTGAGATGACATCAGAGGACGCGTTCCGAAAATTCAGGCTATGGGTAATAGCACAAAGGGGCCGGCTCAGACGCCAGAATGACCGGAATTATCCGTACAGGATGTGAAAAAAACGGCAAATGGCGGGATCGCCTTGCCTGTGGGGGCCGCTGCACCGATCCATCCCTTGCGGTGGCTGATCCAGCGAATCGCCAGCAGGCTGGCTCCCACAGAGGCCCCCCCCCCGATATCCGCAAGATACCTGACAGGCTCCAAGA
Organism: Pseudomonas sp. B3(2017); assembly: GCF_002113595.1. Taxonomy (NCBI): domain Bacteria; kingdom Pseudomonadati; phylum Pseudomonadota; class Gammaproteobacteria; order Pseudomonadales; family Pseudomonadaceae; genus Pseudomonas; species Pseudomonas sp. B3(2017). The sequence continues at coordinate 334,657 of NZ_NEIU01000002.1, forward strand.
CCCTGTGGGAGCCTGCCTGCCGGCGATGGCGTCAGCGGCAATGACGGATCAGCGCACGCTGCTGGTGAAGCGGCTGGCGCCCGGCAACTCCAGCACGATGTCGTCGCCGACGTTCAGCGGCCCGACGCCCACCGGCGTGCCGGTGAGGATCACGTCGCCGGCCTGCAGCGAGAAGCAGCCTGCCATGTGCTGGATCATCGGCACGATCGGGTTGAGCATCGCGCTGCTGTTGCCGTCCTGGCGAACTTCACCGTTGATGGTCAGGCGGATGCCGATGTCGGTCAGGTCGGCGAAGGTGCCGGCGGCCACGAACGGGGCGATCACCGCCGCACCGTCGAAGGACTTGGCGATTTCCCACGGCAGGCCCTTGGACTTGAGCTCGGCCTGCTTGTCGCGCAGGGTCAGGTCCAGCGCCGGGGCGAAGCCGGAGATGGCGTCCAGCACTTCCTCGCGGCTCGGCCGGGTGGACAGCGGCTTGCCGATCAGCACGGCGATCTCGGCCTCGTAGTGCACCGAACCGCGCTCGGTCGGAATCTTGAACCCGCCCTCCAGCGGCACCACGCAACTGCCGGGCTTGATGAACAGCAACGGCTCGGTGGGCACCGGGTTGTCCAGTTCCTTGGCGTGTTCGGCGTAGTTGCGGCCGATGCACACCACTTTCCCCAACGGGAAGTGAATCCGCGTACCGTCGACGTATTGGTGCTGATAGCTCATTTACCGACTCCTGCCTTCATTGATTCACAAGGGTTGCGCTCAAACCGCGAAGATCTTGCCCGGGTTCATGATGCCGTTCGGGTCGAACACCGCCTTGACCGCTTTCATGTACTCGATTTCCGCCGGCGAGCGGCTGTAGGTCAAGTAATCGCGTTTGGTCATGCCCACGCCGTGTTCGGCGGAGATCGAGCCGTTGTACTTCTCGACGGTCTCGAACACCCACTTGTTGACGGTGGCGCACTTGGCGAAAAACTCGTCCTTGCTCAGGTTGTCCGGCTTGAGGATGTTCAGGTGCAGGTTGCCGTCGCCGATGTGGCCGAACCAGACGATCTCGAAATCCGGGTAGTGCTTGCCGACGATCGCGTCGATTTCCTGGAGGAACGCCGGGACTTTCGCCACGGTGACCGAAATGTCGTTCTTGTACGGCGTCCAGTGGGAGATGGTTTCGGAGATGTACTCGCGCAGCTTCCACAGGTTCTGCAGCTGGGTTTCGCTCTGGCTCATCACGCCGTCGAGCACCCAGCCCTGCTCCACGCAGTGTTCGAAGGTCTCCAGGGCCAGGTTGGCCACCTCTTCGGTGGTCGCCTCGAACTCCAGCAGCGCGTAGAACGGGCAGTCGGTCTCGAACGGCGCCGGCACGTCGCCGCGGCCCAGCACCTTGGCCAGCGCCTTGTCGGAGAAGAACTCGAACGCGGTCAGGTCGAGCTTGCCCTGGAAGGCGTGCAGCACCGGCATGATCGAGTCGAAGTCCGGGGTGCCGAGCACCATCGCGGTCAGGTTTTTCGGCGCCCGGTCCAGGCGCATGGTGGCCTCGACCACAAAGCCCAGGGTGCCTTCGGCGCCGATGAACAGCTGCCGCAGGTCGTAGCCGGTGGCGTTCTTGATCAGGTCCTTATTCAGTTCCAGCACGTCGCCCTTGCCGGTGACGACTTTCATGCCCGCCACCCAGTTGCGGGTCATGCCGTAGCGAATGACCTTGATCCCGCCGGCATTGGTGCCGATGTTGCCGCCGATCTGGCTGGAACCGGCGGAGGCGAAGTCCACCGGGTAGTACAGGTCATGCTCTTCGGCGGCGTTCTGCAGCTGCTCGGTGACCACCCCCGGCTGGCAGACGGCGGTGCGGTCGGTGAGGTTGATGTCGAGGATGCGGTTCATGTAGTCGAACGACACGACCACCTCGCCGTTGGCCGCCACCGCGGCGGCGGACAGCCCGGTGCGCCCGCCCGACGGCACCAGCGCCACCTTGTGCGCATTGGCCCAGCGCACGACGGCCTGCACCTGTTCGATGGTCTTGGGGAACACGACGGCGCTCGGCGCCGGGGCGAAATGCTTGGTCCAATCCTTGCCGTATGCGTTCAGGGAGTCGGCGTCGGTGAGGACTTTGCCGGGCTCGACCAGGGTCTTCAGTTCATCAATCAGGGCAGGATTGGTCATCGACAGAACTCTCGAACAATTCATGGTCATCCTGAAGACGCTTCACGTCGCAGGAATGAGTGATTAGCGGGGTGGCTATGCTAGCATACCGACCCCGCAGGCCAGTGCCCAACGGCGGTTCTGCGGCGACGGCTTTCCTGCCGTCCGGGTCAGCATCTGTTGACCATTTCCTGCCATTTTTCTCCGGGATACAGGTTTACGCAGATGAGCAAGACTTCTCTCGACAAGAGCAAGATCAAGTTCCTTCTCCTCGAAGGCGTCCACCAATCGGCTGTCGACGTCCTCAAGGCGGCGGGCTACACCAGCATCGAGTACCTCACAGGCTCCCTGCCGGAAGACCAGCTCAAGGAAAAGATCGCTGACGCTCACTTCATCGGCATCCGCTCGCGCACCCAACTGACCGAAGAGATCTTCGATCACGCGAAGAAGCTGGTAGCGGTGGGCTGTTTCTGCATCGGCACCAACCAGGTCGACCTGGAAGCGGCCCGCGAGCGCGGCATCGCCGTGTTCAACGCGCCGTACTCCAACACCCGCTCCGTGGCGGAACTGGTGCTGGCCGAGGCGATCCTGCTGCTGCGCGGCATCCCCGAGAAAAACGCTTCCTGCCACCGTGGCGGCTGGATCAAGTCCGCGGCCAACTCCTTCGAGATCCGCGGCAAGAAGCTGGGCATCGTCGGCTACGGCTCCATCGGCACCCAGCTGTCGGTCCTGGCCGAAGGCCTGGGCATGCAGGTGTACTTCTACGACACCGTGACCAAGCTGCCGCTGGGCAACGCCGTCCAGGTCGGCAACCTGCACGAGCTGCTGGGCATGTCCGACATCGTCACCCTGCACGTGCCTGAAACCGCCGCCACCCAGTGGATGATCGGCGAGAAGGAAATCCGCGCCATCAAGAAGGGCGGCATCCTGATCAACGCCGCCCGCGGCACCGTGGTCGAGCTGGACCACCTGGCCGCCGCGATCAAGGACAAGCACCTGATCGGCGCCGCCATCGACGTGTTCCCGGTGGAGCCGCGCTCCAACGACGAAGAGTTCGAAAGCCCGCTGCGCGGCCTGGACAACGTGATCCTGACCCCGCACATCGGCGGCTCCACGGCCGAGGCGCAAGCCAACATCGGCCTGGAAGTGGCGGAGAAGCTGGTCAAGTACAGCGACAACGGTACGTCGGTATCGTCCGTGAACTTCCCGGAAGTGGCCCTGCCGGCCCACCCGGGCAAGCACCGTCTGCTGCACATCCACGAGAACGTCCCGGGCGTGATGAGCGAGATCAACAAGGTCTTCGCCGAAAACGGCATCAACATCTCGGGTCAGTTCCTGCAGACCAACGAGAAGGTCGGCTACGTGGTGATCGACGTCGACGCCGAGTACTCGGAGCTGGCGCAAGAGAAGCTGCAGCACGTCAACGGCACCATCCGCAGCCGCGTGCTGTTCTGACCGGTCGCTGAGCAACAAAAAAGGGAGCTCCTCGGAGCTCCCTTTTTCATGCCCGCAGAACCGTCATTTCACCGTGATGGTGATCTTCTCCGAAACGATCGGCGGGTCGAACGCCATGTGGTTCTTGTCGCCCAGCTCCAGCTGCAGGGTGTGCTGGCCCGGAGCAAGTTTGATTTCTGCGAACGTCTGGGCCTTGCCGAAATGCATATGGTTGGCGTCGGTCGGCACCACTGCGCCGACCGGAACAGTCTCCTTGGCGTCGATCAGCAGATGGTGGTGACCGGTATTCGGCGTGGCATCACCAGCCGGTGCCAGCGCGACATCCTTGGTGCCGAACTTGACGGTGAAGGTCTGCGAAACCGTGGCTCCGTCCTCGGGAGAAACGATGAACACTTCGGCTCCCTTCGGCGCCGGCGTGGCCGCACTGGCCAGCACCGAAACGCCCATCAGCAAACCAGCCAAAGCAGCACGTGACATGAATGTTTTCATTCTCTTCTCCAGTTTTTCCGTAAAATCCGCGCGGTCATGACAACTTCATGACCATTCGTTGTCGAAGGCACTCGTCAACCATAGCAAAGCGAGCCTGAACATCAGGCCGCGACAATGATTTCAAAGGAGTGACCATGCGTTTCCTGCCTGGCCTGATCTGCCTGCTTCCCCTTCTGAGCCCCCTGGCCCATGCCGAACTGATGGATGACATCAACGACCGCGGCGAGTTGCGCATCGCCCTTGAGGCTAATACACCGCCTTTCAATTTCAAGGACGGCGACACGCTCGCGGGGTTCGAGGTCGAGCTGGGGCAACTGCTGGCCAACGAGCTGGATGTGCGGGCCGACTTCACCGTCACCGACGAAGGCGACCTGCTCCAGGGCGTCGAAAGCGGCAAGTACGACATCGCCCTCAACCACATGGCATTGACCCCGGCGCTCAAGGATCGTTTCGACGTCAGCGAACCCTACGGCCAGGTCAACCCGCGGTGGCTGGCCAAGAAGGACGAGCAGCCGCGCCCGCTGGTGCTGGTGCAGGCCCTGACCGAGGGCAAGCCCAAGGACGAAGCGCCGGTGGCGCTGGCGATTCCGTACCAGAAAGGCAACCCGGCGTTCCACGCGAGCCTGGAGAACGCGTTGCAGCGGATCAAGGCGGACGGCCGGCTGGCGACGCTGACGCAGAAGTGGCTGGAGCAGCCTGCCGAAAACCCATGAGCCTGTAGCCCTGCGGCGCCTTGGCGGACGCCATCGCCAGCAGGCTGGCTCCCACAAGGATCCAGGCTGAGTGCAGCGTTCGCGGTCAACGCAGAAGCGGGGTTCGCCCGCGAAGGCATGGGGTCAGGCGCCGGTGATGTCGGAGGGGCCGGCCCAATCGCCGGCAAGCCGGCTCCCACAGGTTTTGTGCTTGGGCACCGGATCTGTGGGAGCCAGCCTGCTGGCGATGGCGGCAGCGGGAGCGCCGCAGGTCAGTCGAGCGCTGCCAGGGCCTCGGCGGCCTGCGGCAGCTCCAGTTCGCTGAACACCTGCACGCCGTGGCGCTTGAGCAGCGCCGCGGTGACCCCTTCGCCCGAGACCTTCACCCCGCTGAACGTCCCGTCATAGGTCAGCCGGTTGCCGCAGGACGGGCTGTTGGCCTTGAGCACGGCGATCCGGATGCCGTGGCGGCGCACCAGCTCCAGGGCCTGCTGCGCCCCGGACAGGAACTGCGCGCTGACGTCCTCGCCGTCGGTGGTGATGACCGCGGCGGTGCCGTCCAGCACTTCACCGCCCTGCCCGCCTGGGATCTCCGCCGCCGCCCGGGGCGTGGGCAGACCGCCGGCCACCTCGGGGCACGTCGGCACCACGCGCCCCTCGGCCACCCATTGCTCCAGCAGCCCGAACGGCCCGCCGGCCCCGCCGTCGTAACGCACGGGGTGGCCGAGCAGGCAGCGGCTGACCAGGATCCGCTCCATCTCAGAACGGCTCGTTGCCGCGGCGGCGGAACCAGCCGGTCAGCGACAGGCGCTCGCGGTTGGCCGGCAGCACTTCGTGGGGCACGTCGCCGGAGAGGAACACCACCAGGCAACCGCCCGTGGGCTGCACGTCGTGGATGCGTTCGTCGTCCAGGTACATGCGCAGCTGGCCGCCGTCCTCCGGCAGCCAAGCGTCGTTGAGGTAGATCACCGCCGAGACCGCACGCCGGTCGTCGTCGCGGAAACGGTCGACGTGCCGGCGGTAGAACGCCCCCGGCGGATACAGGGCGAAGTGGCACTCGAAGTCTTCGAGGCCCAGGAACAGCCCGCGGTTGAGCGCCTCGCGCAGGCTGTCCATCAGGTTCAGGTAGCGGTCGCTGGCCGCGTCCTGGCCCGGTTCGAGCCATTGGATATGGTCGCCGCGAATGCCTTCGCGGACTTCCGTGGAGGCGCCGCGCCCGACCGCCGCCGGTGCCAGTTCGCCCTCGGCCGCGCGCTTGCGGCACTCGGCCGCCAACGCGCGGGTCAGGTCCTGGGGCAGGAAAATGTTCTGCTGCGACCAGCCATGGTCGGCGAGGTCGTCGACGATGCGCAGCAGCAGCGGGTGATCAGAGGATATGGGCATGGCGCGCATAGTATGCCGGCGGCGAGAAATCCGACAGAGCCACGCGGCGGCCTGATACGAATTCTCGACAAGTACCGGCACCGCACGGAGAATAGTCGGCTGCTGACAGGAGTCCTTATGCGCCGTTTGTTTTTCTCACTGTTGATGTTCTGCGTGTTGCCCGCCTGGGCAGACAGCCACGACCAGCTGTACAAGGTCGCCGGCTGGCCGGAACAGCGCGCGCATTTCAACGACGCCCTGAGCGCCGCGCAGCAGCGCTATCAGAACAGCCTGCCGCCGGCGGTGTTCCAGGCCCTGGTCAACAACAGCAACCAGCGTTTCGCCCCTCAGTCCGTGGATCGGCGCGCCGAAGCGCAACTGCGCCAGAACCTCGCCGACCCGAAACCGGCCCTGTCCTTTTTCCAGTCGCCGCTGGGCAAGAAGATCGTCGCCGCCGAGCTGCTGGCGACCCGCCGCGACCAACTGGCGAAGAACGCCAAAGGCCTGCCGAAGATGCCGGCCAGCGACAGCCGCCTGCTGATCATCGGGCACCTGGCCCAGGCGCTGCCCGCCCGCGAGGCCGGCGCCGAAGTCAGCCTGGCGATCGCCGGTGTGGCGGCCGACAGCCTCAGCTCGATGATTCCCGGCCTGCTCGGCGCCGGCCAGGCCCAGGGCATGCTCGACGGCCAGCGTCAGCGGCTGATGGAGCAGATCGGCGCCGACCTGAACAACACGCTGCTGTACGTCTACCGCGACCTGTCGGACGAAGAGCTGGAAGAGTTCGCGACCTTCGCCGAGTCCGCCGAGGGCAAGGCCTATTACCAAGCGGCGCTGGCGGCGATCCGGGCGGGGCTGGCGGTGGGCCAGAGCGCGTCGAACCTCGGCCAGTGATCCGTATCGCCTGACAGGGCCCCATCGCGGGCAAGTCGAATCGTCGCACCGCCGCTCCCACAGTGATCGCGGTCGTTCAAAAACCTTGTGTACGCCTCGAAACCTGTGGGAGCGGGCTTGCCCGCGATGGCGCCCGGAAGGCCGCTACCGCTGGTTGCCCTTGATCCGCTTGCTCAGGAACTCGAAATACTCCTCGCGCATCTCCACCACCTCGTTGGCCAGGTGGTGCCGCGCCTGCGGCAGCATCAGGATCTGCGGCCGGTCGAACTTCCACTTCAGCACCTGAAGGTTGTGCGGCCAGTCCACGGTCATGTCCGCCTGGCCCTGGACGATCAGCGGCCGGCGCGGGCTCTTCTTGGCGTATTCGATGCGCTCGATCCAGCGCGACAGCGCCCCGACCCACTTCGTCGGCAAACGCTTTGGCTGCAGCGGGTCGGCCTGCAGGAACGGCAGGAACGCCGGATCGTTGGTGTTCTCGCTGAAGCGCCGGGCGATGCCCCGGACGAAGGGCCGCAGCAGATAGTAGCTCAGCTGCGACCAGCCCCAGGCCCGCGGCCGCACCAGCGGCGCCAGCAAGATCACCTGGCCCTGGGCGGGGCTCTCGACGTTCGGGTCGAGCAGATGATCGACCACGATCGCCGCCCCCGTGCTTTGCCCGCACAGGTGCCACGGCTGCGGCAAGGCGATCGAGCGCGCCTCGGCGAACAGCCCGTGCAGGGCGTCCTGGTACTCGGAGAAGTCGCGGATGCTCGCCCGCTCGCCGCTCGACAGCCCGTGCCCCGGCAGGTCGCAGGCGATCACCGCGAAGCCCTGGTCCAGCGCCCAAGCGATCACATGCCGGTAGAGCCCGGTGTGGTCGTAGAAGCCGTGGAGCAGGAACAGCGTGCCCTTGGCGGTCTCCGGCCACCAGCAATGGCTGACCAGTTCGTAGCCGTCCACCTCGAAGCGGCCCATGCCGCGCCACACGTCGCGCTCGGGGAAGTCGGTGCGGTAGAACCGCTGGTACGCCTTGGCCTCGTCCGACAGCGGCTGCCACTGGGCCAGGGGCCGCAGGCCGGCACGCAGATGATCGGGGTTGAAGGTCGCAGACATGGGCACTTCCAGAACGGTGAACAGACTTTATCGGCCTGCGATATTCATCTGTCGCGGCAGGCATGGCAAGCTAGCCGGCCTTCGAGGATCGAAAACCATGCGTCCGCCCTACCGCACCGCCCTGTTCGCCAGCCTGCTCGCGCTCGTGTGCGCCGGGGTGCTGTGGGCGGCGTACGACTGGTTCCAGGGCCGTTACCTGCGCGCCTTCAGCTCACACACGGCGGTGTTCTCCGGCGATCCGCTGCGCCTGCCGGACGACCTCGCCGGTCCCGGCAGCATCCGCCTGGTGCATTTCTGGGATCCCGCCTGCCCGTGCAACGTCGGCAACCAGCAGCACCTGACGGAGATGGTCGAGCGCTTCAGCGCCAAGGGCGTGGAGTTCTTCGCGGTGCAGAAGGCCGGCAGCCACGGCCAGTTGCCCGCCGGCCTCGGCAACCTCAAGACCCTCGACGCGCTGCCCGGCGCCGAACAGATCCCCGCAAGCCCGGCGGTGGCGATCTGGGACCGCAGCGGCAAGCTGGCATACTTCGGGCCGTACAGCGAAGGCCTGACCTGCAACTCCGCCAACAGCTTCATCGAACCGATCCTCAATGCGCTCAGCGAAGACCGCCCGGTCAACGCCACCCACACGCTGGCGGTCGGCTGCTATTGTCCGTGGCCGGCGACCGGGCCTTAAGGCATTCCGGACTTTTCGAAAGACAGCGATGCACGGCGCACAAGGTCTGTGCTAATTGTTGACGGCCCCCATGGGCGGGGATCCCGAACGCACAAGGAGTCACCATGAAACGCGTCTTCACCGTTCTTGCCTTGCTCATCGTCGCGCTGCTCGTCGCCGCCGGCGGCTACGTGTACAGCAAGCAGCCGACGCGTCAGGGCCAGATGGCGCTGCGCAACCTGCAAGGCTCGGTGACCGTGCGCTACGACGAACGCGGCGTCCCCCACATCCGCGCCGAAAGCGAAACCGACCTCTACCGCGCCCTCGGCTACGTGCACGCCCAGGACCGGCTGTTCCAGATGGAAGCCATGCGCCGCCTGGCCCGAGGCGAGCTGGCCGAAGTGCTGGGGCCCAAGTTGCTCGACACCGACAAGCTGTTCCGCAGCCTGCGCATCCGCGAACGGGCCGCCAGCTACGTCGCCGGCCTCGACCGCCAGTCACCGGCGTGGAAGGCCCTGGAAGCCTATCTGGACGGCATCAACCAGTATCAGGACAGCCACGCCGCCCCCCTCGAGTTCGACGTGCTGGGCATCCCCAAGCGGCCGTTCACCGCCGAAGACAGCATCAGCGTCGCCGGCTACATGGCCTACAGCTTCGCGGCGGCGTTTCGCACCGAGCCGTTGCTGACCTACGTGCGCGACCGGCTCGGCGCCGACTACCTGAATGTCTTCGACCTCGACTGGCAGCCCAAGGGTGTGCTGGCCAAGGGGCGCAACCCTTCGGCGCTGGCCCTGGCCGCCAGCGACTGGCAAGACCTGAACGCCCTCGCCCGCCTCAGCGAACAGGCGCTGATCGACCACGGCCTGCCGCAGTTCGAAGGCAGCAACGCCTGGGCGGTCGCCGGCAGCCGCAGCAAGAGCGGCAAGCCGCTGCTGGCCGGGGATCCGCACATCCGCTTCTCGGTGCCGGCGGTGTGGTACGAGGCGCAGCTGTCGGCGCCGGGCTTCGAGCTGTACGGCTATCACCAGGCGCTGGTGCCGTTCGCGTTCCTGGGGCACAACCTGGACTTCGGCTGGAGCCTGACCATGTTCCAGAACGACGACCTGGACCTGGTGGCCGAAAAGGTCAACCCGGACAACCCGAACCAGGTCTGGCACCGCGGCCAGTGGACGGACATGGTCAGCAGCGAGCAGCAGATCGCGGTGAAAGGCCAGGCGCCGGTGACCGTCACCCTGCGCCAGTCGCCCCATGGCCCGATCGTCAACGACGCCCTCGGCACCGCCGCCGGCAAGACACCCATCGCCATGTGGTGGGCTTTCCTCGAAACGCCCAACCCGATCCTCGACGGTTTCTACCAGCTCAACCGCGCCGACACGCTGGCCAAGGCCCGCGCCGCGGCGGCCAAGGTGCAGGCGCCGGGGCTGAACATCGTCTATGCCAACGCCAAAGGCGACATCGGCTGGTGGGCGGCGGCCCTGCTGCCCAAGCGTCCGGCCGGGGTGAAGCCGGGCTTCATCCTCGACGGCGCGAGCAGCCAGGCGGACAAGGACGGTTACTACCCCTTCAGCGCCAACCCCCAGGAAGAGAACCCGGCGCGGGGCTACATCGTGTCGGCCAACTTCCAGCCGGTGTCGCCCACCGGCCTGGAGATCCCCGGCTACTACAACCTGGCCGACCGTGGCCAGCAGCTCAACCGCCAGCTCGCCGACAAGTCCGTGAAGTGGGACAACGAGGCCAACCAGAAGCTGCAGCTGGGCACCGCCACCGCCTACGGGCCGCGCCTGCTGGCGCCGCTGCTGCCGGTTCTGCGTGAGGTGGTGAGCGACCCGGCGCAGCTCAAGCTGATCGGGCAACTGACCCAGTGGCAAGGCGACTATCCGCTGGATTCGGTCAGCGCGACGGTGTTCAACCAGTTCCTGTACGACCTCGCCGACGCGGCGATGCGCGATGAGCTGGGCAACGACTTCTTCGAGACGCTGCTGTCGACCCGGGTGATCGACGCCGCGTTGCCGCGCCTGGCGGCGAACGCCGACTCACCGTGGTGGGACAACCGCGCCACCCCGGAAAAGGAAACCCGCGCCGACACCGTCAAGGCGGCCTGGCAGGCCAGCATGGCGCACCTGAAGCAGACCCTGGGCGACGACCCGGCGCGCTGGCAGTGGGGCACGGCGCACACCCTGACCCACGGCCACCCGCTGGGCCAGCAGAAGCCCCTGGATCGGATCTTCAACGTCGGCCCCTACGCCGCGCCGGGCAGCCACGAGGTGCCGAACAACCTCTCGGCGAAGATCGGCCCGGCGCCGTGGCCGGTCACCTACGGGCCGTCCACCCGGCGCCTGATCGACTTCGCCGACCCGGCCCACAGCCTCACCATCAACCCGGTGGGCCAGAGCGGCGTGCCGTTCGACAGCCACTACGACGATCAGGCCGAGGCCTACGTGGACGGGATGTACGTGCAGGCGCACTTCAGCGACGAGGAAGTGACGGCCAATACCCGCAGCACCCTCAAGCTGCTGCCGGCGCGGGCGGCCCAGTAACCTTCAGCGCGGCGCCTGGCAAGTCGAGTCGTCACACCGCAGCTCCCACAGGTATCGCGGATCACCGAAGACCACTGTGGGAGCGGGCTTGCCCGCGATGAGGCCCGCCGGATCGCCCCTGCCCCTCAGACCTGCAACGCAAAGTGCTGCCGGAACTGCAGCGGCGTCACGCCGAGCCTGCGGTTGAACACATTGCGCATGTGCTGCGCATCACGGAAGCCGCACCGGTAGGCGACGGTCTTGAGCGGCAAGGCCGTGCTCTCCAGCATCACCCGCGCCGCATCCACCCGTGCCCGTTCGACGAACTCCGCCGGGGTGACCTGCGCCTCACGGGCAAACACTCGGGAAAACGTGCGTGCGCTCATGTTCGCGGCCTTCGCCAGGTCAGCGATGGCCAGGTTCCCGTCCAGATGGGCCAGCACATACTGCTGCACCTGCGCGACCGCCGACGTCGGCTCGGCGTGGGGCGTCAGGAACGGGCTGAACTGCGACTGGCCGCCGGCGCGCTGGGTGAACACCACCAGGCGCTTGGCCACGTTCAGCGCCACATCCGCGCCGTGGTCGCGCGCCAGCAGATACAGCGTCAGATCGATCCCCGCCGTCACCCCGGCCGAGGTGTAGAGCGCGCCGTCCTCGACATACAGGCGGTCCGCTTCGACCCGGGCCTGCGGGCACAGCTGCGCCAGGGCCTGGGCATCGTTCCAGTGGGTGGTCACCGTGCGCCCCTCCAGCAGGCCGGCACGGGCCAGCATGAACGCACCGTTGCAGATCGAGCCGAAGCGCCGCGCCCGCCCGCAGGCCTCGCGCAGCCAGCCATCGAACGCCTCGCCGAAGGTTGTGAACGGCAATTGCGGTCCGCCGGCCACCAGCAGCAGGTCGTAGGTTTGCGACGCTTCGCGAAAATGCCGGTCGGGGGTCAGCGCCAAGCCGTTGGAGCAGCGCACCGGCCCGGTTTCGGTGCCGATCACTTCCAGGCGGTAGTGATCCTCCGGCGCCAGAAAGCGCCCGGCCTCGGCCAGCACGTCCATGGGGCCCGTGACATCCAGCGACTGCACGCCGGGGAACACCACGATGGCGACGGTTCTGTTCATGGTTCAGGCAAATCCCTGTGGCGAGGGCCCAAACCTTAGCCAATCCGCGCTCCGGAAGCGAGCTGGCACGATTTGCAGGCGCATTGGCAAGGATCGCAGCCATGGGTCGATTGTCCCGTTCCGGGCCGGGGAACAGACTTTGTCCATCAGCGCCGCCACGGCGTTTTCCACGAGGACGACTCCCATGAGCACCACCATCGCCGGCATCAGCATCCCCGACAGCGCACTGGCCCGCGCCACCACCGAATACATCCGCGACATCGAGTCCGACCTGCTCTATCACCACTCGCGCCGGGTGTTCCTGTTCGGCGCGCTGAGCGGCGAACGCCGGCAACTGGCCTACGACCCGGAGCTGCTCTACGTCGGCGCGATGTTCCACGACCTGGGCCTGGTCGAAGGCCACCGCAGCGACGACGAGCGCTTCGAGGTCGACGGCGCCAACGCGGCCGCAGCCTTCCTCAAGCCTTACGGTTTGAGCGACGACGACATCGAGCAGGTGTGGCTGTCGATCGCCCTGCACACCACCCCGGGCGTGCCCAAGCACTTGCGCCCGACCGTGGCGCTGGTGACCGCCGGCGTGGAGATGGACGTGCTGGGCATGGACTACGCCGCGTTCACCCACGTGCAGCGCGAAGCCGTAGTGCATGCGCACCCGCGGGGCGAGGGGTTCAAGGAGTGCATCATCTGCGCGTTCGCCGACGGCTTGCGCCACCGCCCGCAGACCACGTTCGGCAACGTGAAGACCGATGTGCTGAAGGATCAGGAACCGGGGTTCAAGCCGATGAACTTCGTCGAGGTCATCCGCCACTCACCGTGGATTTCCTGATCACATAAAAACCTGTGGGAGCGGGCTTGCCCGCGATGACGTCATAACAGCCAACAAATTTGTTGAATGTCAGACCGCTATCGCGGGCAAGCCCGCTCCCACAGGGATTGGGGACAACCACAGAACTGTGATCTCCCCCGGATTCAAGCCACTTCCGGGGTGGCCGAGCGGCGCACGTCCGGTTGCTTCCACGAATCGGCAGCGCTTTCCTCGATGGCTTGCTGGATCGCCTTGCGGCGCGCTTCCTCGGCACGGCGGCTGAAGAACCAGACCAGGAAGGTCACCAGCGACACCGCCAGCAGGATCAGGCTGGCCACGGCGTTGATCTCAGGCTTCACGCCCAGGCGCACCGCCGAGAACACTTCCATCGGCAGCGTGGTCGAGCCGGGGCCGGACACGAAGCTGGCCAGCACCAGGTCGTCCAGCGACAGGGCGAACGACATCATGCCGCCCGCCGCCAGCGACGGCGCGATCATCGGGATGGTAATCAGGATGAACACCTTCCACGGCCGCGCGCCGAGATCCATCGCCGCCTCTTCGATCGACAGGTCCAGCTCGCGCAGGCGCGCCGACACCACCACCGCCACATAGGCCGCGCAGAACGTGGTGTGGGCGATCCAGATGGTGACGATGCCGCGCTCCTGGGGCCAGCCGATCATCTGCGCCATGGCCACGAACAGCAGCAACAGCGACAGGCCGGTGATCACCTCAGGCATCACCAACGGCGCGGTGACCAGGCCGCCGAACAGCGTGCGGCCCTTGAAGCGGGTGATGCGGGTCAGCACGAACGCCGCCAGCGTACCCAGCGCCACGGCGGCGATCGCGGTGTAGCAGGCGATCTCCAGCGAGCGCACCACCGAACCCATCAGTTGGCTGTTGTCGAGCAGGCCGACGTACCACTTCACCGACCAGCCGCCCCACACCGTCACAAGCTTCGAGGCGTTGAACGAGTAGATCACCAGGATCAGCATCGGCAGGTAGATGAACAGCAGGCCCAGCACCAGCATCAGGCTGGAGAAACGGAAGCGCTTCATTCTTTACCCTCCATTTCCTTGGCCTGGCTGCGGTTGAACAGGATGATCGGCACGATCAGGATCGCCAGCATCACCACCGCCAGGGCGGAGGCCACCGGCCAGTCGCGGTTGTTGAAGAACTCTTGCCACAGCACCTTGCCGATCATGAGCGTCTCGGGGCCGCCGAGCAGTTCAGGGATCACGAACTCGCCCACCACCGGGATGAACACCAGCATGCAGCCGGCGATGATGCCGTTCTTGGACAGCGGCACGGTGATCTTCCAGAAGCTGTTGAAGGTGCTCGAACCCAGGTCGGACGCAGCCTCCAGCAGGCTCGGGTCATGCTTCACGAGGTTGGCGTAGAGCGGCAGGATCATGAACGGCAGGTACGAGTAGACCACGCCGATGTACACCGCAAGGTTGGTGTTGAGGATCTGCAGCGGCTCATCGATAAAGCCCATGCTCATCAGGAAGCCGTTGAGCAGGCCGTTGTTGCTGAGGATGCCCATCCACGCATAGACGCGGATCAGGATCGCCGTCCAGGTCGGCATCATGATCAGCAGCACCAGCACGGTCTGGGTTTCCTTGCGCGCGGTGGCGATGCCATAGGCCATCGGATAGCCGATCAGCAGGCACAGCAGCGTGCTGAAGAACGCCATCTTCAGCGAGCCGAGGTAGGCCGACAGGTACAGCTCGTCGTCGCCCAGCATCGCGTAGTTGCCCAGGTTCAGCAGCAGCTGCAGCTTCTGCTCGGCGTAGCTGTAGATCTCGGTGTACGGCGGGATGGCCACGTCGGCTTCGGCGAAGCTGATCTTCAGGACGATGAAGAACGGCAGCATGAAGAACAGGAACAGCCAGATGAACGGAACCCCGATCACCAGCTGGCGGCCACCGGGAACGATCCGGTTGAGGCGACGCTTGAGTTTGCGCATGTTCATGAGCGAAGCACCACGCCGCTGTCGTCTTCCCACCACACGTAGACCTGGTCGCCCCAGGTCGGACGCTGGCCGCGGCGCTCGGCGTTGGCGACGAACGACTGCACCAGCTTGCCGCTCGGCAGCTCGACGTAGAACACCGAATGGCCGCCCAGGTAGGCGATGTCGTGCACCTTGCCGCTGGACCAGTTGTACTCGCAGGTCGGCATGTCGGCGGTGACCAGCAGCTTCTCCGGACGGATCGCGTAGGTCACGGACTTGTCCTGCACCGAGGTGCTGATGCCGTGGCCGACGTAGATCTGCCGGTCCAGGTCCTTGCAGGTGATGGTCGCGTGGCCTTCGGCGTCGTCGATCACTTCGCCTTCGAAGATGTTCACGTTGCCGATGAATTCACAGACCAGACGGCTGGTCGGGGTTTCGTAGATGTCGATCGGGCTGCCGATCTGGGCGATCCAGCCCAGGTGCATGATCGCGATGCGCTCGGCCATGGTCATGGCCTCTTCCTGGTCGTGGGTCACCATCACGCAGGTCACGCCCACGCGCTCGATGATCTCCACCAGTTCCAGCTGCATCTGCGAGCGCAGCTTCTTGTCCAGCGCGCCCATCGGTTCGTCGAGCAGCAGCAGCTTGGGCCGCTTGGCCAGCGAACGGGCCAGGGCCACACGCTGACGCTGGCCGCCGGAGAGCTGGTGCGGCTTGCGCTTGGCGTACTGGCTCATCTGCACCAGCTTGAGCATCTCGGCCACGCGGGCGTCGATCTCGGCGGACGGGATCTTGTCCTGCTTGAGGCCGAAGGCGATGTTCTGCGCCACGGTCATGTGCGGGAACAGGGCGTAAGACTGGAACATCATGTTGATCGGACGCTCGTACGGCGGCATGTCGGTGATGTCGACGCCGTCGAGGAAAATGCGCCCCTCCGTGGGCCGTTCGAAGCCTGCCAGCATCCGCAGCAGGGTGGACTTGCCCGATCCCGAGCCGCCGAGCAGGGCGAAGATCTCGCCCTTCTTGATTTCCAGGGACACGTCGTCCACGGCAACCGTCTCGTCGAACTTTTTCGTGACCCGGTCGATTTTGACCAGCACCTGTTTCGGTGTCTGGTCGCCCTCGAGGGCTTTCTTGTAGGCGCCGGAGGCAACTGCCATTTACGAAACTCCCAACAGAATGTGCAGTTCGCCCACGCAAGACGAACGCTGGATAGTTTGATCCTTGAAGTTATTTGCCCGACTTGACCGTGGTCCAGCTGCGGGTCATCAAACGCTGAATCTTGGGCGGCAATTCCTTCGACACGTAGAGCTTGTCGAGGATGGCCTGCGGCGGGTAGACCGCCTCATCGGTGCGGATGGACTGTTCCATCAGCTTGTCCGACCCCGGGTTGGGGTTGGCGTAACCGACGTAGTCGCTGACCTGGGCGATCACCTCAGGCTTGAGCAGGTAGTTGATGAAGGCATGGGCCTCTTTGACGTTGGTCGAATCCTTGGGGATCGCCAGCATGTCGAACCACAGCGCACCGCCCTCTTTCGGGATCGCGTAGGCGATGTTCACGCCCTTCTTGGCCTCTTCGGCGCGGTGCTTGGCCTGGAAGATGTCGCCGGAGAAGCCGACCGCCACGCAGATGTCGCCGTTGGCGAGGTCGGTGATGTACTTGGAGGAATGGAAGTAGGTCACGTACGGACGCACCGCCAAAAGCTTCTCGGTGGCCTTCTTGTAGTCGGCCTCGCTGGTGCTGTTGGCGTCCAGGCCCAGGTAGTTGAGCACGGTCGGCATCATTTCGTCGGCCGAGTCGAGGAACGCCACGCCGCAGCTCTGCAGCTTCTTGATGTTCTCAGGCTCGAACAGCACGCCCCAGGAATCGATCTTGTCGACGCCCAGCACGGCCTTGACCTTGTCGACGTTGTAGCCGATGCCGTTGGTGCCCCACAGGTACGGCACGGCGTACAGGTTGCCCGGGTCGTTCTGCTCCAGGCGCTTGAGCAGCGCCGGGTCGAGATTGCCGTAGTTGCCCAGCTGGGACTTGTCGAGCTTCTGGAACGCCCCTGCCTTGATCTGCTTGCCCAGGAAGTGGTTCGACGGCACGACCACGTCGTAGCCGGTGCGGCCGGCCAGCAGCTTGCCTTCCAGGGTTTCGTTGGAGTCGAACACGTCGTAGACCGGCTTGATCCCGGTGGCCTTCTGGAAGTCCGCCAGGGTGGTCTCGCCGATGTAGTCCGACCAGTTATAAATATGCACCGTACCGGCGGCCTGGGCTCCGACAGCGAAGGTCAGGCCGACTGCGGCCAGCAGGGCATTGCGCAACGAAGAAAAAATAGGCAAGTGAAGGTCCTCTAAAATCAGTTGGGCCCAAGTTGCCCCGCATTGCATGACAGCCGTGGCTGCCCGGCAACAAAACCGGCGCGCAACTTACCCTCGAAAAACCGTTCAAGCAAAACTTTCAGTCATTTAATTGCGCCGCTGGCCGCCCTCGCGGGGACGACGGCCAGCGGTCGCTGCCTCAAACCGGCTTATTTGCCGGACTTGATCTTGGTCCAGCTGCGGGTCAGCTCACGCTGGGTCGCGGCCGGCAGGTCGGCGATCGCATACAGCTTGGCCTGCACGTCCGCCGGCGGGTAGATGCCCGGATCGCTGGTGATGTCCTTCTCCACCAGTGGCGTGGCGGCGGCGTTGCCGTTCGGGAAGCGTACGGCGTTGGTGATGCCGGCCATGACTTCAGGCTTCTGCAGGAAGGTCATGAACTTGTAGGCGCCTTCAACGTTTTCGGCATCCTTCGGAATGGCGACCATGTCGAAGAAGCTGCCAGCGCCTTCCTTCGGAATGGCGTAGCTGACTTTCACCTTGTCACCCGCCTCGGCGGCACGGGACTTGGCCTGCTGCACGTCACCCGAGTAGCCGACCGCTACGCAGATGTTGCCGTTGGCCAGGTCCGAGATGTACTTGGAGGAGTGGAAGTAGGTGATCGAAGGACGGATCTTGAGGAACAGTTCCTCGGCCTTCTTGATGTCGTCTTTCTTCTGGCTGTCGGTCGGCAGGCCCAGGTAATGCAGCGCGACCGGGATCATTTCGGTCGGCGAATCGAGGAAGCTCACGCCGCAGCCCTTGAGCTTGGCGATGTTCTCAGGCTTGAGCAGCACGTCCCAGGAATCGATCTTGTCGGTGCCCAGCGCCGCCTTGACCTTCTCCGGGTTGTAGCCGATGCCGATCGAGCCCCACATGTACGGGAAGGCGTGCTTGTTGCCCGGGTCGCTGACCGACACGGCCTTGAGCAGGTCCTGGTTCAGGTTCTTCCAGTTCGGCAGCTTGGAGGTGTCCAGCTCCTGGTAGACGCCGGCCTTGATCTGCTTGGCCAGGAAGTTGTTCGACGGCACGACCACGTCGTAGCCGGACTTGCCCGCCAGCAGCTTGGCTTCCAGGGTCTCGTTGCTGTCGAACACGTCGTAGACGACCTTGATCCCCGACTCCTTCTCGAAGTTGGCGATGGTGTCCGGCGCGATGTAGTCCGACCAGTTGTAGACGTGCAGCACTTTGTCGTCCGCGTGGACCGCACCCGCCATCATGCCCGCCACGGACAGGGCGAGCAGTGTCTTGCCAGCAAGCTTTTTACCTAATGCCTTCATGCGTCATGCTCCAAATTTTTCTTTTTTGAACCACTTTGTTCAGCGGCCGAACCCCGACAACCGGAACCGCGGCTAGTCTGGCAAGATCCGGGCCGGTCTTTCAAGGAAAGACCGGCCTTTCTGACAGCTCCGTGCGCGCATGCCGGCGGCACCCACGCAAAGAGCCTAGCACTTAGCCTTGCAACGCACTCAGAGTCAGGTCCAGGCACTTGCGCGCCTTGGTCACCAGCTCATCGATTTCCGCCTTGCTGATCACCAGCGGCGGGGCAATGATCATGGTGTCGCCCACGGCGCGCATGATCAGCCCGTTGTCGAAGCAGAACTGGCGGCAGATCATGCCCACGCCCTTGCCTTCGTAGCGCTTGCGGGTGGCCTTGTCCTGCACCAGCTCGATGGCCCCCAGCAGGCCGACCCCGCGCACTTCCCCCACCAGCGGGTGATCGTTGAGTTCGCGCAGACGCTTTTGCAAATACGGTGCCGTTTCCTCGTGGGCGCGCTCGATGATCTTCTCTTCGCGCAGGATGCGGATGTTCTCCAGCCCCACCGCCGCCGCCACCGGGTGGCCGGAGTAGGTGAAGCCGTGGTTGAAGTCGCCGCCCTCGTTGAGCACCGCCACCACTTCGTCGCGCACGATCAGGCCGCCCATCGGGATGTAGCCGGACGTCAGGCCTTTGGCGATGGTCATCATGTGCGGCTTGAGGCCGTAGAAATCGCTGCCGAACCACTGGCCGGTACGGCCGAAGCCGCAGATCACTTCGTCCGCCACGAACAGGATGTCGTACTTGGCGAGGATCTCCTTGATGCGCGGCCAGTAGGTGTCCGGCGGAATGATCACGCCGCCCGCGCCCTGGATCGGCTCGGCGATGAAGGCGCCGACGTTGTCCACGCCGATCTCCAGGATCTTCTCTTCCAGCTGGTTGGCCGCCCAGATCCCGAACTCTTCGGGGGTCATGTCGCCGCCTTCGGCGAACCAGTACGGTTGGGCGATGTGGACGATGCCCGGGATCGGCAGGTCGCCCTGCTCGTGCATGTAGGTCATGCCGCCCAGGCTCGCGCCGGCCACGGTGGAGCCGTGGTAGCCGTTCTTGCGGCTGATGATGACTTTCTTGTTCGGCTGGCCCTTGATCGCCCAGTAGTGGCGGACCATGCGCAGCATGGTGTCGTTGCCTTCGGAGCCGGAGCCGGTGAAGAACACGTGGTTCATGCCCTCGGGCGCCACGTCGGCGATGGCCTTGGCCAGTTCCAGCGCCGGCGGGTGGGCGGTCTGGAAGAACAGGTTGTAGTACGGCAGCTCGCGCATCTGTTTCGCGGCGGCGTCGGCCAGTTCGTCGCGGCCGTAGCCGATGGCCACGCACCACAGGCCGGCCATGCCGTCGAGGATCTTGTTGCCCTCGCTGTCCCACAGGTACACGCCCTTGGCATTGGTGATGATCCGCGGGCCCTTCTCCTTCAACTGCTTGAAGTCGCTGAACGGAGCCAGGTGATGCTCGCTGCTCAAGGTTTGCCACTCACGGGTTTGCGGGTTGTTGCTGGTCATGCCAATTCTCCTTGTTATCGGTGAAGGCGCGGCGTGCGACGGCCGCGCCGGGCGCGTCAGACGGCGAACAGCAGGTATTCGCGCTCCCACGAACTGATCACGCGCTTGAAGTTTTCATGCTCGGCCCGCTTGACCGCGACGTAGCCGGTGATGAAGTTCTTGCCCAGGTATTTCTCGATGGTGGCGCTCTTCTCCATGCGCTCCAGGGCGTCCTCGATGGTCAGCGGCAGGCGCAGGTTGCGGCGCTCGTAGCCGCGGCCCACCACCGGCGCGCTCGGGTTGAAGCCCTCGACCATGCCGATGTAGCCGCACAGCAGGCTCGCGGCGATGGCCAGGTACGGGTTGGCGTCGGCGCCCGGCAGGCGGTTCTCCACCCGGCGGTTCTGCGGGCCGGCATCCGGCACGCGCAGGCCCACGGTGCGGTTCTCTTCGCCCCACTCCACGTTCACCGGCGCCGAGGTGTCCGGCAGGAAGCGGCGGAACGAGTTGACGTTCGGCGCGAACAGCGGCAACAGCTCGGGGATCAGCTTCTGCAGGCCGCCGATGTGGTGCAGGAACAGCTGGCTCATGGTGCCGTCTTCGTTGGAGAAGATGTTCTTGCCGGTCTCGATGTCGATGATGCTCTGGTGCAAGTGCATCGCACTGCCCGGTTCGCCGGTCATCGGCTTGGCCATGAAGGTCGCGGCCACGTCGTGCTTGAGCGCGGCTTCGCGCATGGTGCGCTTGAACACCAGGATCTGGTCGGCCAGGGACAGCGCGTCGCCGTGACGGAAGTTGATTTCCATCTGCGCGGTGCCGTCCTCGTGGATCAGGGTGTCCAGGTCCAGCTCCTGCAGTTCGCACCAGTCGTAGACGTCTTCGAACAGCGGGTCGAATTCGTTCGCCGCCTCGATGGAGAACGACTGGCGGCCGATCTCCGGACGCCCGGAGCGGCCCACCGGCGGCTGCAGCGGATAGTCGGGGTCGTCGCTGCGCTTGGTCAGGTAGAACTCCATCTCCGGCGCCACGATCGGCTGCCAGCCCTTGTCGGCATAGAGCTTCAGAACCTTCTTGAGCACGTTGCGCGGCGACAGCTCGATGGGGTTGCCCTGCTTGTCGTAGGTGTCGTGGATCACCTGGGCGGTCGGCTCGATGGCCCACGGCACCAGGTACACCGCGCTCTGGTCGGGACGGCAGACCATGTCGATGTCCGCCGGGTCGAGCAGTTCGTAATAGATGTCGTCTTCGACGTAGTCGCCGGTCACGGTCTGCAGCAGCACGCTCTCCGGCAGGCGCATGCCCTTTTCGGCGATGAATTTGTTGGTCGGCGAGATCTTGCCCCGGGTGATGCCGGTCAGGTCGCTGATCATGCATTCGACTTCTGTGATCTTGTGGTCTTTCAACCAATCGGTGAGCTGGTCGAGGTTGGTGCTCATAAGTGCCTCTGGGCTGTCGCCTGACGCGTGTCAGGCCTTGTTTGACGCACGGGGCGTCGCGTTAAAGGGGGCTTGCGTGCGCGCAGTGCCGGCTTACGCCGGGCACCGCGCATCGACAATGAAGGAGGAGCTTACCTGCCCTTTACGCTGGCGTTGCATTTCCTGTGCGAACCTTGGGTGTGCAGAATCGTGTGCACCGCGCCGGGCACCGCACAGGCCGGAGGAATGAAAGCGATCTATATTGAAAGGAGAACCGCTGAAGGGGATGCCGCCGCGTGCGTCCTCAATACCGGACGCCGACGCTTTTCCCGCCGGGGACAGGAGTCCCTTCGACAGGCCACGGGCCTTGCCGGCCGCGCTGCGCACGGACGTGTCGCCACTGATGTGATGAGCATGCTGGCCAGACGGCTGGAAGCCGTCGGTGACGCCGATGATCGGCAGGCGAGACATGAAGCACCCCGGTATTATTGCTGTTATGGGTTTGACCCGAGCTTAGCCTTGTTCATTTTTTTACACAACACCCCCGTAAAAAATACAACACGGCCTGCTCAAGCCCGCGGGTGGCGTGAATTCCGCGGGCAAAAAAAAGCCCCAAAGCGCCCCATAAATGCCCCCGTGGCGCTTTTTTAGGGCAAAAAAGGCCTCGCTTGACTTCGGCAGGCCGTTCGGGTTGACTGAAACCCGAAAAGATCAATGATTGATATTTTTAACAAAAAAGGTGTTGCATCATGTCGGTACCCCCGCGTGCCGTTCAGCTCAACGAAGCGAACGCGTTCCTTAAGGAACATCCTGAGGTTCTGTACGTCGACCTTCTGATTGCGGATATGAATGGTGTGGTGCGCGGCAAGCGCATCGAACGCACCAGCCTCCACAAGGTTTACGAGAAAGGCATCAACCTGCCGGCCTCCCTGTTTGCCCTGGACATCAACGGCTCGACGGTGGAAAGCACCGGCCTGGGCCTGGACATCGGCGACGCGGACCGCATCTGCTATCCGATCCCCGATACCCTGTGCAACGAACCCTGGCAAAAGCGCCCGACCGCGCAGCTGCTGATGACCATGCACGAACTCGAAGGCGATCCGTTCTTCGCCGACCCGCGCGAAGTGCTCCGTCAAGTTGTCGCAAAGTTTGACGAACTGGGCCTGACCATCTGCGCCGCGTTCGAGCTTGAGTTCTACCTGATCGACCAGGAGAACGTGAACGGCCGTCCGCAGCCGCCGCGCTCGCCGATCTCCGGCAAACGCCCGCACTCGACCCAGGTCTACCTGATCGACGACCTCGACGAATACGTCGACTGCCTCCAGGACATCCTCGAAGGCGCGAAGGAGCAAGGCATCCCGGCCGACGCCATCGTCAAGGAAAGCGCCCCGGCGCAGTTCGAGGTCAACCTGCACCACGTCGCCGACCCGATCAAGGCATGCGACTACGCAGTGCTGCTCAAGCGCCTGATCAAGAACATCGCCTACGACCATGAGATGGACACCACCTTCATGGCCAAGCCCTACCCGGGCCAGGCGGGCAACGGCCTGCATGTGCACATTTCGGTACTCGACAAGGATGGCAAAAACATTTTTGCCAGCGAGGATCCCGAGCAGAACGCCGCGCTGCGTCACGCGATCGGCGGTGTGCTCGAGACCCTGCCCGCGCAGATGGCTTTCCTCTGCCCGAACGTCAACTCGTACCGTCGCTTCGGCGCGCAGTTCTACGTGCCGAACTCGCCGAGCTGGGGCCTGGACAACCGCACCGTGGCCCTGCGCGTGCCGACCGGCTCCGCCGATGCGGTACGCCTTGAGCACCGCGTAGCGGGCGCCGACGCCAACCCGTACCTGCTGATGGCTTCGGTGCTGGCGGGCGTGCACCACGGCCTGACCAACAAGATCGAGCCGCCGGCCCCGACCGAAGGCAACAGCTACGAGCAGAACGAGCAGAGCCTGCCGAACAACCTGCGCGACGCGTTGCGCGAGCTGGACGACAGCGAGGTGATGGCCAAGTACATCGATCCGAAGTACATCGACATCTTCGTCGCGTGCAAGGAAAGCGAGCTGGAGGAGTTCGAGCACTCCATCTCCGACCTTGAGTACAACTGGTACCTGCATACCGTCTAAGCGGATTGCGGTGATCGAGAACGCCGTCGGCTGAGTCAGTCGACGGCGTTTTTTTATGGCCGCCTGCGGCGGACCGCTGGCAAGCCAGCTCCCACAGGGATTAATGGTGCTTACACAATATGTGGCCATCCCGGGACCTTGTGGGAGCTGGCTTGTCGAGTCGCCACACCGCAGCGATGGCGGCCAACAAGACAACATCAAACCCGCCTCGTACAATGCCCGCTCCCCGCAGGAGACTTCCATGACGCGCCCCGCCCCCGTCCGCAAACCCCGTGCCCGCAGCCAAGCGCGGATCGACTCGATACTCGATGCCGCGCGCACGTTGCTGGCCGCCGAGGGCGTGGGCAGCCTGTCGATCTACAGCGTCGCCGAGCGCGCGCAGATCCCGCCCTCCTCCGTCTACCATTTCTTCGCCAGCGTCCCGGCGCTGCTGGAAGGGCTCACGGCGGATGTCCACGCTGCGTTTCGTGCCTGCCTGCAATTGCCCATCGACCACGAGGCCCTGCGCGACTGGCGCGACCTGTCGCGGCTGGTCGAGCAGCGCATGCTGGAGATCTACGACCAGGACGCCGCAGCCCGCCAACTGATCCTGGCCCAGCACGGCCTCACCGAGGTCACCCAGGCCGACCGCCAGCACGACCTGGAACTGGGCGACCTGATGCACAAGCTGTTCGACCGCCATTTCGAACTGCCGAAACTGCCGGACGATGTGGACGTGTTCGCCCTGGCCATGGAACTGGGCGACCGGGTCTACGCCCGCTCGGTGCAGCAGCACGGGCAGATCACCCCGCGCATGGCCGAGGAAGGGATGCGGGTGTTCGATGCCTACATCGGGCTGTACCTGCCGCCGTACCTGCCCAAGCGGGTTCTCTAGGGCCCTGCCCCACTCAAGCCAGGCACAAAAAACCCCGAAGGGTTCGCACCCTTCGGGGTTGTCTGTATCCACAGCCTCACAACTTGGCGATGGACACCTCGGTGGACTTCACGAAGGCGATCACTTCGCTGCCCACGTCCAGTTCCAGCTCCTTGACCGAGCGGGTGGTGATCACTGAGGTGACGATCCCGGAGGCGGTCTGCACGTCGATTTCCGACAGCACGTCGCCCAGGACGATTTCCTTGATGGTGCCTTTGAACTGGTTGCGTACGTTGATGGCTTTGATGGTCATGGCATGGTTCCTGTCGTTTGCTTGCGTTATTGGGCCCAGCGCAATTGCGTGGGCAAGGGTGAAACAGGTTCCGGCGCCGGCGGTTCGCCGGGCAGGGACAACACGCGGTTGAGCACTTCGGTTTCCAGCGCCGCCAGCCGGTGCGAGCCGCGCACCCGCGGGCGCGGCAGCTCCACGGCCAGGTCGAGGCCGACTTCGCCGTCCTCGATCAGGATCACCCGGTCGGCCACCGCCACCGCCTCGCTGACGTCGTGGGTCACCAGCAAGACGGTGAAGCCGTGCTGCTGCCAGAGGCGTTCGATCAGTTGCTGCATTTCGATCCGGGTCAGGGCATCCAGCGCGCCCAGCGGCTCGTCGAGCAACAGCAGGCGCGGCTGGTGGATCAGCGCCCGGGCCAGGGCCACGCGCTGCTTCTGCCCGCCCGACAACGCCGCCGGCCACTCATCGGCCCGATCCGCCAGGCCCACCGCGTCCAGCGCTTGCAGCGCCTGGGCCCGCCAGTCACCCTTGAGGCCCAGGCCGACGTTGTCGATGATGCGCTTCCACGGCAGCAGCCGGGCTTCCTGGAACATCAGGCGGGTGTCTTCCCGCGCGTCGCTCAGCGGCGCCGCGCCGGCCAACAGGTCGCCGCCGGTGGGCCGGTCGAGGCCGGCGAGCAGACGCAGCAAGGTGCTTTTGCCGCAACCGCTGCGCCCGACCACCGCGACGAACTGCCCCGCCGGGATGTGCAGGTCGATGTCGCGCAGCACCTGCCGCGCGCCGAAGGTCTTTTGCAGGTTGCGCAGCGCCAGCGGGATCCCGCGCAGCAGGCGCGGAGGCTGTTGAGCGGTCATGCCGCACCTCCTTTCACCGACTGATAGGCCGGATGCCAGCGCAGCCACACACGTTCCAGCCCCCGGGCCGCGAGATCGGCCAGCTTGCCGAGCACCGCGTACATCAGGATCGCCAGCACCACCACGTCGGTCTGCAGGAACTCCCGGGCGTTCATCGCCAGATAGCCGATGCCGGAGCTGGCGGAGATGGTTTCGGCCACGATCAGCGTCAGCCACATGAAGCCCAGCGCGAAACGCACCCCCACCAGGATCGAAGGCAGCGCCCCCGGCAGGATCACCTGCCAGAACAGGCCGAACCCGGACAGGCCGTAGTTGCGGGCCATCTCCACCAACGCCGGATCGACGTTGCGGATGCCGTGGTAGGTGTTGAGGTAGATCGGGAACAGCGTGCCCAGCGCCACCAGGAAAATCTTCGCCGACTCGTCGATCCCGAACCACAGGATCACCAACGGGATCAGCGCCAGGTGCGGCACGTTGCGGATCATCTGCACCGAGCTGTCGAGCAGGCGCTCGCCCCACTTCGACAGGCCGGTGATGAAGCCCAGCGCCAGGCCGATGCCGCCGCCGATGGTGAAGCCCAGCGCGGCGCGCCAGCCGCTGATCGCCAGGTGCGTCCAGATCTCGCCGCTGCGCACCAGGCTGACGCCGGCCTCGACCACCGCCACCGGCGCCGGCAGGATCCGCGTCGACAGCCAACCGGCCGACACCGACAACTGCCACACCGCCAGCAACAGCACCGGCAACGCCCAGGGCGCAAGGCTGTGGATAAGCTTCTTCATGGCGACGCCTCAGCTCTGGGACGCGGCTTTGGGAAGGATGTCGTTGGCCACCATCTCGCCGAACGGGCTGACGTAACCGGCGCTTTTCGGCACCTCCGGCCGTTCGATGTCCAGGTGCGGGAACAGCAGCTCGGCCACCCGGTACGACTCTTCGAGGTGTGGATAACCGGAGAAGATGAAGGTGTCGATGCCCAGATCCGCGTACTCCTTCACCCGGGCCGCCACGGTCGGGCCGTCGCCGACCAGCGCCGTGCCGGCCCCGCCGCGCACCAGGCCGACGCCGGCCCACAGGTTCGGGCTGACTTCCAGGTTGTCGCGGCTGCCGCCGTGCAGCGCGGCCATGCGCTGCTGGCCTACCGAGTCGAACCGTGCCAGCGAGGCCTGGGCCCGTTTGATGGTGTCGTCGTCCAGGTGCGAAATCAGCCGGTCCGCCGCCCGCCAGGCCTCGGCGTTGGTTTCGCGCACGATCACATGCAGGCGGATGCCGAAGCGCACGGTGCGGCCGAGCTTGGCGGCCTTGGCGCGAACCTGTTCGATCTTCTCGGCCACCGCCGCCGGCGGTTCGCCCCAGGTCAGCACCATTTCCACCTGCTCGGCGGCCAGGTCCTGGGCCGCCTCCGACGAACCGCCGAAGTACAGCGGCGGACGCGGCTGCTGGATCGGCGGATAGAGCAGCTTGGCGCCCTTCACGCTGATGTGCTCGCCGTCGTAGTCCACGGTTTCGCCTTCCAGCACCCGGCGCCAGATCCGGGTGAACTCCACCGAGGCCTGATAACGCGCTTCGTGATCGAGGAACAGGCCGTCGCCGGCCAACTCTTCCGGGTCGCCGCCGGTCACCAGGTTGAACAGCGCGCGGCCGCCGGACAGCCGGTCCAGCGTCGCCGCCTGACGCGCCGCTACCGTCGGGGAAATGATCCCGGGGCGCAGGGCCACCAGGAACTTCAGGCGCTGGGTCACCGGAATCAGCGATGCGGCCACCAGCCAGGAGTCCTCGCAGGAACGGCCGGTGGGGATCAGCACGCCGCCGAAGCCCAGGCGGTCCGCCGCTTGCGCGACCTGCTGCAGGTAGCCGTGGTCGACGGCGCGGGCGCCTTCGGCGGTGCCAAGGTAATGGCCATCGCCGTGGGTAGGCAGGAACCAGAAAATGTTGAGGCTCATGGAGTGGTCTCCTTGGGAATTCGAGTTAAGGTGCCTTGGCCACGGCGGCCGGCGGGGTCCAGATCACGTCCTTGATGCTCAGCGGCTTGGGGATCAGCTTGAGCTGGAAGAAGGTGTCGGCGATTTTCTGTTGCGCGGCGACCACGTCCGGGGTCAGGAACAGCGCGCCGTAACCCTGGCGCTTCACCGAGGTCAGGGTGATGTCCGCCGACAGGCCGAGCAGCGGCGAGACTTGGCGGGTGACGTCTTCGGGGTTGGCCTTGGACCATTCGCCGACCGCGCGCACTTCTTCCACGAGGGCGGTGATCACCTCGGGATGCTTCTGGGCGTAGGGTTTGGTCGCCAGGTAGAACTGGTGGTTGTCGACGAGGCCTTTGCCGTCGCGCAGGGTGCGCGCCTGCAATTGCTGTTCGGCGGCGGCCTGGTACGGATCCCAGATCACCCAGGCGTCGACGCTGTTGCGTTCGAACGCCGCACGGGCATCGGCCGGCGGCAGGTAGACGGTCTGGATGTCGCTGTACTTGAGGCCGGCGTCTTCGAGGGCGCGCACCAGCAGGTAATGGACGTTGGAGCCCTTGTTGAACGCGACTTTCTTGCCTTTCAGATCCGCGACGGTTTTGATCGGCGAGTCCTTCTGCACCAGGATCGACTCGCTGTCCGGCGCCGGTGGCTCATAGGCCACGTAGAGCAGATCGGCGCCGGCGGCCTGGGCGAAGACCGGCGGGGTTTCGCCGGTGACGCCGAAGTCGATCGAGCCGACGTTCAGGCCTTCCAGCAATTGCGGACCGCCGGGGAACTCGGTCCACTGCACGTCCACGCCTTGGGCGGCCAGACGCTTTTCCAGGGTGCCCTTGGCCTTGAGCAGCACCAGCGTGCCGTACTTCTGATAGCCGATCCGCAACGTCTCGGCCTGGGCCTGGGTGATGGCGCCGAAGGACACAGCCGCAGCAAACAGAGCGACCAGACCGCGACGCAAAAATACAGTGCGCATAGCGCTCTCCTTTTTGCAGTTGGTTTTGGCTGCACCTGCTTGCCCGTTGGCGGGCGAGTAAGGCCAGTGATGTCAGATTCGGGTGAAGCTCAAATGCTCCAGCGGGCACTCAGCAGACGTTCGTTCAGCAGGCCCGGCACCAGAGGCTGGGGACGGCGGGCCATGGCCGCGACGAACAGTTCCAGGGCTTCATGCAGCCGCTGCTCCAGCGCCGGCGCAAGCTGCGGCTGGGCACTGCCTTCGCCATAGGCGATCTGGCTGTCTTCGGCAAAGATGCCCTGCAGCATTTCCTGGGCCTTGAGGGCCGACAGCACCGGCTTGAGGGCGTAGTCGACCACCAGCATGTGGGCGATGCTGCCGCCGGTAGCCATCGGCAAGACGATCTTGTGGCTCAGGGCTCGTTCGGGCAGCAGGTCGAGCACGGTCTTCAGTGCGCCGGAAAACGAGGCCTTGTACACCGGCGTGGCGATCAGCAGGCCGTCGGCGTTTTCGATCTGCCGCAGCAGGTCGAGCACCTTCGGACTGTCGAAACGGGCGTGGAGCAGATCCTCGGCGGGAAAGTCCCGCACCTGGTAACTCACCACCTCCACACCGTGCTGCTGCAACCAGCGTTGCGAACGCTCCAGCAACACCCCGGAACGGGAGCGTTGGCTGGGACTGCCTCCGAGCGATACCACCAGCATTCAAATGATTCCTTGCCTGTTGCGGGCGATTCGCGGGTTGCGGTCTCGCTTGATGGAATGACCTTACCAGCTCATTTATATATCCATAAATCATATTTATTCATTTGGTTATTCCTTTTAGGGATATGCGCATGCATTTCCTCCAGGCAAAAAAACAGGCCGTCGGAACGGCCTGAAACCCTGCTTTGCGGGTACTGCACTTGAAGTCTGCGTCGAACGGGCCGGCCTCATCGCGGGCAGGCACGCTCCGGGGAATCACTTGTTCGGCTGCGGCGTCAGGCGCAGGTACGGCTTGATCGCCCGATAGCCCTTGGGAAAGCGTCGTTTGATTTCTTCCGGATCCTGGAGCGACGGCACGATCACCACCTCGTCGCCGTCCTGCCAGTTGGCCGGGGTGGCCACCTTGTGGTTATCGGTGAGCTGCAACGAGTCGATCACCCGCAGGATCTCGTGGAAGTTGCGCCCGGTGCTCGCCGGGTAGGTGATGGTCAGGCGGATCTTCTTGTTCGGGTCGATCACGAACAGCGAGCGCACGGTGAGGGTGTCGCTGGCGTTGGGGTGGATCAGGTCGTAGAGGTCGGACACCTTGCGGTCGGCGTCGGCCAGGATCGGGAAATTGACGACCGTGTTCTGGGTTTCGTTGATGTCTTCGATCCACTTGTGGTGCGAGTCCACCGGATCCACCGACAGCGCGATGGCCTTCACGCCGCGCTGGGCGAACTGATCCTTGAGCTTGGCGGTGAAGCCCAGTTCCGTGGTGCACACCGGGGTGAAGTCTGCCGGGTGGGAAAACAGCACGCCCCAACTGTCGCCCAGCCATTCATGGAAGCGGATCTTGCCGGCGCTGGAGTCTTGTTCGAAATCGGGGGCGATGTCGCCGAGTCTGAGGCTCATGGTGCTGCTCCTGATGAGTGGGTGGAGAAGACAACTGTAGCTCGGCTTTTGATCTTCTGAAAAAGAATAAATAACTAGATATTTAGATCAAACAGAAATATTAAACATCTGTTCACTGGACGCCTCCAAGCATCGCGACCACCATCGGCCCCAAGGTTCGAGAAGGCCTTGAGTTGCAGTAAAGAGGGAAACCTCGGGAAGGGTCTACGGGGGTGGGCCCGACCCGAAACGCAAAAGCCCCGTCCGGCGCAATGCCGGACGGGGCTTTTTTTCATCGGCGACTCGGGCGTGCTATTACAGCAGCGGGATCGAGTAGCTGACGATCAGGCGGTTTTCATCCTGGTCACGCTGACCTGGGATGTCGTTGCGCCAGGTGGCGTTTTTCCACATCAGGCCCAGGTTCTTCAGCGGGCCTTCCGGCACGACGTAGCCGATGGTCAGGTCGCGTTCCCACTCGGAGGCGCCATTGCCGTTTTCGCGGCGGTTGGAACCCACGGTGTCGATGTCGCTGCCGCGCAGGTAGACCATGCCGGCGGTCAGGCCAGGCACACCGATCTTGGCGAAGTCATACGAGTAGCGCGCCTGCCAGGTTTTCTCGCCGGCACGGCCGAACTTCTGGATCTGCATGTCGGTGATGGTGTAGTTCGACGAGCCATCGCCCTGGTTCAGCCAAGGGAAGTCGGAGCTGCCGTTGGACACCTGGTAGCCGCCACCGAAGGTGTGACCTTCAACGGTGTACAGGAACAGGCCGCTGTACAGGTTGTTGTCGATCGGGCCTTTGCCGCTGACGTTGCCGACGTAGTTACCGTTGCCGAAGTAGGCCGCGGTGTTGCCGTTCTTGCCGTCATCGCTGCTGTGGAAGTAGCGGAAGTCGGACTTCAGCACGCCCGGGCCGATTGCCCAGTTGTGCACCAGACCCAGGAAGTGCTGCTTGTAGAAGTCTTCCAGGTTGCCGTAGTAGTACTGGGCAGTCAGGTCTTTGGTGAGCTTGTAGTCACCACCGGCGTAGTAGAACTTGTTGCTGTTGGCCACACGAGCGTTCGCACCGCCGACGGACAGGTTCTCGTTGTTGCTGGAGTTACGGCCTTTCACGGCTTCGATCTGACCGCCGACCAGGGTCAGGTCCTTGATCTCGCCGGAAGTGATCTGGCCGCCCTGCCAGGTCTGCGGCAGCATGCGGCCGTCGTTGGTCACGATGACCGGGTTCTTAGGCTGCAGGGTGCCCAGCTTCAGTTCGGTCTGGGAGATCTTGGCCTTGGCGGTCAGGCCCAGGCTGGAGAAGTTGTCCACGGCTTCGCCGTTGGACTTGCTCGGGAACACGGTGCCGCCGTAGGAGGTCGCGGTGGCGCCGTTGGTGCCGCCGCCCGAATCCAGCTTCACGCCCAGCAGGCCGATGGCGTCGAGACCGAAGCCTACGGTGCCTTGGGTGTAGCCGGAGGTGAAGCGCAGGTCGAAGCCCTGGCCCCATTCTTCGTTCTTGCTTTGGGCGCCTGCGGCTTTGGTGCCGGAGTCACGGTTGTCGGTGTTGATGTAGAAGTTACGCAGCCCCAAGGTGGCCTTGCTGTCTTCGATGAAACCGGCGGCGCTTGCCTGCTGCGCCAAAACCCCTACGGCCACAGCCAGGGCCAAGGTGGACTTGTTCATGTAACGCTCCTCTCGTTTCTAATTCTTGTGTTCCTGGTCCGGGGTCTGATGCCCCTGGATCCTAAGATGCGCGATTAGCGCCAGACCGTGACTGACAAGTCAATCGCAACCTTGTGCGCCTACGACCAAGGTCTAATCGCAGTGATTCGGTCCCTGCAGGGTAATGATTTCCTGATACAGCCAAAAAGAATTTATTGATTCTTTTTAATACCATTATGGAATATTGCCGTCCACTGGCCACCACGCCGGGCTACAACGTATCGGCGCCTAAGCTCATTCCTAAACGGTATTTTGTCGCCTTTTTTTAGATCGATTAGCGTTGACACAACCCCAATACGTCAATCCCTTTCGAAAAGGCGACGCCATGATGGCTAAACGCGCACTATCTAGTCAATTTGTTACAGTTTGTGTGTCGGCGATGATTTCTTTTTCTGTCCAGGCATCCGGTCTCACGGTCGGGTATCAGACCGGCATCGACCCGAGCAAGGTGCCCCAGGCCGACGGCACCTATGAAAAGGCCCTCGGCGAGAAGATCGACTGGCGCCGCTTCAACAGCGGCCCGGAAGTTGTGACAGCCATCGCCTCCGGCGACGTGCAGATCGGCAACCTCGGCTCCAGCCCGCTGGCGGCGGCCGCCTCACGCCACCTGCCGATCGTGGCGTTCATCGTGTCGGCCCAGATCAACAGCGCCGAAGCCCTGGTGGTGCGCAACGGCAGCGGCATCGACACACCCCAGGACCTGATCGGCAAGACCATCGCCACGCCGTTCGTCTCCACCTCCCACTACAGCCTGCTCGGTGCGCTCAAGCACTGGGGCCTGGACGCCTCCAAGGTCAAGGTGGTGAACCTGCAGCCCGCCGAGATCGCGGCGGCCTGGAAGCGCGGCGACATCGACGGCGCGTTCGTCTGGTCGCCGGCGCTGGGGGAAATCCGCAAGACCGGCAAGACCCTGACCGACGCCGCGCAGGTCGGCCAGTGGGGCGCGCCGACCTTCGAGGTCTGGGTCGCGCGCAAGGACTACGCCGAGAAACACCCGGACGTGGTGGCCCGGTTCGCCAAGGTGACGCTGGACGCGTTCGCCGACTACGCCGCGCATAAAGACAGCTGGACCGCCGAGTCGGCGCCGGTGCAGAAAATCGCCAAATTGACCGGAGCCAACGCAGCGGACGTGCCGGAACTGCTCGCCGGCTCGGCCTTCCCCGACGCCCGGGCGCAGCAGACCGTCGCGCTGCTGGACGGCGGCACGGCGAAGGCGATTGGCGAGACGGCGAAGTTCCTGAAGGAACAGGGCAAGGTCGAGACGGTGCTGGCGGACTATTCGCCGTATGTCAGCGCGAAGTTTGTCGCGCCATAAAAGCTTCGCGGGCAAGCCCGCTCCCACAAGGATCGCATCCGTCCTTAGGGAGCGGGCCTGCCCGCGATAGGAACGACGCGGTTACAGGCTTTTTTCGAAGATCTTCGAATTGCGCTGATAGTTGTACAGCGACGCCCGCGCCGCCGGCAGGCGTTCGACGCTGCTCGGCTCGAACCCGCGCTCGCGGAACCAGTGCGCG
This sequence comes from Pseudomonas sp. B3(2017), assembly GCF_002113595.1. Classification (NCBI taxonomy): domain Bacteria; kingdom Pseudomonadati; phylum Pseudomonadota; class Gammaproteobacteria; order Pseudomonadales; family Pseudomonadaceae; genus Pseudomonas; species Pseudomonas sp. B3(2017). The sequence continues at coordinate 368,188 of NZ_NEIU01000002.1, forward strand.
GTGCGGGTGGTGAGCACGAACAGGGTCTTGAGGCCCTGGGCACGGGCGCGGGTCTCGATGCGCTCCAGCAGCTCGTCGCCGCGGCCGCCGTGGCGGTACTCCGGGTTCACCGCCAGGCACGCCAGCTCGCCGGCATCCGAATCGGCGATCTGGTACAGCGCCGCACAGGCGATGATCATGCCTTCGCGCTCGACCACGCTGAACTGCTCGATCTCGCGCTCCAGCACCTCGCGGGAACGGCGCACCAGAATCCCTTGCTCCTCCAGCGGGCTGATCAGGTCGAGCAGGCCGCCGACGTCCTCGATGGCCGCCTCGCGCACCAGCTCGAACTGCTCCTGGGCCACCAGCGTGCCGCCGCCGTCACGGGTGAACAGCTCGGTGAGCAGCGCACCGTCTTCGGCATAGCTGACGATATGGCTGCGGGCCACGCCGCCGCGGCAGGCTTCGGCGGCGGCGTCGAGCAGTTCCGCCTGATAGTTGCTGCCCAGGCGTTGCAGATGCGCCGGCACCTGCTGCGGACGCAGTTCACGCACCAGGTGGCCGTGCTCGTCGATCAGGCCCAGGTCGGCGCCGAACAGCAGCAGCTTGTCGGCCCCCAGGTCGATGGCGGCGCGGGTGGCGACGTCTTCGCAGGCCAGGTTGAAGATTTCGCCGGTCGGCGAGTAGCCCAGCGGCGACAGCAGCACGATGGAGCGCTCGTCCAGCAGGCGGTTGATGCCCTTGCGGTCGACCCGGCGCACTTCTCCGGTGTGGTGGTAGTCGACGCCTTCGAGCACGCCGATCGGCCGCGCGGTGACCAGGTTGCCGCTGGCCACCCGCAGACGCGAGCCCTGCATCGGCGAGGAGGCCATGTCCATCGACAGGCGCGCCTCGATGGCGATGCGCAGCTGGCCGACGGCGTCGATCACGCATTCCAGGGTGGCGGCGTCGGTGATGCGCATGCCGTGGTGGTAATGCGGGGTCAGGCCGCGGGCGGCCAGGCGCGCCTCGATCTGCGGGCGCGAGCCGTGCACCAGCACCAGGCGCACGCCGAGGCTGTGCAGCAGCACGATGTCATGGACGATGTTGCCGAAGTTCGGATGCTCCACGCCGTCGCCGGGCAGCATGACGACGAAGGTGCAGTCGCGGTGGGCATTGATATAAGGGGACGCGTGACGAAGCCAATTGACGTATTCGGGCATGAACCTGGGCCTGTAATAAATAGCAGCCGGAAAAGGGGCGGAACGGAAAACGCACAGCGGGCTGATGGTTATCGTCGGAACAGGCTTGGCGACACGCGCGCTCTCCTCATGAATACGGGTTGGATTGGCGGCAATTTACCGCGTTTGTCCGGATAAAACACAGCGGGTGCCTACAGGTTTTTGTCCGGGGTCAGGCAGTAATGTTCAATCAATTGCCGCAACAGTTGCACGGTAGGCTGCAGACGTGACATTTCAAGGTATTCGCCCGGCTGGTGCGCGCAGGCGATGTCGCCCGGACCCAGCACCAGGGTCTCGCAGCCCAGGCGCTGAAGATAAGGCGCTTCGGTGCCGAACGCCACCGCTTCGGCGGCATGGCCGGTAAGCTTCTCGGCGATGCGCACCAGTTCGCTCCCTTCGGCCTGCTCGAACGGCGGCACCTCAGGGAACAGCGGCCGGTAGTCGATCTTCACCCGGTGCCGTTCGGCGACCGGATTGAGCTTCTGCAGGATCTCGGCCCGCAGCACCTTGGGATCCATGCCCGGCAGCGGCCGCAGGTCGAACTCCAGCGAGCACTGGCCGCAGATGCGGTTGGGGTTGTCGCCGCCGTGGATGCAGCCGAAGTTGAGGGTCGGCTGCGGCACGCTGAACTGCGGATTGTTGAACTCGCGCTGCCACAACAGGCGCAGGCCGCGCAGCTCGCCGATGGCGTCGTGCATGGCCTCCAGGGCGCTGTGGCCCAGACGCGGATCCGACGAATGGCCGCTCTGCCCGAGGATGTCGATGCGTTCCATCATCACGCCCTTGTGCAGGCGGATCGGCTTGAGCCCGGTGGGTTCGCCGATCACCGCCGCCCGCCCCAGCGGCCGCCCGGCTTCGGCCAGGGCCCGGGCGCCGGCCATCGAGCTTTCCTCGTCGCAGGTGGCGAGGATCAGCAGCGGTTGCTTGAACGGCCGCTCCAGCAGCGGTTGCACGGCTTCGATGACCAGGGCGAAGAAGCCCTTCATGTCGCAGCTGCCCAGGCCGATCCAACGGCCGTCGGCCTCGGTGAGCTTGAGCGGGTCGGTCTGCCACAGCGCGTCGTCGTAGGGCACGGTGTCGCTGTGCCCGGCCAGCACCAGGCCGCCGGGGCCGCTGCCGAAGCTGGCGAGCAGGTTGAACTTGCCGGGGCTGACCGGCTGGATGTCGCAGGCGAACCCCAGATCGCCCAGCCATCCCGCCAGCAGATCGATCACGGCCCGGTTGGACTGGTCCAGGCTGGGCTGGGTGCAACTGACCGACGGCACGGCGATCAGCGCGGCGAACTGGTCTTTCATGGACGGCAAAGGCATCGCTGGCTCCCACTCCCGGATTGAAGTCCATCATAGAGCCATCCGGCGCCCGGAATAAACCGCCGCAAGGCGCAGCCCCCGTGAGTCCTGTACACTGCACGGCCTTGGCAGCCGCGCATCCCCCGGCTGCGCTCCCGATCCTGGATTTTCCGGCCATGCAGAAAGAAACCGAAATCAAACTCCGCGTCAGCCGCGAAACCCTCGCCGCCCTGCGCGAGCACCCGCTTCTGAAAAAACGCAACAAAAATGGCTGGGAACGCCGTGAGTTGATGAACCAGTACTTCGACACCCCCGAGCGCGACCTGGCCCAGGCCAAGGTCGCCCTGCGCCTGCGCAAGGACGGCGACGAAGTGATCCAGACCCTCAAGACCCGCGGCCAGAGCGTCGCCGGCCTGTCCGAGCGCAACGAGTACGACTGGCACCTGGCCAAGGCCAAGCTCGATGTGAAGAAGCTCGACGGCGAATGCTGGCCCGAGTCCCTCGCGGAACTGGACAAGAAAACCCTCAAGCCGATCTTCACCACCGATTTCGTCCGCGAGCGCGCCGAGATCGCCTGGGGCCGCGGCAAGGCCAAGGTGGTCATCGAAGCCGCCCTCGACCTGGGCCACGTGGTGGTCGGCAAACAGAAAGAAGAAATCTGCGAGCTGGAACTGGAACTGCGCGAAGGCGAACCCGCCGCGCTGCTGGAACTGGCCGCCGAACTGGCCGAGACCCTGGCCCTGATGCCGTGCGACATCAGCAAGGCCGAGCGCGGCTACCGCCTGTACGACGCCGGCAGCTACTCGCTGAGCCTGCCGGCGCCGCAACTGACCGCCGAGACCCCGCTCGACGACGCGTTCGCCGCCCTGGGCTGGCACCTGCTCGGCAGCAGCCAGCGGCTGGCCGAACAGTATCGCTTCAACGGCCACTGGCGCCTGCTGCAGGACTGGGTCGAACAATTGGCGGAACTGCGCGCCCTGCTCAGCAGCCTCGGCCAGGCCACGCCGCGACCGTCGACCCACGACCTGCGCGCGGCGCTCGACGCCCTGCTGGAAGACTGGCGCCCGCTGGTGCAGGCCGGCCTGGACGACGAAGACGTGCGCAAGGCCGCGCCGGAACAGTTCCTCGAAGAGCTGGAAGACCCGCGCTGGGGCCTGTTCTCGCTGAACGCCTCACGCTGGCTGCTGGCCCGCGGCTGGACCGCCCAACGCACCACCCGCGGCGACCGCCAGGGCTCGGCCCAGTTGCAGAGCTGGCTGCCTCGCCTCTTGAGTGAAGAAGCCGGTTCGCTGCAGTTGCAGCGCTACCAGCAGCAGCCGGAAGACCTGGCCGAACAGCTGCCGCGCATCGAGCGCATCCAGGTGTGGCTGCACCACGCGCGCGACGTGCTGGAGATCGCCGAAATGGATCGCCTGTACGGCGAACTGAACAAACTGGCGCAACTGGCCAACCAGCCGATCACCGACGAAGCGCTCGATGCCCGCAAGCATCAGGCGATCGCGGTCTATCAGAACCGCGCCTGGAAGACCCTGCTGCGCCTGTGATCCCGCCATCGCCGGCAGGCCCGCTCCCACAAATCCCCTGTGGGAGCGAGCCTGCTCGCGGTGAGGCTCTCCCCCTCGACGAAGACCCTCAGACCGGCAGACTGGTGGTCGACTTGATCTCCGACAGCGCCACGATCGAATTCACCTCCTGAATCCCCGGCACCAGCGACAGCTTCTCGAAGAAGAACCGCTCGTACGCCTCGATGTCCGCCGCGACGATGCGCAGCATGAAGTCCACCGCCCCCATCAGCACGTAACACTCCAGCACCTCCGGGAAGCCGCGGATCGCCTCGGTGAACTCGGTGAAGTTCGAGCGGCCGTGGGCGTTGAGCTTCACCTGGGCGAAGATCTGCGTGTTCAGGCCGATCTTCTTGCGGTCGAGCAAGGTCACCTGGCCGCGAATGATCCCCTCCTCCTTCATCCGCTGGATCCGCCGCCAGCAGGGTGACTGCGACAGCCCCACCTGTTCGGCGATCTGCGCGCTGGACAAGGAAGCGTCCGCTTGCAGCAGGGCGAGAATGCGCCGGTCGTAGCTGTCCAGCTCGCTGTGCATAAATAATCCTCACAATCATCGGATGCGAAATAGAACCTGTCGGCCAATCCGCCAATTTGCCCATCTTAGATAAGAAATGCCCGGCGCATCGTGCAAAAATTTCTCCACCGAATCCGGAGAGCCGCCATGCCCCACCTCGAAGCCGTGAACACCCCCTCGCCCCGCGCCGATGCGTGGAGCGCGCGCAACGCCCATTGCCTGGCGCAATACCGGATCCTCGCCGAAGCTGAACCGGATCTGCCGGTGCGCGTGCTGAACCTGTTCGCCCTGCAATGCCTGACGCCTGAACAGTTCAACCTGCAGCGGCTGGACGACCTGCTGTCGATCGACATCGTCATGGGCGGGCTGAGCTGGCACCGCGCCCAGGTGATCGCGCAGAAGCTGGGCAACCTGGTCAGCGTCTGTTCGGTCACGCTGCACAATGCCGATGCGGCGCGGACGGCACCGGTGCAGGCGGCTGGCTGAAAGATCCCGAAACGGCTTGCGCCCGGTAGTGGCCCAACGGTCTGCGGGGCCGCGGCTATCCTTTGGCGCACTGTCGTTCAAAAGGTGTCCGCATGTCCGTTCAACTCGCCGCTCAGGATCGCTGGCTGGATCTCAACGATGTCTTGCGTGAACTGGTGGCCCAGGGCTTCATCAGCCAGGACGCCGCCGAACAGGCGCTGAACGCGCGCCGCCGCCAAGGCGCCCACAACCCCCTGCACCCGCTGGAGTTCATCGCCGGCCAGCAGCTGGACGACCTCAGCCGCCCGGGCCGGCACCTGGACCTGGAAGGCCTGACCCTGTGGCTGGCCCAGCAGGCCGGCCAGCCGTACCTGCGCATCGACCCGTTGAAGATCAACGTGGCGGCCGTCATTCCGCTGATGTCCTACGCCTTCGCCCAGCGCCACAGGATCCTGGCGGTGGCCGTCGACCGCGACGCGGTGACCGTGGCCAGCGCCCAGCCCTACGTCCGGGGCTGGGAGGCCGACCTGACCCACGTGCTGAAGCTGCCGGTCAAGCGGGTGGTGGCCAACCCGGCGGACATCCAGCGCCTGAGCGTCGAGTTCTTCCGCCTGGCCAAGTCGGTCAGCGGCGCCAGCAGCGCCGACCAGCAGGGCGGCCACCTGGGCAACTTCGAACAGTTGCTCAACCTCGGCGCCAGCGACCAGGAGCCGGATGCCAACGACGCGCACATCGTCAACATCGTCGACTGGCTGTTCCAGTACGCGTTCCAGCAGCGGGCCAGCGACATCCACATCGAGCCGCGCCGCGAGCAAGGCACGGTGCGCTTTCGCATCGACGGCGTGCTGCACAACGTCTACCAGTTCCCGCCGCAGGTGACGATGGCCATCGTCAGCCGCCTCAAGAGCCTGGGCCGGATGAACGTCGCCGAAAAGCGCAAGCCCCAGGACGGCCGGGTCAAGACCAAGACCCCGGACGGCGGCGAGGTCGAGCTGCGCCTCTCGACCCTGCCCACGGCGTTCGGCGAGAAGATGGTCATGCGGATCTTCGACCCCGAAGTGCTGCTCAAGGACTTCGACCAGCTGGGCTTTTCCGCCGACGACCTGCGCCGCTGGCAGGACATGACCCGCCAGCCCAACGGCATCATCCTGGTGACCGGGCCCACCGGGTCGGGCAAGACCACCACGCTCTACACCACGCTCAAGAAGCTGGCGACGCCCCAGGTCAACCTCTGCACCATCGAAGACCCGATCGAGATGGTCGAGCCGGCGTTCAACCAGATGCAGGTGCAGCACAACATCGACCTGGGGTTCGCCGCCGGCGTGCGGGCGCTGATGCGGCAGGATCCTGACATCATCATGATCGGCGAGATCCGCGACCTGGAAACCGCCGAGATGGCGATCCAGGCCGCCCTCACCGGGCACCTGGTGCTGTCGACCCTGCACACCAACGACGCGCCCAGCGCCATCAGCCGCCTGCTGGAGCTCGGCGTGCCGCATTACCTGATCAAGGCCACGGTGCTCGGGGTCATGGCGCAGCGCCTGGTGCGCACCCTGTGCCCGCACTGCAAGGCGCCGCTCACCCTCGACGACGACGGCTGGCAGTCCCTGACCCGGCCATGGCAGGCGCCGCTGCCGGGCAACGCGCAACGCTCCGTCGGCTGCCTGGAATGCCGCGACACCGGTTACCACGGACGGGCCGGCGTCTACGAGATCATGCAACTGAGCGACGGCCTCAAGGCCCTGATCACCCCCGACACCGACCTCACGGCCATCCGGCGCCAAGCGTTCAAGGAAGGCATGCGCAGCCTGCGGCTGTCGGGGGCGCAGAAGGTCGCGGCGGGGCTGACGACCATCGAGGAAGTGCTGCGGGTGACGCCGCAGAGCGAGCAGCGCTAGCCGTCACGGAACTCGACCCGGGAGCGGCGATCCAACGGCACAGTCATCACCCCCCAGCGGAGTCATCCACCATGCGTCTCAAACTTGCTGTCGCCACCCTTGCCCTGCTGTCCCTTCCCGTTGGTTCAGCGATGGCCGACAGCTTTTGGCGTAACGTCATCTCGTCCGGCGCCACCACCGGCTCGACCTACCTGACCTTCAAGGACCACAAACTGATCGTCGCCGCCCAAGACGATGCCGGCAGCTTCGTCGCCAGCGAAGGCAGCATCCGCGGCCCGTACCTGGAAGCCGCGATGCAGAAGGTCCGCGCCGACAACCCGGGCCTGCAGGCGTCGGACATGGAACTGGCGAACGCGATCCTGGCGAAGAACGCCGTGGCTTCCGAGTAAGCCTTGCCCCACAGAAATGCCGCTCCCGGGAGCGGCATTTTTTTTGCCCGCGTTTCTGCGGGAACGACTGGGTGGGTTTCGCCCTGTGGAGCCTGGGCTGACGCCATCGCCAGCAGGCTGGCTCCCACAAAGTGCGCGGAGCGCATGCAGGATCTGCGGCCACCGCAAAGACCTGTGGGAGCTGCCTGCAAGCGATGTGGCCGGCACATCCAGCATCACCCGTGCCTGACCCACCGCCAGCGACCACAGGGGTTCAGCGGTAGTCGTCCACCGGCACGCACGCGCAGAACAGGTTCCGGTCGCCGTAGACATTGTCCACCCGGTTCACCGCCGGCCAGTACTTGTGCGCCCTGGTGTGCGCATCCGGGGTGATGCCCTGCTCGATGCTGTAGGGCCGTTCCCACACCCCGGTGATGTCCGCCAAGGTATGCGGCGCGTGCTTGAGCGGGTTGTCCTCGGCCGGCCAGTTGCCGTTCTGCACTTCGGTGATCTCTGCGCGGATGCTGAGCATGGCGCCGATGAACCGGTCCAGTTCGGCCTTCGACTCGCTCTCGGTCGGTTCGACCATCAGCGTGCCCGGCACCGGGAAGGACATGGTCGGCGCATGGAAACCGTAATCCATCAGACGCTTGGCGACGTCCTCCTCGCTGATGCCGGTGAGGGCCTTGAGCGGCCGCAGGTCGAGGATGCACTCGTGGGCCACCCGTTCGTTGCGGCCGGTGTACAGCACGGGAAAGGCGCCGGACAGGTGCCGGGCCAGGTAATTGGCCGCCAGGATCGCCACTTCGCTGGCGTCCGCCAGTTGCGGCCCCATCATGGCGATGTACATCCAGCTGATCGGCAGGATGCTCGCGCTGCCCCACGGCGCGGCGCTCACCGCGTCGTTCTGCGGTTGCGGGCCGTCGAGCGGCACCACCGGATGGTTGGCGACGAACGGCGCCAGGTGCGCCCGCACGCCGATCGGGCCCATGCCCGGCCCGCCGCCGCCGTGGGGAATGCAGAAGGTCTTGTGCAGGTTCATGTGCGACACGTCGGCGCCGATGTCCGCCGGCCGGGCCAGCCCGACCTGGGCGTTGAGGTTGGCGCCGTCCATGTACACCTGGCCGCCGTGCCGGTGGATCACTTCGCAGATCTCGCCGATGCCCTCCTCGTACACGCCGTGGGTCGAGGGGTAGGTCGCCATCAGGCAGGACAGCTTGTCCCCCGCCTCGGCCGCTTTGGCCTTGAGTTCATCCAGGTCGACGTTGCCGGCGTCGTCGCATTCGACGATCACCACCCGCATCCCCGCCATCTGCGCCGACGCCGGGTTGGTGCCATGGGCCGAGGACGGGATCAGGCAGATGTCGCGCCCGCCCTGCTGCCGGCTCTCGTGGTATTTGCGGATCGCCAGCAGCCCGGCGTATTCGCCCTGGGCGCCGGAGTTGGGCTGCATGCAGATCGCGTCGAACCCGGTGATCGCGCAGAGCCAACGCTCAAGCTCCTCGATCATCAGCGTGTAGCCGACTGCCTGCTCCCGGGGGGCGAACGGGTGCAGATGAGCGAACTGCGGCCAAGTGATCGGGATCATCTCGCTGGTGGCGTTGAGCTTCATGGTGCAGGAGCCCAGCGGGATCATCGACTGGTTGAGCGCCAGGTCCTTGTTCTCCAGCTGCTTGAGGTAGCGCAGCATCTCGGTTTCGCTGTGGTGGGCGTTGAACACCGGGTGGCGCAAGTACGGCGTGCTGCGCTGCAGGGCGTCAGGGATCCCGGACACCACGTTCTCCGCGTCGAGCGCCTCGACGCTCAGGCCGTGATCGGCCCCCAGCAGCACATCGAACAATTTCGCCACGGTCTGTTCGTCGCAGGTCTCGTCGAGGCTCAGGCCCAGCCGTCCGCGGCCGAGGATCCGCAGGTTGATCTGCGCGGCCTTGGCGCTTTCGATGATCGCGGTCTGCGCGCCGCCCACCTCCAGCGTGAGGGTGTCGAAAAAGTGGTCGTTGACCCGGTCGACGCCATGCCGGGCCAGACCGGCGGCGAGGATGCACGTCAGCCGGTGCACCCGCTGGGCGATCCGCTTGAGGCCCTCCGGCCCGTGGTACACCGCATAGAACCCGGCGATGTTGGCCAGCAGCACCTGGGCGGTGCAGATGTTCGAGTTGGCCTTCTCCCGGCGGATGTGCTGCTCGCGGGTCTGCAGGGCCATGCGCAGTGCGACGTTGCCGCGGGCGTCCTTCGACACCCCGATGATCCGCCCCGGCATCGCCCGCTTGTGCTCCTCGCGGGTGGCGAAGTACGCCGCGTGCGGGCCGCCGTAGCCCATCGGCACGCCGAAGCGCTGGCTGGAGCCGAACACCACGTCCGCGCCCAGTTCGCCCGGCGGGGTCAGCAACAGCAGGCTCAGCGGATCGGCGGCCACGCAGGCCAGCGCCTGCTGCGCGTGCAGGTGGTCGATCAGCGGCCGCAGGTCGCGGACTTCGCCGTGGGTGTCGGGGTACTGGAACAAGGCGCCGAACACCTGATGCTGCTTGAGGTTATCCACAGCCTCGACAATCAGCTCGAAACCGAAGCCTTCGGCCCGGGTGCGCACCACGGAAATCGTCTGCGGGTGGCAATTCTCGTCGACGAAGAACAGGTTGCTCCTGGACTTCGCCACCCGCTTGGCCAGCGCCATGGCCTCGGCGGCGGCGGTGGCTTCGTCGAGCAGCGAGGCGTTGGCCAGTTCCAGGCCGGTCAGGTCGATGATCAGTTGCTGGAAGTTGAGCAACGCTTCGAGCCGGCCCTGGGCGATCTCCGGCTGATACGGCGTGTAGGCGGTGTACCAGCCGGGGTTCTCCAGCACGTTGCGCAGGATGACGGCCGGGGTGACGGTGCCGTGGTAGCCCATGCCGATGAGGCTGGTCCAGACCTGGTTCTGCTCGGCGTACCCGCGCAGCTTCGCCAGGGCCGCCTGTTCGTCCAGCGCCGGCGGCAGATCCAGTTCACGGTTGAGGCGGATGCCCGGCGGCACCGTCTGCTCGATCAGTTCGACGCGGCTGCCCAGGCCCAGGCTGTCGAGCATCGCCTGCTGTTCGGCGGCATCGGGGCCCAGGTGGCGACGGAGGAAGGCCTGGGGGTCGCGTAACTGGCTCAAGGACGGCATCTTGGACATGACGGGCTCTCTTCTTGGCTGGCGCTCGGCGTCAATGCGACACGGTCAAACCAGCATAGCAGCCGATGCCGTCACGGACGGCTTGGCGCGACGCGCCGGGCAGGCGCATGCTGTGCAGCCTGCATCCGGCCCCACCAATGGACGACCGATCCCCATGAGCCAACCTCCGTTCCTGCCGTTCTCCAAACCTGTCATCGACGACGCCACCATCGCCGCTGTGGGCGATGTGCTGCGCTCGGGCTGGATCACCAGCGGGCCGAAGGTCCAGGCCTTCGAAGCGCAACTGTCAGACTACTTCGGCGGGCGCCCGGTGCGCACGTTCAACTCCGGCACCTGCACCATGGAGATCGCCCTGCGCATCGCCGGCATCGGCCCCGGGGACGAGGTGATCACCACGCCGATCTCCTGGGTGGCCACCGCCAACGTGATCCTGGAGGTCGGGGCGACACCGGTGTTCGCCGACATCGACCCGGTGACCCGCAACATCGACCTTGACCGGCTGGAAGCGGCGATCACCCCGCGCACCAAAGCGGTCATCCCGGTATACCTGGCCGGCTTGCCGGTGGACATGGAGCGCCTGTACGCCATCGCCCGCAGGCACAACCTGCGCATCGTCGAAGACGCCGCCCAGGCCCTGGGCTCCAGCTGGAACGGCCGGCGCATCGGCGCCACCGGGGATTTCGTGTCGTTCAGCTTTCAGGCGAACAAGAACGTCACCTGCGCCGAGGGCGGTTGCCTGGTGCTCAACACCCCCGAAGAGGCGCGGCTGGCGGAGAAGTACCGCTTGCAGGGCGTCACCCGCAACGGCTTCGACGGTCTGGACGTCGATGTGCTGGGCGGCAAGTTCAACATGACCGACGTGGCCGCCACCATCGGCCTGGGCCAGTTCGCCCACATCGAGGCCCTGACCGCGCACCGGCGCGAACTCGCCCGGCACTACTTCCGCTGCTTCGGCGACGACTTCGAAGCGACCTTCGGCGCACAGCTGCCCCCGGCGGACTTCGAGAACAGCAACTGGCACCTGTTCCAGCTGGTGCTGCCGGAACGCCAGGACGGGCAGCCGGCGCGGGCGACTTTCATGGAGCAGATGCAGGCCCTGGGCATCGGCATCGGCTACCACTACCCGCCGATCCACTTGCTGAGCCTGTACCGCGAGCGCAGCTTCAAGGAAGGCATGCTGCCGGTGGCGGAACGGGTCGGCCGGCTGATCGTGTCACTGCCGATGTTCACCGCCATGACCCTGGCGGACGTCGAACGCTCGGTGGCGGCGGTGAAGGCCGTGCTGCGCGGCGCCTGAACGGCGGGCATGAAAAAGCCCCGACGGATCGGGGCTTCGGGGTGTCGCGCTGGGGTTACTCGCCGATTTCCTTCTTGTAGGCGGCGGCGTCGAGCAGCTTGTCCAGCTCGGACTTGTCGCTTGGCTTGAGCTTGAAGATCCACGAGTCGTAAGGTTCTTCGTTCAGCAGCTCCGGCGAATCGGCCAGTTCTTCGTTGACCGCGATCACCTCGCCGCCCACCGGCGCATAGATGTCGGAGGCGGCTTTCACCGACTCGACGACGCCGGCCGCATCACCGGCGGCAAAGACCTTGCCCACTTCAGCCAGCTCAACGAACACCACGTCGCCCAGCGCAGCCTGGGCGTGGTCGCTAATGCCCACGGTGACGGTGCCGTCGGCTTCCAGGCGGGCCCATTCATGACTTTCGGCGTAACGCAGGTCGGCGGGGATATTGCTCATCTTCGGTGTCCTCAAGGATTAGGTCAGCGGTCGTACCCGCCGCAATAGATTAGATCAAGGTTTTGCCGTGGCGCACGAAGGTCGGCTTGACCACCCGCACCGGATACCATTTGCCGCGGATTTCCACTTCGGCGCGGTCGGCGGTCGCCATCGGCAGACGCGCCAGGGCGATCGACTTGCTCAGCGTAGGAGAGAAACTACCACTGGTGATCTCCCCTTCGCCAACATCGGCGATGCGCACCACCTGATGGGCGCGCAAAACGCCGCGCTCCTCCAGCACCAGGCCCACCAGTTTGTGCTGCACGCCGGCGGCCCTTTCGGCCTCCAGCGCATCGCGGCCGATGAAGCGGCGGGTGGCCGGCTCCCAGGCGATGCTCCAAGCCATGTTCGAGGCCAGCGGCGAAACGTCCTGGTGGATGTCCTGGCCGTACAGGTTCATGCCGGCCTCGACCCGCAGGGTGTCGCGGGCGCCCAGGCCTATGGGGGAAATGCCAGCGCCCACCAGGTCGTTGAAGAAACCCGGCGCCTCGGCGGCCGGCAGGACGATCTCCAGCCCGTCCTCGCCGGTGTAGCCGGTGCGGGCGATGAACCACTCGCCGTCGGCGCGACCTTCGAAGGGCTTGAGGTGATGGATCAGGTTGGCGCGGGACTGGCTCACCAGTTCAGCCACCTTGTGCCGGGCCTGCGGGCCCTGGATGGCGAGCATCGCCAGTTCGGGACGCTCGCGCAGGCGCACGTCGAGGCCGGGCAGGTGCGCCTGCATCCACTCCAGGTCCTGGTCGCGGGTGGAGGCGTTGACCACCAGACGGTAACCGTCGTCGAGGCGGTAGACGATCATGTCGTCGACGATGCCGCCGCGCTCGTTGAGCATGGCGCTGTACAACGCACGGCCGGGGCTGTGCAGGCGTTCGACGTCGTTGGCCAGCAGGTACTGGAGCCAGGCCTTGGCCTGGGGGCCGGTGACATCGAACACGGTCATGTGGGAAACATCGAACACCCCGCAATCGCGGCGCACCTCGTGGTGCTCCTCGACCTGCGAGCCGTAATGCAGTGGCATGTCCCAACCGCCAAAATCGACCATCTTCGCGCCGAGGGCGAGGTGAAGGTCATACAGAGGCGTACGCTGTCCCATGGGTTTCTCCTTCCGGGCGTGGCGAAGGCGCGGGCAGCCGCTGCACAGGATGAAAGCCTTGGAACACAAGGCCTTGAGCCGATCTCAGCAACTGTTTCTGTCAGACTGACCGCACCGAATGCCGCGCATTGTAGCCGCAAGGCACGGGGCTGGCACCTAGCCGTTTCGGTGGGCCGAACGGCGGATCAGGCCGATGACCGGCAACAGCCCGACCAGCACCAGGGTCAGCGCCGGCAACGACGCCCTCGCCCACTCGCCTTCGCTGGTCATCTCGAAGATCCGCACCGCCAGCGTGTCCCAGCCGAACGGGCGCATCAGCAAGGTCGCGGGCATTTCCTTGAGCACATCGACGAACACCAGCAGCGCTGCGCTCAACGTGCCCGGCAGCAACAGCGGCAGATACACTTTGAAAAACAACCGCGGCCCACCCACCCCGAGGCTACGTGCCGCTTCGGGCAAAGAAGGCCGTATACGCGCCAGGCTGCTTTCCAGCGGCCCGTAGGCCACCGCCATGAAGCGCACCAGGTACGCCAACAGCAACGCCGCCAGGCTGCCCAGCAGCAACGGCTTGCCCGCCCCGCCCAACCAGGCCGACAGCGGAATCACCAGCACCCGGTCCAGGTAACTGAAGGCCAGCATGATCGACACCGCCAGCACCGACCCGGGCAAGGCGTAGCCGAGGTTGGCGAGGCTGACGCCGGAGCGGATCGCCGGCGTCGGCGCCAGGCGCCGGGCGAAGGCCAGCAGCAGCGCCACACCGACGGTGATCAGCGCCGCCAGCGCCCCCAGGTAAAGCGTGTGCAGGATCAGTCCGGCGTAGCGCTCATCCAGGTCGAACCGCCCGCGCCGCCAGAACCACACCGCCAGTTGCAGCACCGGGATGACGAACGCGCAAGCGAACACCAGGACGCACCACCCGGTCGCCGCCCAGGCCTTGGGGCCTCGCAGGTGATACAGCGCCTTGACCCGCGGCCGCTCGTTGCCTGCCCGGTTGGCGCCGCGCGCACGGCGCTCGCCGTACAGCACCAGCATCACCGCCAGCAGCAACAGGCTGGCCAGCTGCGCCGCGCTCGACAGGCTGAAGAAGCCGTACCAGGTCTTGTAGATGGCGGTGGTGAAGGTGTCGAAGTTGAACACCGACACCGCGCCGAAATCCGCCAGGGTCTCCATCAGCGCCAGCGCCACGCCCGCGCCGATGGCCGGCCGCGCCATCGGCAGCGCCACCCGCCAGAACGCCTGCCACGGCGACTGGCCGAGCACCCGCGCCGCTTCCATCAGGCCCTTGCCCTGGGCCAGGAACGCGGTGCGCGCCAGCAGGTAGACGTAGGGATAGAAGACCAGCACCAGCACCACGATCACCCCGCCGGTGGAGCGCACCCGGGGCAGGCGCAGGCCGCTGCCGAACCACTCCCTCATCAACGTCTGCACGGGGCCGGCGAAGTCCAGCAGGCCGACGAACACGAACGCCAGCACGTAGGCCGGCACCGCGAACGGCAGCATCAGCGCCCAGTCGAGCCAGCGCCGGCCGGGGAACTCGCACAGGCTGGTGAGCCAGGCCAGGCTCACGCCCAACAGCGTCACGCCGACGCCGACGCCGAGCACCAGGGTCAGGGTGTTGCCCAACAGGCGCGGCATCTGGGTGTCCCACAGGTGCGACCAGATCTGCGCATCGACGCTCTGCCACGACAGCAGCAGGACGCTCAGGGGCAGCAGCACCAGCGCGGCGATGGCGAAGACGATGGGATACCAGCGGCGTTGGGCGGGGTGGGCCAAGTAAAGACTCTCGTTCAAATGACTGTGCCCACGCTCGGCGTGGGCACACATTCTGTGACGCGCTGCGTCACGCTTTCGGCGATGCGACGCAGGGTACGGGAATGGTCGGTATCAGTTCCAGCCGGCCCGGTCCATCATGCGGATCGCCTCGGCCTGGCGCTTGCCCGCCACTTCCACCGGCAGGGTGTCGGCCACGAACTGACCCCAGGCCGCCACTTCCTCGGACGGTTTCACCGCCGGGTTGGCCGGGAACTCCTGGTTCACGTCGGCGAAGATCTTCTGCGCCTCAGGCGTGGTCATCCACTCCACCAGCGCCTTGGCCGCTTCCGGGTGCGGCGCATGCTTGGTCAGGCCGATGCCCGACAGGTTGACGTGCACGCCGCGGTCCGCCTGGTTCGGCCAGAACAGCTTCACCGGCAGGTCAGGCTTCTGCTTGTGCAGGCGGCCGTAGTAGTAGGTGTTGACGATGCCCACGTCGCACTGGCCGGCGTTGATCGCCTCCAGCACCGCGACGTCGTCGGAGAACACGTCGGTGGACAGGTTGTTGACCCAGCCCTTGAGGATCTTCTCGGTCTTCTCGGCGCCGTGGGTCTCGATCATCGTGGCGGTCAGCGACTGGTTGTAGACCTTCTTCGCCGTGCGCAGGCACAGGCGGCCTTCCCAGTTCTTGTCGGCCAGGGCTTCGTAGGTGGTCAGTTCGCCCGGCTTCACCCGCTCGGTGGAGTAGGCGATGGTGCGGGCACGCAGGCTCAGGCCGGTCCAGGCATGGCTGGAGGCGCGGTACTGCTGCGGGATGTTGGCGTCGATGGCCTTCGAGGTGAACGGCTGGAGAATGCCCATCTGCTCGGCCTGCCAGAGGTTGCCGGCGTCGACGGTCAGCAGCAGGTCGGCGACGGCGTTGTCGCCTTCGGCCTTGATCCGCTGCATCAGCGGCGCTTCCTTGTCGGTGATGAACTTGATCTTCACTCCGGTCTTGGCGGTGTAGGCGTCGAACACCGGCTTGATCAGTTCGTCGATGCGCGAGGAGTAGACCACCACCTCGTCAGCGGCCTGGGCGGCGGTGCTGCCGATCAGGGTCAGGGCCAGTGCGGTCAGAAGACGCTTGGGTGCCAACATGGGAGCGGTCTCTCGGTCGGGAAAAGTGGGCCAAATGATAAGGACTCACATTTACCGACTCAATCGAACGCTGTTCGAAGGAGTTACCAGATGTTGCACAGCCCGGGATTCGCCATCACCCCGCATCCGGGTGGGAGCCCGCCTGCTGGCGATGGCGGCGGGTCAGCCGCCATCCCTTTCTCAGGCCTTGGCCAGGTCCGGCAAGTCCCCGGTCAGCCCCAGCGCCTGACGCACGAACAGTGCCTTGGCCTCCGGCATCTGCTCCACCATCTTCAGCCCGGTGTTGCGCAGCCAGCGCAGCGGCAGCGGATCGGCCTGGAACAGGCGCTCGAAGCCTTCCATCGCCGCCATCAGCGCCAGGTTGTGCGGCATTCGCCGGCGTTCGTAGCGGCTCAGCGTTTTCACGTCCGCCAGGCGTTCGCCGCGTTCGGCCGCCTGCAGCAGCACCTCGGCCAGCACGGCGGCGTCGAGGAAACCGAGGTTCACGCCCTGCCCGGCCAACGGGTGAATGGTGTGCGCCGCATCGCCGATCAGCGCCAGGCCTTCGGCCACGTAACGCTTGGCGTGCCGCTGGCGCAACGGCACGCACAGGCGTGGGTCGGCGCTGACGACCTCGCCCAGGCAGCCTTCGAACGCCCGCTCCAGCTCCCGGCAGAACGCCGTTTCATCCAGCGCCATCAGGCGCTCGGCCTCGCTTGGGGTGGTCGACCAGACGATCGAGCACCAGTCCTGCTGCCCGTCACGCTCAAGCGGCAGGAACGCCAGCGGGCCGTGGTCGGTGAAGCGCTGCCAGGCGGTCATCCGGTGCGGCTTGGCGCTGCGCACGCTGGTGACGATGGCATGGTGCATGTAATCCCATTCGCGGGTGGCGACGCCGGTCAGGCGGCGCACCGCCGAGTGGGCGCCGTCCGCCGCGATCACCAGCGGCGCGCGCAGGGTGCGGCCGTCGGCCAGGGTCAGCAGCCAGTCGTCGCCGGAGCGGCGCATCTGCTCCAGCCGGGCATTGGCCAGAAGGCCCAGGTCGCAGTCGTGCAGACGGTCGAGCAAGGCGTCCTGCACCACGCGGTTCTCGACGATGTGGCCGAGCACGCCGGCGTGCACGCTGCTGGCCGAGAAATGGATCTGCCCGGTGCCGCTGCCGTCCCAGACGTGCATGTCGGTGTAGGGGCTGGTGCGGCGCTGGACGATGCCGTCCCACACGCCCAGGCGCTCGAGGATGCGCTGGCTGGCCGCCGACAGGGCGCTGACCCGCGGTTCGAACGGCGCCTGCGCATCGAAGGGTTTGACGCTCAACGGGCTGCCGTCGAGCAGCAGGACTTCCAGCCCGCTGCCCTGCAACGCCAGCGCCAAGGCGCTGCCGACCATTCCGGCTCCGACAATCAGCAGATCTGCGCGCATTTCCATGCTTTAGGCCTGTCTCGCTTGCGGCTTGAGCCGCACGTAAAGGGTTTTTCCGACCCGCGCCACCAGGGTGCCGGCGCCGTCATGAATGTCGACCTGCAACTGCGGCAGGTACTTGTCGCCGTTGGCGGTCTGCCGGCGGACGTCGTCCAGCAGCGCGTCGTCGATGCTGAACCTTGCGAACACCGGGCCCTTGCCCGGTGAGATGAAATCGATGTCGGCGGCCTTGTCCCAGACGATGTAGCGCGGCCCGAGGTTCTCCATCAGCATCAGCATGAAGAACGGGTCGACCATCGAATACAGACTGCCGCCGAACTGGGTGCCGACGTAGTTGCGGTTGTGCCAGCCCAACCCCATCGACACCCGGATGTCGCGAAAGTCATCGCTGATGTGCCGCACCCGGACGCCGGCGCCCAGATACGGCGGGTAGAACGTCAGGAACCAGCGCATCAGCCGCGCCTTGCCGAAGCGGCGCATCAGCCACTTACGCATCCGGCCGCGTCCCCAGCCCCATGGCCTGGCGGGCGAACCAGCGCTTGGCCGGCGGCAGCAGATCGAGGCCGAGCAGGCCGATGTTGCGCCCCAGCGCCACCAAAGGCTGGGTGCTGCCGAACAGGCGAGTGACCTGGTCGGAGAAGCCCACGGTGAGGGTTTGATCCAGCCGTTGGCGTTCGCGGTAAGCCTGCAGCGTGGCGAAGTCACCCAACGGCTTGTCGCTGGCCAGCAGCGCGGCCGCCAGCGCATCGGCATCGCGCAAAGACAGGTTGAAGCCTTGCCCGGCGATCGGGTGCAGGCTGTGGGCGGCATTGCCGAGCACGGCCAAATGCGGGCGCACCTGCTCTTCGGCCTCCACCAGCGCCAGCGGGTACAGGTGCCGGGCGCCGACCTGCTTCAGGGTGCCGAGGCGATAGCCGAACACACCTTGCAGTTCGCTGAGGAAATCCCGCTCGCTGAGGCCGGTCAGGCGCTGCGCGTCCATCCCCAGCCGTGTCCAGACCAGTGCGCAGCGGTTGTCCGGCAGCGGCAGCAAGGCCATCGGGCCGTCATCGGTGAAGCGCTCGAAGGCCATGCCGTTGTGCGCTTCGCTCGGGGTGATGTTGGCGATCAGCGCGCTCTGGTTGTACGGACGCTTGCGCACGTTGATGCCCAACTGCTCGCGCAGGCCGGAGCGGCCGCCGTCGGCGAGCACCGCCAGGTCGCATTCGACCGTGGTCTCGTCGTTGAGGGTCAGGCGGTAACCGTCGGGCAAAGGCTCCAGGCGCGTGACCTCCGCCGGGCAGCGCCAGCTGATCACGTCCTTGTCCAGGTGCTGCCACAGGCACTGGCCGAGCCAGGCGTTCTCCACCACGTAACCGAGGGCCGGCACACCCTCCTCCATCGCCGACAGGCGGGCGGTGGAGAAGCGTCCGCGGTCGGACACATGGATCTGCTTGATCGGCTCGGCGCGGCGGGAGATCTCCTGCCACACGCCCAGCCGCTGATAGATCTGCCGCGAGCCGAACGACAGCGCCGACGACCGGGCGTCGTAGCTCGGCTGCCAGGTGTCGCCGGGGGCGAACGGTTCGATCAGCACGATTTTCCAGCCCCGGGCCTTGGCTCCGGCCTGCAGGGCCAACGCCAGGCTGGCGCCGACCAGGCCGCCGCCGATGATCGCCAGATTGACCCGGCTCATGCCGCGTCCGCCCGGGCCTGCGCCATCAGGGCCTCGATCTCGGCGACGGTCTTCGGCACGCCGCCGGTCAGGATTTCACAACCGTTCTTGGTCACCACCACGTCGTCCTCGATGCGCACGCCGATGCCGCGCCATTTCTTCGCCACGTTCAGATTGTCCGGGGCGATGTAGATGCCCGGTTCCACGGTCAGCGCCATGCCGACCTCCAGCACCCGCCATTCGCCGCCGACCTTGTACTCGCCGACGTCGTGCACATCCATGCCCAGCCAATGCCCGGCGCGGTGCATATAGAAGGCCTTGTAAGCTTCGGACGCGATGAGCTCGTCGACCTCGCCCTGCAACAGTCCCAGCTCCACCAGCCCGGCGGTGATCACCCGCACCGTGGCTTCGTGCGCCTGGTTCCAGTGCCGGTTCGGGGCGATTTGCGCGAACGCGGCTTCCTGGGAGGCCAGCACCAGCTCGTAGATCGCCTTCTGCTCGGCGGAAAACTTGCCGTTGACCGGCCAGGTGCGGGTGATGTCGCTGGCGTAGCAGTCGATCTCGCAGCCGGCGTCGATCAGCACCAGGTCGCCGTCCTTGAGCAGCGCATCGTTCTGCTGGTAATGCAGGATGCAGCCGTTGCGCCCGGCGGCGACGATCGAGCCGTAGGCCGGCATCTTCGCCCCGCCCTTGCGGAACTCGTAATCGAGCTCGGCTTCCAGGCTGTACTCGTGCAGGCCGGGCCGGCCTGCCCGCATCGCCCGGATGTGGGCCTGGGCCGAGATCCGCGCGGCCTCGCGCATCACCTTCACTTCCGCCGCCGATTTATACAGGCGCATGTCGTGCAGCAGGTGATCCAGGGCAACGAATTCGTTCGGCGGCTGGGCGCCGAGGTGGGCCTTGGAGCGGATCACGTTGATCCAGTCCATCAGGTGCCGGTCGAACTCCGGGTTGCTGCCCATGGCCGTGTACACCCGGTCGCGGCCTTCGATCAGGCCCGGCAGGATGTCGTCGATGTCGGTGATGGGGAACGCGTCGTCGGCGCCGTAGTCGCGGACCGCGCCTTCCTGGCCGGCGCGCAGGCCGTCCCACAGCTCGCGCTCGGGGTTGCGCTCACGGCAGAACAGCACGTATTCGCCGTGCTCGCGGCCGGGCATCAGGACGATCACGGCCTGGGGCTCGGGGAAGCCGCTCAGGTACTGGAAATCGCTGTCCTGGCGGTACACGTGCTCGACGTCGCGGTTGCGGATGGCCACCGCGGCGGCGGGCAGGATGGCGATGCTGTTGGGTTCCATCTGCGCCATCAACGCCTTGCGGCGACGGCCGTACTCCGCTTTCGGGATATGGATCATGGGCAGACGGACGTCCCTGTTCGGCGATCAGTGCAGAGAAGGCTTGGCGGCCGGTGCGCCAACCTGCTTGTTGGTTTCGGTGAACAGCAAGAGCGGAGCGACCCGCAGGTACTCCATGACTTCCATGTAGTCGCTCTCGCCGTCTTCGGAGTCTTCCAGCGCATCCTGAACCTGGGAGATCGCGACCAGATCCTGCAGCACTTCAGTGGCTTCGGTGCTCAGGCTGCTGCGGTCGGGCGAGTTCTGGCCGAAACCGGAAATGAAGCCCTGGCACCACTGGCCCAGCGCGGCGGCGCGTTCGGCCAGCGGCGCGTCGTCGGTCGGCAGCAGCAGGACCACGGCCATGTCTTCGCCGGTCAGTTCGCTCTTGACCATTTCCTGGAGGCCGATCAGGGCGTTGCGCACGTTGTCCCCAGGCTCGGTCTCGAGCAGGGAGGCCACGTCGCTCAGCCAGCCGTCGACGTCGAAGCCGGCGCCGGCGCAGCTGCGGCCGAGCAGCAGGCCGTGCAGTTCGGCGGGCGAGACGGGATGGCCACTGGCGCTCAGCAGGGTGGCGAAGGCTTGATAAGGGGAATTCTGAATGGGCATGGGCAGCTAGGCGCCAGACGGCGCTATGTCTAGAATGAAGGCCTTGTATCCTACATCGACAGACCCGCCAAGACCATTAAAGGCTGACCGCCAGCCAGGCGCCCGCCTCCGTCAGACACGAAATCAGTGGACACAATGGAAGACATCGACCTGCAAGCGCTGATGGCCAGACTCGAACTGCTGATTGACCGAGTCGAGCAACTTAAGAGGCAAAACGCACTCTTAACAGCTCAGGAAAAGACCTGGCGCGAGGAACGCGCGCATCTCATTGAAAAAAACGAAATCGCCCGGCGTAAGGTCGAATCGATGATTTCGCGTCTCAAGGCCCTGGAGCAAGACTCATGAGTTCAAGCAATAGCGTCACCGTGCAGATCCTCGACAAAGAGTATTCGATCATCTGCCCCCAGGAAGAGCGCAGCAACCTGATCAGCGCCGCCCGCTACCTGGACGGCAAGATGCGCGAGATCCGCAGCAGCGGCAAGGTCATCGGCGCCGACCGCATCGCCGTGATGGCCGCGCTGAACATCACCCACGACCTGCTGCACAAGGAAGACCGCCCGGCCCTGCAGGCCAGCGGCTCGACCCGCGAGCAGGTGCGCGACCTGCTCGAACGCGTCGATCTGGTGCTGGCCACCGATCCGGACGTCAGCAAGGGCTGATTCGCCGGGACGCTTGAGGTATACTCGCGGCACTCCCTGGGGTGCTTGCCAGTTGACGATGTCCCTGAGCCGATTTGCACTACCCTGGGGGTTGCACGTTGGGCTGGTGTGCATGTCCGCCAGACGGAAAGCCTTAAAGCCTACTGCATCCTCCACCTTGAACTCTCGGGTTCAAGGGCTAAGTCGACAGCGGCTCATCCGGGGAGCCTGATTCGAATCCGATGCCGGTGCATGCCGGCATCGGATTTTTTATGCGTACGTTTTCGCACCCCTTCGCCGAAGCCGAACCATGACCGAACCCGCGCCGCCGACCCGCCCCCAATTGCGCCGACAGCTGCGCAAGGCCCGCCGCTCGCTGACGCCGAGCCAGCAACGCGAGGCCGCCGAAGGCCTGTACCGGCAATTGGCGCAGCACCCGCAGTTCCGGCGCGCCAAGCATGTTTCCCTGTACCTGCCCACCGACGGCGAAATCGACCCGCGCCTGCTGCTGCGCGCCGCCCAGCGCCGGGGCAAGGCCACCTACCTGCCGGTGCTCAGCGCCTGGCCGCGGACCAAGATGGTGTTCCAGCGCATCCGCCCCGGCGAGAAGCTTGCGCCCAACCGTTTCCGCATCCTCGAACCGCGGATCAACCCGGCCCGCCAGCGCAGGATCTGGGCGCTGGACCTGGTGCTGTTGCCGTTGGTGGGGTTTGACGATGTCGGCGGACGCCTGGGGATGGGCGGCGGCTTCTACGACCGCAGCCTGGCCTACCTCGCTCGGCGCAAGAACTGGCGCAAGCCGGTGCTGCTGGGGCTGGCCCATGAATGTCAGAAAGTGGTGCGTCTGGCGCAGGCCAGCTGGGATGTGCCGTTGCAGGGCACGGTGACGGACAAGGCGTGGTACGTCGCAGAATAGACGCCGCGAGGGAAAAGGCAGCGTCGCAAGAAGGGGTTCAGCGCTTGAAGGCGGTCGACTGCTGGACCTGCTGCGCCACTTCGACCGGTGCGTCGGCCTTGTTGGCCCACAGGCTCTGCGCATAACCGGTGGTCACGACGCCGAGACCGAACAAGATCACCAATGTCCAAAGCAAATCCGGTTTGCGTTTCATCGATTGCCCCCCTCAAGGCACATCATCACGATGACAGCAGCGGTTTCCGTTCGTAGCCGTGCAGCAGCGTCAAGCTTTAAAGGCCGGCATTTTGCGACAACGTGAACCGCCGCGCAAACGCTGACGTCAACCGACCGTCGGTTTGTCATAAAATTGCCGACGACCTGCCCGACGACCCCTGCGAGGAGCAAGAACCATGGCCTATTGGCTGATGAAATCCGAACCCGACGAGCTCTCGATCAAAGGCCTGCAGCAGCTCGGCAAGGCGCGCTGGGACGGCGTGCGCAACTATCAGGCGCGCAATTTCCTGCGTTCCATGGCGGTCGGCGACCTGTTCTTCTTCTATCACTCCAGCTGCCCGGAGCCGGGCATTGCCGGGATCGGCCGGATCGTTCAGGCGGCCTACCCGGATCCGACGGCGCTGGAGCCGGAAAGCCACTACTACGACCCGAAGGCCACACCCGAGAAAAACGCCTGGAGCGCGATCGATGTGGAGCACGTCGAGACGTTCGCCCGGGTGCTCAAGCTCGATTACCTGAAGCAGCAGACCGCGCTGGCGGAAATGCCGCTGGTGCAGAAAGGCTCGCGGCTGTCGGTGATGCCGGTGACGCCGCAGCAGTGGGCGGCGGTGGTTGCGCTCAAGCCTTGAGCCGTTCGTCGGCGCAAAGAATGCCTTGCGATCGATGCTGCCCGGCGGCGCCTCGACTGGCGCCATCGCCAGCAGGCTGGCTCCCGCAGGGTATAGCGGATGAGCAGGATCTGCGTCACCACCAAAACCTTTGGGAGCTTGCCTGCAAGCGATGAGGCCGGCGCAGTCACCCCGTCATTTACTGAATGATCAGGTTGTTGAACAGCAGATCCTCGACCACCGGCTTGCCGGTTTCGTCGTTCATCACCTGCTGGGTCTGCTTCAACGCTTCCTGACGCAGCTTTTCCTTGGCTTCGAGGCTGTTCATGGTCTCGGTCGACTGCTGGGCGAACAGCGCCACCAGTTGATTGCGGATCAGCGGCTCGTTGGCCTTGACCAGCTTGGTCGATTCCTCGCCGGTCACGCGCAGCGCCACGTCGGCCTTGTAGACCTTCAGCTTCGGCGTGCCGTCCAGCCCGTAGTTGCCCACGAACGGCGGGCTCAGGGTGATGTAGTTGACCTTCGGCGCCTCGCCTTCTTTGGCTTCTTCGGCCAGCGCTGCCACAGGCAGAGACAGGGCCAGCAACAACATGATCCACGCTTTCACAATTCGCTCCTTATCCGGTTTGCGGCCTAGCATAACGGCCCGCCGCGCAAGCACAAGCTTATGGCGGACTATCAGGGCCGGGCATGCTCGTTGACCCGTCGACGGCCACACCTACACTTATCGGCCATCACTCCCAAAGGAATAGCCCTGATGAAAGCCGTGCTGTGCAAAGCCTTCGGCCCTGCCGAATCGCTGGTGCTGGAAGAGGTCGCCAGCCCTGCCCCGAAGAAGAACGAAATCCTGCTGGAGGTGCACGCCGCCGGGGTCAATTTCCCGGACACGCTGATCATCGAGGGCAAGTACCAGTTCAAGCCGCCCTTCCCGTTTTCGCCGGGCGGCGAAGCGGCCGGCGTGGTGCGTGAAGTCGGGGAGAAGGTCAGCCATCTCAAGGTCGGCGACCGGGTGATGGCGTTGACCGGTTGGGGCAGCTTCGCCGAGCAGGTCGCGGTGCCGGGCTACAACGCGCTGCCGATCCCGCCGTCGATGGACTTCAGGACGGCCGCCGCCTTCAGCATGACCTACGGCACCTCGATGCACGCCCTCACCCAGCGCGGCAACCTGCAACCGGGCGAAACCCTGCTGGTGCTCGGCGCGTCCGGCGGCGTCGGCCTGGCCGCCGTGGAAATCGGCAAGGCCCTGGGCGCCCGGGTGATCGCCGCCGCCAGCAGCGCCGAGAAGCTCGCGGTGGCCAAGGCCGCCGGCGCCGACGAACTGATCAACTACAGCGAAACCAGCCTCAAGGACGAGATCAAGCGCCTCACCGACGGCCAGGGCGCCGACGTGATCTACGACCCGGTCGGCGGCGACCTGTTCGACCAGGCCATCCGCGCCATCGCCTGGAACGGCCGCCTGCTGGTGGTGGGTTTCGCCAGCGGACGCATCCCTGAACTGCCGGTCAACCTCGCGCTGCTCAAGGGCGCTGCGGTGCTCGGCGTGTTCTGGGGCTCCTTCGCCCAACGCCAGCCCCAGGACAACGCCGCGAACTTCCAGCGACTGTTCGGCTGGTTCGCCGAAGGCAAGCTCAAGCCGCTGGTGTCGCAGGTGTATCCGCTGAGCGAGGCGGCGCAGGCGATCAATGACCTGGGCCAGCGCAAGGCGGTGGGCAAGGTGGTGGTGCAGGTGCGCTGAGCCGGCAAAGTACCGTCAGATCCGGGGCGACATCGCTCCGTCACCCGGCAGCAGGTGCTCCTGGACCTTCTCGCTGCGTGACGGAATGAGTCGCCCCTTGTCGTCGAAACGCAGGACGATCACCCAGTCGTAGACCCCGTCCGGCCACTTGCGCTGGCCCATCAGCGCCGTGGCGTCGCCGCCGAACGCCTTGATCAGCTTGTCGATGTGCCCGTGGTGCCAGGCGATCAGCACCGTCGGCGCCTTGTTGCCTTTGCGCAGCAATTTCACCAAGTCATGGACATCGCCGTTGATGTAGGGCTGCTCGACCGACAGGTTCAGACGCCGGGCCAGCGGGGTCAGGGTCAGGCGCGAGCGGACGCTTTCGGGGCTATCGCCGGCGGCCAGCAGGCGCTGGGGCGTCAGCGCCTGGCCATCCAGCTCCAGCGGGTTGAAGTAATCGGCATAGGCCGCGGCACGCTGCTCGCCCCGGGCGTTGAGTTCGGTTCCGACGTCGGGCTTCTCGGCATGCCGGATGATCAGCACCGTGGCATTGCGCAAACCGGAATGCCCGGGATGGTCAGTGAAGACCAGCGCCAGCAAGCCGGCGGTGAGAACGGCCGCCACCAGCAGGCGGACCACAAGCATGCGCACCTTCAAAGCCATCATTCATCTCTGCAGAACAGTCGGTCGACGGATCGCGAGTCTAAGCCGCCCGATGTTCACAAGTGGTGAAAACGCCCCGTTCTTACAGCTGAGCGACAGGTTCGTAAAAGAACGTGCGTTTTCCAACATTTCCGCTGTTTTGCGGATGGCAGGCGGTGCTATTTTCGGTAACGAAACTGTAACATTCACATCCGCAGTCAAAACAAGAATTCTGGAGCTCTTGAATGTTTGCTTTCTTTCGACCTGCCGCACATCAGGCTCCCCTGCCTGAAGAAAAAATCGACAGTACCTACCGACGCCTGCGCTGGCAGATCTTCGCCGGCATCTTCTTCGGCTACGCGGGCTACTACCTGCTGCGCAAGAACTTCTCCCTGGCCATGCCGTACCTGATCGACCAAGGCTACAGCCGCGGCGACCTGGGCCTGGCGATGTCGGCCATCGCCATCGCCTACGGCCTGTCCAAGTTCCTCATGGGCCTGGTGTCCGACCGTTCCAACCCGCGCTACTTCCTGCCGTTCGGCCTGCTGGTGTCCGCCGGGGTGATGTTCATTTTCGGTTTCGCGCCATGGGCGACCTCCAGCGTGACCATGATGTTCATCCTGCTGTTCATCAACGGCTGGGCCCAAGGCATGGGCTGGCCGCCGAGCGGACGCACCATGGTGCACTGGTGGTCGCAGAAGGAGCGCGGCGGCGTGGTGTCGGTGTGGAACGTGGCGCACAACGTCGGCGGCGGCCTGATCGGCCCGCTGTTCCTGGTCGGCATGGGCCTGTTCAACGACTGGCACGCCGCGTTCTACGTCCCGGCGGCGGTGGCCCTGGCGGTGGCGGCGTTCGCCTTCATCACCATGCGCGACACCCCGCAGTCGGTCGGCCTGCCGCCGATCGAGAAGTACAAGAACGACTACCCGGAAGGCTACGACGCCAGCCACGAAGACGAATTCAGCGCCAAGGAAATCTTCGTCAAGTACGTGCTGCGCAACAAAATGCTCTGGTACATCGCCATGGCCAACGTGTTCGTCTACCTGCTGCGCTACGGCGTGCTGGACTGGGCGCCGACCTACCTCAAGGAAGCCAAGCACTTCGACGTCGACAAGACGTCGTGGGCGTACTTCTTCTACGAGTGGGCGGGGATTCCGGGCACCCTGCTGTGCGGCTGGATGTCGGACAAGATCTTCCGCGGCAACCGCGGCCTGACCGGCATGGTGTTCATGGCCCTGGTGACCGTGGCGACCCTGGTGTACTGGCTGAACCCGGCCGGCAACCCAACCGTCGACATGATCGCCCTGTTCTCCATCGGCTTCCTGATCTACGGCCCGGTCATGCTGATCGGCCTGCAGGCGCTGGAATTGGCGCCGAAGAAAGCCGCCGGTACCGCAGCGGGCTTCACTGGCCTGTTCGGTTACCTGGGCGGTTCGGTCGCGGCCAGCGCCGCAATGGGCTACACCGTCGACCACTTCGGCTGGGACGGCGGTTTCGTGCTGCTGGTGGGCGCCTGCCTGCTGTCGATGGCCTTCCTGGCCCCGACCCTGCTGCACAAGCAAGCCGCCAGTCAGAGCCGCGAAGCGCTCGCCTGATCGGCCTGTGACCGGCAGCGCCTGAGCCGCGCCTCCAGATTGCGGTCTGGCATGGCGTGGCTGCGCAGGGCGTGGGCGGTCTGCTCGACATAGTCGCGCGTCGTGCCGTAGCGCCCGCAGGCGCTTTCGAACACCTGGCTCAGCACATGGTCCGGCAGGTTGCCGGCATAGCTGGGCAGGTGCCGCTCCAACACAAACCCCAACGCCTGAACCTGATTGCCATCCTCCAGACGGCAATTGAGCCAGTGCGGCCGGTAGGACGGAAACGGCATCTCGCGTTTCCACAGGGCATACAGTGCGCTGTCGAGATTGTCTTCCGGCAACCGGTAGGCGAAGCCGCTGCACGAGCCCCCACGATCCAGGCCGAACACCAGCCCCGGCATCTCCGGCGTGCCGCGGTGCTCGTGAGACCACAGGTACAGGCCGCGGTGATAGCCGTGCACCCGCCCGCGCACCCGTTCGACCGCCGTGCATTCCGGCCGCCAGATCAGCGATCCGTACGCGAACAGCCACACCGGCCCGCCCTTGTGGCGCGCCATGGTCGATTGCATGGAGAGGAGAAGCTGTTCGTGGGTCAGCTGCGGCCCGAGATCGAGCCGCGGAGGGTAAGCCGGATGCGAAAAACCGTTTTCGATGGCGCTCATGGCGAATAGCGTTCAGCTCCCCGCGGGTGAAGAATTACTAAATAGAACGCACCGCTGTAACAATAAGGCACATATGTTTTAAGGCAATTGAAGTGCCAGGCGCTTTCATTCATCCATTGCCGGATTGATATATAACCTACCGGTATTCATGCAATTACATAAATACCGATCGGCTATATATGGAGGTATATCGAACTTATACCCGAGGGGCGTAGGCGAACACGTCGGCGCGCATCTGATGGGCGTCCATCCCGGCCTCGACCAGCGCATCGAGCGTGCCGTAGACCATGGCCGGCGAGCCGCTGGCATAGACGTGCAAGGCCTTGAGGTCGGGGAAATCTTCGCACACCGCTTCGTGCAGCATCCCGCAGCGCCCTTCCCAGCCGCATTGATCGCTGACGACCTTGTGCAGGAACAGGTTGGGCAACTTCAGCCATTCGTCCCAATGTTCGATGCGGTAGAAGTCTTCCGGCCGGCGCACGCCCCAATACAGGTGCACCGGGTGCTTGAAGCCGTTGGCCCGGCAGTGTTCGATCAGGCTGTGGATCTGGCCCATGCCGGTGCCGGCGGCGATCAGCACCAGCGGCCCCTCGGGCAGTTCGGCCAGGTGGGTGTCGCCGAACGGCAGCTCGACGCGCACCAGCGGGTTGCGCTGGAGCTGGTCGATCAGGCTCAGCGCGCTGTTCTCACGCGCCAGCACGTGGATCTCCAGGTCGCGGCCGGCGTGGGGCGCCGAGGCCATGGAGAACGCCGATTTCTCGCCGTTCTCGCGCTCGATCATCAGGTACTGCCCGGCGTGGTAGCGCGGCGGCTTGCCGGCCGGCGCCCGCAGGCGCACCCGCCAGGTATCGCCGCCGACGTCCCGGCATTCGACGACCTGACACGACAGGCTGCGCACCGGCAACTCTCCCAGCGCGAGCACGCCATCCCACAGCACGATGCAGTCTTCCAGCGGCTCCGCTATGCAAGTGTAGAACTCGCCGTGGTCATGCACCTTGCCGGCCTGTTCGACCCGGCCTTCCACCAGCAGCGCCGCGCACACATGGCAATTGCCGTTGCGGCAGCTCTGCGGGCATTCGTAGCCCAGGCGCCGCGCACCATCGAGAATCCGCTCGCCGGGCCGTATCTCTAGCACCGCTCCGGAGGGCTGAAGGGTTACACGCATCAATCTATTCCTAACTGATTCCAGATGGCATCGATCCGTTGGGTGACGGCGTCGTCCTTGACGATGACGCGGCCCCATTCGCGAGTGGTCTCGCCCGGCCACTTGTGGGTGGCGTCCAGCCCCATCTTCGACCCCAGCCCCGACACCGGCGAGGCGAAGTCGAGGTAGTCGATGGGCGTGTTGTCGATCATCACCGTGTCGCGCTTGGGGTCCATGCGCGTGGTGATGGCCCAGATCACGTCGTTCCAGTCCCGGGCGTTGATGTCGTCGTCGGTGACGATAACGAACTTGGTGTACATGAACTGTCGCAAAAACGACCAGACACCCAGCATCACGCGCTTGGCGTGCCCCGGATACGACTTCTTCATCGTCACCACGGCCATGCGGTACGAGCAGCCCTCGGGCGGCAGGTAGAAGTCGGTGATCTCCGGGAACTGCTTCTGCAGGATCGGCACGAACACTTCGTTCAGCGCCACGCCGAGGATCGCCGGCTCATCCGGCGGCCGGCCGGTGTAGGTGCTGTGGTAGATCGGCTTGATGCGGTGGGTGATGCGCTCGACGGTGAACACCGGGAAGCTGTCCACCTCGTTGTAGTAGCCGGTGTGGTCGCCGTAAGGGCCTTCGTCCGCCATCTCGCCCGGGTGGATCACGCCTTCCAGGATGATCTCGGCGGTGGCCGGCACCTGCAGGTCGTTGCCGCGGCATTTCACCAGTTCCGTGCGGCTGTCGCGCAGCAGGCCGGCGAAGGCGTATTCGGAGAGGCTGTCCGGCACCGGCGTGACCGCGCCGAGGATGGTCGCCGGATCCGCGCCGAGGACCACGGACACCGGGAACGGCTGGCCCGGATGCTTCTCGCACCACTCGCGGTAGTCCAGCGCCCCGCCCCGGTGGCTGAGCCAGCGCATGATGACCTTGTTGCGGCCGATCACCTGCTGACGGTAGATGCCCAGGTTCTGGCGATCCTTGTTCGGGCCTTTGGTGACGGTCAGGCCCCAAGTGATCAGCGGCGCGACATCGCCCGGCCAGCAGTGCTGGATCGGCAGTGTAGCCAGGTCGACGTCGTCGCCCTCGATGACCACTTCCTGGCACGGCGCGTCCTTCACGACCTTCGGCGCCATCGCGATGATCTTGCGGAAGATCGGCAGCTTCGACCACGCATCCTTCAGGCCCTTGGGCGGCTCGGGCTCCTTGAGGAACGCCAGCAGCTTGCCGATCTCGCGCAGTTCGTCGGTGGACTCGGCGCCCATGCCCATCGCCACCCGCTGCGGGGTGCCGAACAGGTTGCCGAGCACCGGGATGTCGAAGCCGGTCGGATTCTCGAACAGCAGCGCAGGCCCCTTGGCCCGCAGGGTGCGGTCGCACACCTCGGTCATCTCCAGCACCGGCGAGACGGGCACCTGGATGCGTTTCAACTCTCCGCGCTGCTCAAGCTGCTGCACGAAATCCCGAAGATCCTTGAATTTCATTGACGATGGCACCCTCAAAATAGGCGTACATCCTACCTGCTATGCCGCCCGCTGGCAGCCCGTCAGGCCTCACTTGGCTGCATTGGCCTGCCCTTTGCGAAGGTTCGCCCCGGCCTGCAGGCCGACGAACAACGGTTCGAGGACCGGCGCCACGAACCGCGCGCCGACTTCCGAGAGGTGATTGTCGTCGGTGTACAAGGAATGGCCGTCGAGTTCGGCGCGGCAAAAACCTTCCGCGTCGCACAGCCGCGGCGCCGGATCCACCACCCGCACCGCCGGATCCTGCGCCAGCTGGGCGAACAGCCCGCTGATGAAAGTCTGCCGCTTGAGGTGCTCGCCGAGCGCCAGGCCGACATCGTCCACCGGGCGGTTGAGCATCGCCAGGCGCGTGAGCCGGTACGGCGGGCTGAAAGCCTGCAGCGGCGCCTCCTTCACCAGCCAGACCCGATGCCCGCCGGCCCGCAGCTGCGCCACCCGCGCCCGCAGGCCATCGGCCAGGCGCTGCTCGGCGACGGCGCGGTCGTAGTGCCCGTCGGCGGCCTTCAGGGCGTGGGCCAGATCGCCCTTGGCGTCGCCGTAGAGGTAGAGGCTCCAACGCGCCACCAACACCACGTCGCTCACCGGCGGCGCCAAGGCATGCTCGACCCGCTGGTTGAAGCGCGCGCAGCGGGCGTCATGCTCGAGGCCCTGCACCGGCACGCAACCGGGGGAACTGGCCAGCATCACGCTCACGGCATGGGCCTTGGCGCCGTCGTCGAACACCGGGATCAGCGCGGTGGCGTGGCTGTCGCCCCAGACCAGGGTGCGGGCCGGACCGTTCGCGGCGCCGTAATGGCAGAACAGTTTGTCGTCCGGCGTCTTGTCGTCGGCCAGGCAGGCCATCAGCTCCGGCCGCCACTCGCGCCCCTTGGCGTACTGCAGCGCCTGCTCGGACAGGCGCCACGGCAAGCCGTCGGTCCAGCGCAGGCTCTGTCCGGCCAGGCCGATCACCAGCACGCCGCAGGCACCGGCCAGCAGGATCTGCCGACGGCCGGCGAGCAGGCGACGCTCGCGGAACGGCGTCTCGACGAATTTCCAGGACAGATAGCCCAACACCAGCGTCAGCAGAATCAGGCCCAGGGTGTCGAACGCGCCCGGCTCATCGACACTGGCGTAGCGGGAGAACACGAACACCGGCCAGTGCCACAAGTACCAGGAATACGACACCAGGCCGAGACCGACCATCAACCGGCTGCTCAGGAGCTCGCCGACCCAGGTCCGGCGGTGCCCGTTGGCCAGGATCAGCGCCACCACGCCCAGCACCGGCAGCAGCGCCGCCGCACCGGGGAACGGCGTGGCCTTGTCGTAGCCGAACACCGCCAGCAGGATCAGGGCCAGGCCGAGCAGGCTCAGGCCCTGGGCCGCCATCGGCTTCAGGCGCCAGGCGCTTTTCGGCGCCACCGCCAACATCGCTCCGGCCAGCAGCTCCCAGGCGCGCATGGGCAGCAGGAAGAAGGCTTTTTCCGGGTGGTGGCTGACGGCCCAGACACTCAGGCCGAAGGACACCAGCAACACGCCGAACAGCGCCAGCCGCCAGTGCTTCAAGCGCCCGGACAGCACGGTCAGCAGCAATGGGAAGAGAATGTAGAACTGCTCCTCCACCGCCAGCGACCAGGTGTGCAGCAGCGGCTTGAGGTCGGAGGCGACATCGAAGTAGCCGTCCTGCCGCATGAACAGCAGGTTGGAGACGAACATCACCTGGTAGCGCACCGAGCGCCCCAGCTCTTCGTAGTCCTTTGGCGCCAGCAGGAACCAGCCCACCGCCAGCACGGCGAGTATCATCGCAAACAGCGCCGGCAGGATCCGCCGGGCGCGCCGGGCCCAGAAGTCGACGAAGCTGAAGCGCCCGGCCTGGCGCTGGTTCCAGATGATCGAGGTGATCAGGTAGCCGGAAATCACGAAGAACACGTCCACGCCGACAAAACCGCCGGTAAAGCCCGGAACCCCGAAATGGAACAGCACAACGGCGATCACCGCGACTGCGCGCAAGCCGTCGATATCCCTTCGATAAGCGAGAGTGCTCATAATTTGTTCAATGCCGATCAGATGGTTGTTTTCTGTGCAGCCGCGACGCTCTCCATGAGCCGCCCGCACTCGCTGCCTGTTGTTATGCCCAGTCACTGACCATACCAGATCGCGAACCTCCCATCGCCCAGACAAAAAAACAGGCAAAAAAATGGCGCCCCGCAGGGCGCCACTTTTCGGACTCGACCGTCTATGTCACTTGCGCTTCATCGACAGGAAGAATTCGTCGTTGGTCTTGGTCGTCTTCAGCTTGTCGACCAGGAACTCGATGGCCGCGACTTCGTCCATCGGGTGCAGCAGCTTGCGCAGGATCCACATGCGCTGCAGCTCGTCGTCGGCGGTCAGCAACTCTTCGCGGCGGGTGCCGGACTTGTTGATGTTGATGGCCGGGAACACACGCTTCTCGGCGATGCGGCGGTCCAGCGGCAGCTCCATGTTGCCGGTGCCCTTGAACTCTTCGTAGATCACTTCATCCATCTTCGAGCCGGTCTCGACCAGCGCAGTGGCGATGATGGTCAGCGAGCCGCCTTCTTCGATGTTGCGCGCCGCGCCGAAGAAACGCTTCGGCTTCTCCAGGGCGTGGGCATCGACACCACCGGTCAGCACCTTGCCGGAGCTCGGGATCACGGTGTTGTAGGCGCGGGCCAGACGGGTGATGGAATCCAGCAGGATCACCACGTCCTTCTTGTGCTCGACCAGGCGCTTGGCCTTCTCGATCACCATTTCGGCCACTTGCACGTGACGGGTCGGCGGCTCGTCGAAGGTCGAGGCGACCACTTCGCCGCGCACGGTGCGCTGCATTTCGGTCACTTCTTCCGGACGTTCGTCGATCAACAGCACGATCAGGTGAACTTCTGGGTTGTTACGGGCGATGTTCGCTGCGATGTTCTGCAGCATGATCGTTTTACCGGCCTTCGGCGGCGCCACGATCAGACCACGCTGGCCTTTGCCGATCGGCGCGCACAGATCGATCACACGACCGGTCAGGTCTTCGGTGGAACCGTTGCCGGCTTCCATCTTCATGCGCACGTTCGGGAACAGCGGGGTCAGGTTCTCGAACAGAATCTTGTTCTTCGCGTTCTCGGGACGGTCGAAGTTGATCGTGTCGACCTTGAGCAGGGCGAAATAACGCTCGCCTTCCTTCGGCGGGCGGATCTTGCCGACGATGGTGTCGCCGGTGCGCAGGTTGAAACGGCGGATCTGGCTCGGCGAGACGTAGATGTCGTCGGGACCTGCGAGGTAGGAAGCGTCAGCGGAGCGCAGGAAGCCGAAGCCGTCCTGGAGAATCTCCAGCACGCCATCACCGGAGATTTCCTCACCGCTTTTCGCGTGCTTTTTCAGCAGGGAGAAAATCACGTCCTGCTTGCGCGAACGGGCCATATTTTCTATGCCCATGTCTTCGGCCAGCTGGAGCAGGTCGGTAATCGGCTTTTGCTTGAGTTCAGTCAGATTCATATAGGAATGACGTAATCATTTATAGAGGGGGGAAATTAAGCTTTTGGCTTAATGAGGCCGCGCCGCGGAGAAGGCGACAGGATCGCGTACTTGTTCGAAAGGAGTGCGTCGGCGACGGCTAGCAGGGGGCAGTGGAGAAACCAGTGCGGGGCCGAATGTATCACCTGAGTTTCGGAGCGTCTAGCCCTGAATAAGCAAAAAGCCCCGCAATTTGCGGGGCCTTTTTCAGCGGACTTTACAGCGGCGCTCAGAGGCTGGCGTCGAGGAAAGCCTTGAGCTGGGACTTCGACAGCGCGCCGACTTTGGTCGCTTCGACGTTGCCGTTCTTGAACAGCATCAGGGTCGGGATGCCGCGCACGCCGTGCTTGGCCGGGGTTTCCTGGTTCTCGTCGATGTTCAGCTTGGCGACGGTCACCTTGCCCTGGTACTCGGCGGCGATGTCGTCCAGGACCGGAGCGATCATCTTGCACGGGCCGCACCACTCAGCCCAGTAGTCGACCAGGACAGCGCCTTCGGCCTTGAGTACGTCAGCTTCGAAGCTAGCGTCGCTAACGTGTTTGATCAGATCGCTGCTCATGGAATTCTCCAGGTTGTAAGCAAAAAAACGTGGCCCATCATAGCCGCCCTTCCCCTGTTCAGGAAGCCGCAGATGATTGAGTCTCGCTATGGTGGCTCATGAGTTTGGGTATAGCTCAAACCGCGCGTCGCCGGGGCCCCGGCGAAAGGCGGCGGCTCAGGTCGGCCAAGGATCTTGCGCGAATCTGCGCAGGATCAAGGGTTTGGCCCCTGCGCGTTGGCGGCGGCGTTTGATCGTGGCACGATGTCGGGGTTATCGACCGAGACCCCCTGACCATGCCCCAGAACCAAGCCAAGAATCTGTCCCTGATCGCCGCGATCGACCTGGGCTCCAACAGCTTCCACATGGTCGTGGCCAAGGCCCAGAACGGCGAGATCCGCATTCTCGAACGCCTCGGGGAGAAGGTCCAGCTCGCCGCCGGCATCGACGAAGAGCGCCACCTCAACGAAGAATCCATGCAGCGCGGGCTCGACTGCCTCAAGCGCTTTGCCCAACTGATCAACGGCATGCCCCTGGGCGCCGTGCGGATCGTCGGCACCAACGCCCTGCGCGAGGCGCGCAACCGCGTCGAGTTCATCCACCGCGCCGAAGAGATCCTCGGCCATCCGGTGGAGGTCATCTCCGGCCGCGAAGAAGCGCGCCTCATCTATCTGGGCGTCTCCCACACCCTCGCCGACACGCCGGGCAAGCGCCTGGTGGCCGACATCGGCGGCGGCAGCACCGAATTCATCATCGGCCAGCGTTTCGAGCCGCTGCTGCGCGAAAGCCTGCAGATGGGCTGCGTCAGCTTCACCCAGCGCTACTTCAAGGACGGCAAGATCACCCCGGCCCGCTACGCCCAGGCCTACACGGCGGCGCGGCTGGAGATCATGAGCATCGAGCACGCCCTGCACCGCCTGACCTGGGACGAGGCCATCGGCTCCTCGGGCACCATCCGCGCCATCGGCCTGGCGCTGAAGGCCGGCGGCCACGGTTCGGGCGAGGTCAACGCCGAAGGCCTGGCCTGGCTCAAGCGCCGGCTGTTCAAGCTCGGCGACGCGGACAAGATCGACTTCGAAGGCATCAAGCCTGACCGCCGGGCGATCTTCCCGGCAGGCCTGGCGATTCTCGAGGCGATCTTCGACGCCCTCGAACTCAAGCGCATGGATCACTGCGAAGGCGCGCTGCGCGAAGGCGTGCTGTACGACCTGCTGGGCCGCCACCATCACGAAGACGTGCGCGAGCGCACCCTGACGTCGCTGATGGAGCGCTACCACGTCGACCTGGAACAGGCGGCGCGGGTCGAGCGCAAGGCCCTGCACGCCTTCGACCAGGTCGCCGCGGACTGGGACCTGGAGGACGGCATCTGGCGCGAACTGCTGGGTTGGGCGGCGAAAGTGCACGAAGTCGGCCTCGACATCGCCCACTACCACTACCACAAGCACGGCGCCTACCTAATCGAGCACTCGGACCTGGCCGGGTTCTCCCGCGAGGACCAGCAGATGCTGGCGCTGCTGGTGCGCGGCCACCGCCGCAACATCCCCAAGGACAAGTTCGCCGAGTTCGACGACGACGGCATCAAGCTGATCCGCCTGTGCGTGCTGCTGCGCTTCGCCATCCTGTTCCACCACATCCGCGGCACCCAGGCGATGCCGCAAGTGGCGCTGCACGCCAACGGCGACACCCTCGATGTGGAGTTCCCGGAACACTGGCTGGACGACAACCAGCTGACCCAGGCGGACTTCGCCCTGGAGGCGGAGTGGCTGACGCGGGTCGGGATCGTGCTGACCGTCCACTGACCGGTGGCGACCGACCCGCCGCAGGAAACCGGCGAAACAAGAAGGCGATCCCGAGGGATCGCCTTTTTTGTGCCTGGCCGTCGGTCAGCTGCTGACCGGCAGGATCGGGCTGCCCAGCCGCTCCAGCAGCGTCGCCTGGGCGCTGCGCGGGTTCTGGTTGCCCGTCGGCGTGTTGCGGATGTAGCGGCCGTCCGACTGCAGGCTCCAGCTGTGGGTGTTGTCGGTCAGGTACAGCTCCAGCTCCTTCTTGACCCGGGTCAGCAGCTTCTTGCCTTCCACCGGGAAGCAAGTCTCGACCCGTTTGTCGAGGTTGCGCTCCATCCAGTCGGCGCTGGAGAGGAACATCTGCTCCTCGCCGCCGTTGAGGAAATAGAACACCCGGGTGTGCTCCAGGAAGCGGCCGATGATCGAACGCACGTGGATGTTGTGCGATACCCCGGCGATGCCCGGACGCAGGCAGCACATGCCGCGCACCACCAGGTCGATGCGCACGCCGGACTGGCTGGCCTTGTACAACGCGCGGATGATCTTCGGATCGGTCAGCGAGTTGAACTTGGCGATGATGTGCGCCGGCTTGCCGTCGAGGGCGAACTGCGTCTCGCGGGCGATCATGTCGAGCATGCCCTTCTTCAGCGTGAACGGCGCATGCAGCAACTTCTTCATGCGCAGCGTCTTGCCCATGCCGATCAGTTGGCTGAACAGCTTGCCGACGTCTTCGCACAGGGCATCGTCGGAGGTCAGCAGGCTGTAGTCGGTGTACAGGCGGGCGTTGCCGGCGTGGTAGTTGCCGGTGCCGAGGTGGGCATAGCGCACGATCTCACCCTGCTCGCGGCGCAGGATCAGCATCATCTTGGCGTGGGTCTTGAAGCCGACCACGCCGTAGATCACCACCGCGCCGGCCGCCTGCAGACGGCTGGCCAGCTGCAGGTTGGACTCTTCGTCGAAGCGCGCGCGCAGCTCGATGACCGCGGTCACTTCCTTGCCGTTGCGCGCCGCGTCCACCAGGGCATCGACGATTTCCGAGTTGGCGCCGGAGCGGTAAAGGGTCTGGCGCACCGCCAGGACGTGCGGATCCTTGGCCGCCTGGCGCAGCAGATCCACCACCGGCGTGAACGACTCGAACGGGTGCAGCAGCAGGATGTCCTGCTTGCTGACCACACTGAAAATGTTCTCGCTGTTCTGCAGAAGCTTGGGGATCTGCGGGGTGAACGGGGCGTTCTGCAGCTCCGGATGGCTGTCCAGGCCAGTGATGCTGAACAGGCGGGTCAGGTTGACCGGGCCGTTGACCTGATACAGCTCGGTCTCGCTCAGGTTGAACTGCTTGAGCAGGTAGTCGGACAGATGCTTAGGGCAGGTGTCGGCGACTTCCAGGCGCACCGCGTCGCCGTAGCGGCGCGAGAACAGCTCGCCGCGCAGGGCCCGGGCCAGGTCTTCGACGTCTTCGGAGTCGAGCGCCAGGTCAGCGTTGCGGGTCAGGCGGAACTGGTAGCAGCCCTTGACCTTCATGCCCTGGAACAGGTCATCGGCGTGGGCGTGGATCATCGACGACAGGAACACGTAGTTGGCGCCCGGGCCGCCGACCTCTTCCGGCACCTTGATGATCCGCGGCAGCAGGCGCGGCGCCGGGATGATCGCCAGGCCCGAGTCGCGGCCGAAGGCGTCGATGCCTTCGAGCTCGACGATGAAGTTCAGGCTCTTGTTCACCAGCAGCGGGAACGGGTGCGTCGGGTCGAGGCCGATCGGGGTGATGATCGGCGCGATCTCGTCGCGGAAATAGCGGCGCACCCAGGTCTTGAGCTTGGTGGTCCAGTAGCGCCGGCGGATGAAGCGGATCTGGTGCTTTTCCAGCTCCGGCAGGAGGATGTCGTTGAGAATCGCGTACTGGCGGTCCACGTGGCCGTGCACCAGTTCGCTGATCCGGGCCAGGGCCTGGTGCGGCTGCAGGCCGTCGGCGCCGGCCTGCTCACGGGCGAAGGTGATCTGCTTCTTGAGGCCGGCGACGCGGATCTCGAAGAATTCGTCGAGGTTGCTGGAGAAGATCAGCAGGAACTTCAGCCGCTCCAGCAACGGATAGGACTCGTCCAGCGCCTGTTCCAGCACGCGGATGTTGAACTGCAGTTGCGACAATTCCCGGTGGATGTACAGGCTGCTGTCATCCAGGCCCGGAATCGCGATCACCGGGGCCGCGGCGGCTTCGGCGGCCGGCGCGGGTGGCGCGGGCTCGAGCTCCGGTGGCGTCTCGGTGATCTGCTCGACCACAGGTTGAGCGTCTTTTACGGCAACTTCAGTGAGTCCTTCGGTATTCATCGAATGTTCCTGGGAGGGCTATTTCTGCTCTCGTAACAATTGGGCGGCACGGACAGCAAAGTAAGTCAGGATGCCATCAGCGCCCGCACGTTTAAAGGCGGTCAGGGATTCGAGGATCACGCCTTCGCTCAACCAGCCGTTCTGGATCGCCGCCATGTGCATGGCATATTCGCCGCTGACCTGATAGACGAAGGTCGGCACCTTGAAGGCATCCTTCACCCGGAACAGGATGTCCAGGTACGGCATGCCCGGCTTGACCATCACCATGTCCGCGCCTTCAGACAAGTCGGCGCCCACTTCGTGCAGGGCTTCGTCGCTGTTGGCCGGATCCATCTGATAGGAGGCCTTGTCGGCCTTGCCCAGGTTCGCCGCCGAGCCCACCGCGTCGCGGAACGGCCCGTAATAGGCACTGGCGTACTTGGCCGAGTAGGCCATGATCCGCACGTTGACGTGGCCGGCCACTTCCAGGGCCTCGCGGATCGCCTGGATGCGCCCGTCCATCATGTCCGACGGAGCCACCACCTGGGCGCCGGCCTCGGCATGGGACAACGCCTGCTTGACCAGCGCATCGACGGTGATGTCGTTCTGCACGTAGCCGCTTTCGTCGAGGATGCCGTCCTGGCCGTGGGTGGTGAACGGATCCAGGGCGACGTCGGTGATCACGCCCAGTTCCGGGAACCGCGCACGCAAGGCCCGGGTGGCGCGCTGGGCGATGCCTTCGGGGTTCCAGGCTTCGGCGGCGTCGAGGGACTTGAGCCCGGGCGGGGTGACCGGGAACAGCGCCAGCGCCGGAATGCCCAGCTCAACCCACTTGGCCGCCTCTTCCAGCAGGAGGTCGACGGTCAGGCGCTCCACACCCGGCATCGAGGCCACGGCTTCACGGCGGTTCTCGCCGTCGAGCACGAACACCGGCAGGATCAGGTCGTCGACCGTCAACACGTTTTCACGCACCAGCCGACGGGAAAACCCGTCACGGCGGTTGCGGCGCAGGCGGGTGGCTGGGAACAAGCGGTTGGCAGGGGTAAAGCTCACGGCAGACTCCTGAGCCCGCGCAGACGGGCGAGCGTGACAGTTATAAGCGGCCATTATGACGGTCGTATTACAGTTATGTGCACCCCTGTGACAGGTAGTCGCATTCCATTGTCAGTGTAGGAATTGTTCACGTCGAGACACATTTCGACACTTTCCTGAATGTGTCCGAAGGGTTAGGCTGCGCGTTCATTTCGCCAGCACCCAGACAATGCTCCAACAACTTCTGCATGACTTCGGCTACTTTGCCTTGTTTCTCGGCACGTTCTTCGAAGGCGAAACCATCCTGGTGCTCGCGGGCTTCCTCGCGTTCCGTGGCTACATGGACATCAACCTGGTGGTGGTCGTGGCGTTCTTCGGCAGCTACGCCGGCGACCAGCTGTGGTACTTCCTGGGCCGCAAGCACGGGCGCAAGCTGCTGGCGCGCAAGCCGCGCTGGCAGATGATGGGCGACCGGGCGCTGGAGCACATCCGCAAGCATCCGGACATCTGGGTGCTGAGCTTCCGCTTCGTCTACGGCCTGCGCACCGTGATGCCGGTGGCGATCGGCCTGTCGGGCTATCCGCCGGGACGCTACCTGCTGCTCAACGGCATCGGCGCGGCCATCTGGGCCGCCGCGCTGGCCGCCGCCGCGTATCACTTCGGCGCCGTGCTCGAAGGCATGCTGGGCAGCATCAAGAAGTACGAACTGTGGGTGCTCGGCGGCCTGCTGGTGCTGGGCCTGCTGCTGTGGCTGCGCCGACGCTTCAAGAATGCGCGGCTGGCCAAGCAGGTCTACGAAGACGAACAGGCCGCCAAGGCCGAGCGGCGCAAGGCCGAACTGGCCAGCGCGGCCGAGACCAAGACGCCTAAGACGCCAGCCGAGTGAGTCGCTGGCGGCAGCAGTACAGGCCGATGCCGCTGAGCAAGGTGTAACTGAGCAGGCCGATCCACGCCACCGGGCTGGCCGGCCACAGCCCCACCAGCGGCGCCAGCCACACCAGCGGCAGGTTCGAGGCCAGCCGCAGCAGCTCCACCCGCAACGCCCACGGGCGATTCTCCAACGCCGTGCCCAACGCGAACAGCCCCAGCGCCACCGCGCCCCAGCCGAGCACCAGCGCACCGGCGGGCAGGCTGTGCTCAAGGTTCATCAGGTAGCTGCCCAACGCAATGTAGACGCCGAACTGCAGCACCACGTACCACTGCTGGCGGCCGTCCAGCGGCACCTCGAACTTGCGGAACTGGCTCAGGTCCGGCTTGCTCATCGGGTACTGCGCCGCCACGTCCGCCGGGCGCCAGCCGGTGCGCATGAACCAGATCCGCAGCTTGTCCCATCTGCTGCGCGTGCGTCGCGCGTCGTCCCACAATTGCGCATAGAACTGCAGGTTGGCCCACAGCGGGTTCCAGCTCGCCAGCGGCGTGGTCACGCCGAAAATCACCGGTTCGTTGTCGTCCTCTTCCTGGAACGAGCCGAACAGCCTGTCCCAAACGATGAACACCCCGCCGTAGTTGCGGTCCATATAGAGAGCGTTCTGCGCATGGTGGGCCCGATGGTTGGACGGCGTGACGAAGAACCACTCGAACCAGCCGAGCTTGGGGATGTGCCGGGTGTGCACCCAGAACTGGTACAGCAGGTTCAGCGCCGCCACGCTGACGAACACCGGCAGCGGCACCCCGGCCAGCGCCATCGGCAGGTAGAAGATCCAGCTCAACAGGAACCCGGTGCTGGTCTGGCGCAGGGCCGTGGAAAGGTTGTAGTCCTCGCTCTGGTGATGCACCGAGTGGGCGGCCCACAGGATGTTGCGCTCATGGCCCATGCGGTGCAGCCAGTAGTAGCAGAAGTCATAGAACACGAAGGCGAACACCCAGACCCAGACGCTGTCGGCCGGCAGCCGCAGCAGGGCCATGTGATCCAGGGCGAACGCATAGGTCACCAGCCCCACGCCCTTGGTCAACAGGCCGGTGGTGGTCGACAGCACGCCGGTGCTGATGCTGTTCACCGCATCGGCCACGCGGTAGTTACTCACCCCGCGCCAGCGGTCGGCGACGAGCTCCGCCGCGATCAGCACAAAGAAGAACGGTACCGCATACAGAATGAAATCCATGACGCGCCCTGATCGTGATCTTTGAGGACAGATCCTAGGTGTAGCCGCGAATTATCCCTATGGCAACGAGTGACAAATTAGTGGACATTTAACGCCATGAATCTGGAGAAAGCCCCATGAGCAAGAAAATCGCAGTGATCCTGTCCGGCTGCGGCGTGTACGACGGCGCCGAGATCCACGAAAGCGTCATCACCCTGCTGCGCCTCGACCAGCGCGGCGCCCAGGTGCAGTGCTTCGCCCCGAACATCGCGCAACGGCATGTGATCAACCACCTGACCGGCGAAGAGATGCCCGAGTCGCGCAACGTGCTGGTGGAGTCGGCGCGCATCGCCCGCGGCGAGGTCAAGGACCTGCGCGAGGCCGACGTCGAGGACTTCGACGCGCTGATCGTGCCCGGCGGCTTCGGTGCGGCGAAGAACCTGTCCGACTTCGCCGTCGAAGGCCCCGGCTGCACCGTGCAGCCTGAGGTGCTGGCCCTGGCCGAAGCCTTTGCCGAAGCGGGCAAGCCGGTGGGGCTGATCTGCATCTCGCCGGCGCTGGCGGCGAAGATCTACGGCCCGGGCGTGACCTGCACCATCGGCAACGACGCCGACACCGCAGCGGCCATCGGCAAGATGGGCGCCACCCACGAAGACTGCGCGGTGACCGACATCGTCGAAGACAAGGCACGCAAACTGGTGACCACCCCGGCCTACATGCTGGCGAAATCGATCGGCGAGGCGGCTTCGGGGATCAACAAGCTGGTCGACCGCGTGCTGGAACTGACCCACGAGAACGACGCCTGAGCGCAAGCGCCCCTTTGTGGCGAGGGAGCTTGCTCCTTCGCCACCCTGCCTTCAGGGGTCAGGCCGTCGCCCGCCGCTTCTCCGCCACCCGGCTGCGGCCGTAAAGAATGATGATCGCCGCGATCGCCACGGCCTGGGCCGTCAGCGAGTAGGCGTCGGCATGGATCCCCAACCAGTCGAACTCGAAGAACGCCACCGGCCGCGTGCCGAAGATGCCCGCCTCCTGCAACGCCTTCACGCCATGCCCGGCGAACACCACCGACAATGCGCACAGCAGGCCGGCGTTGATGCTGAAGAACAGCGCCAGCGGCAGTTTCGCCGAGCCGCGCAGGATCACCCACGCCAGGCCGACCAGCAGCACCAGCGCCGTAGCGCCGCCCGCCAGCACGGCGTCATGCCCGGCGGGGCCGGCCTGCAGC
Organism: Pseudomonas sp. B3(2017); assembly: GCF_002113595.1. NCBI lineage: Bacteria > Pseudomonadati > Pseudomonadota > Gammaproteobacteria > Pseudomonadales > Pseudomonadaceae > Pseudomonas > Pseudomonas sp. B3(2017). Next base: position 411,482 of record NZ_NEIU01000002.1, read on the forward strand.
CACAGGGTTTCGTAGAACAGGATCACCTCGAACAGTTCGCGGTACACCGAGAAGAACGCCAGCACCGCGAAACCGAAGCGCCCGCCGCCGCCCACCAGGCTTTGCTTGATGTAGTCCTGCCAGGCCGCCGCGTGACGGCGGTCGTGCATCCACACTCCGAGCCACAGCACCATCACGGCGGCGAACAGCGCGGTGGCGCCTTCGAGCAGCTCGCGCTGGGAACCGCTGACGTCGATCACGTACGCCGCCAGCGCCCAGGTGCCGAGGCCGGCCAGCAAGGCCAGGCCCCAACCGGCGTTGACGCTGCGCACCGCCGACTGTTGGCCGGTGTTGCGCAGGAACGCGAGGATCGCCGCCAGCACCAGAATCGCTTCAAGCCCTTCGCGCAGCAGGATCAGCAGCCCGGAAATGTAGCTCAGCGACCAGCTCAGGCCATCGCTGCCCAGCAGGCCGGCGGACGCCTTGAGCTTGGCCTTGGCCGCGTCCAGGCGCTGTTCGGCCTGGGCCACCGGCAAGCCGTCCTGCAGGGACTGCCGGTAGGCCATCAGGGACTTCTCGGTGTCCTTGCGCACGTTGGCGTCGACGTTGTCCAGGGAGCTTTCGACCAGTTCGAAGCCTTCGAGATAGGCGGCCACCGACAGGTCGTAGGCCTGGTCGCGTTCGCCGGCACGATAGGCGGCGAGGCTTTTGTCCAGGGTCGCGGCGGTGTAGTCGAGCAACTGCGCCGGGCCGCGCTTGACCTGCGGCGGCTGCGCCCGCTGCGCGCGGAACACCGCAGCGGCCTGCGGGCCTTCGGCCGCCTGCACTTCGGCCGGGGTCTGACGGGCCAGGTCGGCGATGTTGTAGGTCTTTTCGGATTTCGGCACGGCCGAATCAGCGCTGAACTGGGCGATGTAGGTCGCCAGGTCCCAGCGCTGACGGTCGTCGAGCTGGTCGGCGAAGGCCGGCATGTCGGTGCCTTCGACGCCTTGGCCGAGGGTGCTGTAGATCGCGTACAGGCTCAGGCGATCCATGCGCACGGCGTCGCGCAGGTTGGCCGGGGCCGGCGTCAGGCCGACGCCCGCCGGGCCGTCGCCGGCGCCAGTCTCGCCGTGGCAGACCGAACAGTGCTGGGCGTAGAGCGGCGCGCCGCGGGTCGGATCGGGGGTGATCACCGGCGCCTGGCTGACCTCGTAGGCCACCGCCAGTTGCGCGCCGAGCTGCCGGGCCTGGCGGGCGACATCCGCGCCGTCCTGCCTGGCCGCGATGGCCCCACGCAACGCGCTGACGCCCTGCTCCAGCCCGGCCTTCTCGGGCTTGGCCGGCATGGCCGCGATCAGCCCTTGCAGCACCTGGGTGAATTCCAGCTGCTCACGGTATTCCGCGTCGTCGATGACCTTGCCGGCCGCCACCGTCGGCGGGTAGTCGGCGCTGATGTAATCGAGCAGGTGCAGCGCCTGCGGCGCGCCTTCCACGGTATCGGCCAGCAGGTCGACGCTGCCCAGCACGCAAAACGGGAACACCAGCCAGGCCAGGAATCGGGACGCGGCAGTCATGAATGAGTCTCAAATGGAAATGCGAAGTTACATATTGTTCACGTCGAACGCATTTCCCTCAAGCTTTCTTGCCGATGCAAAGCACATGGCCAGCACCCGTCCCTATAATGCGCCACCCCAACGCTCAAGGAAGAACCGTTTCCCATGCGCCACTGCCTGCTGCTTCCCTTGCTGTTCAGCCTTCTGGCGCAACTGGGCGGGTGTGCCGCCTACCGCAACTACGACCTGGAAATGCAGCAGACCAACGACCAGCTGATGATGGGCAACCTCGACAACGCGCTGTACCTGATCGAGCGGAACAACCCATGGGAAGACAAGGACCTGCTCTATTATTTCGAGAAAGGCGCCGTCCTCAGCCTCGGCAATGCCCTGCCGGAGAGTCAGGCGACCTGGCGCAGCGCCGACCAGATGATTGTCCGCCGCGAAGAAGCGGTGCCGTCCGCCCCGGTGAAGCTGCTCAACCGCTTCTACAAGGAAATGGGCATGATGCTGGTCAACGACAAGCTGCAGCGCTACGACGGCTACGATTACGAAAAGGTCATGCTGACCACCCAGATGGCCCTCAACCAACTGGCGATGAATGACTTCGACGGTGCGCGGGCCGACATCAAGAAGACCCACGAGCGCGAAACGCTGATCGCCAGCCAGCGCGAACGGCAGTACGAAGAGGTCGAGAACCAGGCCAAGGCCCAAGGCACCCGGCTGCACTACAAGGACCTGCAGGGCTATCCGGTGACCACCCTGGAGGCGCCGGCGGTCATCGAGCTGAAAAACGGATATCAGAGCGCGTTCAGCCATTACCTGGCCGGCTTCACCTATGAAGCGCTGGGGGAACGGACCCTGGCCGCGCCGGGCTATCGGCAGGCGATCGAACTGCGGCCCAACCTACCCTTTCTCGAACAGGCGCTGCGCAACCTCGACAAACCGCCGGCCAAGGCCGGCGAAAGCGATGTCCTGATTGTCGTGCAGAGCGGCCTGGCGCCGGCCCGGGCGTCCGTCACCGTGCCGATTCCCGTGCGGCTCAACGAGAACCTGGTCATCGTCGCGCCGATCTCGTTTCCGGTGATGATCCCGGACGCGGTCACGCCCAAGTTCGACCACCTCACGGTGGACGGCCGCAAACGCTCGCTGGCCCAGGTCAACAGCGTCACCGACATGGCGGTGCGCACCCTGCGCGACGACATGCCGGCGATCATTTCCGCCGCGATGTTCCGCGCCAACATGGCCGCGATCGGGCAGGCCAACGAAAACGAGCGCAACCCGGCCAAGGCCTCGCTGACGGTGACCGCCAAGGATCCGTTCGAGGAAGCCGACACCCGCACCTGGCGCACGCTGCCGGACAAGACCCTGGTGGCGCGCCTGCGCCTGAAAAAGGGCGAGCACACCCTCGTCCTGCCCAACGCCAAGCGCACGCCGCCGATCACGGTGCGCATCGACCAGGATCATCAGGTCATCAACCTACGGGCGTTCGGCGATCTGGCGTTCATCATCGGCGCGGCCTACGTGCCGCCGCAGGCGGTATCGAACACGACACAAGTAATGGCACCTCACTAACCGGTGAAATTAAAAAGCTATTACATAGCCAGCACCGCGGACCTATAATGCCGCGCCCTCGCTATCGCGAAACGGCATTAAAGCTCCTCTTTTGATGAGGAATCGGCAGGACGCCAACACCCCTGCCGATCGGTCCCTGCAGCCCGACCCGCACCGGGGCTGTCGCCACTCATGGAAGAAGTACCCCCATGGCATTCCGCGCTCCCACCCTGCTCGCGCTCAGCGCCGTCACCCTGCTGTCCGGCTGTTCGGCGTTTCGCAACTACGATTCCGAACTGGCCCAGACCAACCAGCAACTGGCCGCCGGCAACGTCGACGCCGCCCTGACCCTGCTGGAAAAGAACAACACCGGTCCCGACAAGGACTTGCTCTACTACTTCGAGAAAGGCGAACTGCTGCGCGCCAAGGGCGACCTGTCCGGCAGCCAGGGCGCCTGGACCGCCGCCGACCAGGTCGTGGGCAAGTGGGAAGACTCGGTCAAGCTCGACACCGACAAGTACCTGGCCCAATTCGGCAGCTTCCTGGTCAACGACAAGGTGCGCCGCTACGAAGGCTACGACTACGAAAAGGTCATGCTGACCACCCAGATGGCCCTCAACCTGCTGGCGGTCAACGACTTCGACGGCGCCCGCACCGCGATCAAGAAGACCCACGAGCGCGAAGCGGTGATCGCCGAGCTGCGCGACAAGGAATACCTCAAGAGCGAGGAAGAGGCCGAGAAGGAAGGCATCAAGACCCAGTACAAGGATCTGCAGGGCTACCCGGTCGCCAGCCTCGACGCGCCGGAAGTGGTCGGCCTGAAGAACAGCTACCAGAGTGCGTTCAGCCATTACCTGGCCGGCTTCGTCTATGAAGCGCTGGGCGAGAAGGACCTGGCCGCGCCGGGCTACCGCAAGGCCGCCGAGCTGCGTCCGAACACACCGTTGCTGGAACAGGCGCTGGTCGACCTCGACAAGCCGGCCAAGTCCGACGACAGCGACATCCTGATCGTGGTGCAGAGCGGCCTGGCGCCGGCCCGCGACTCGATCCGCGTGCCGTTGCCGCTGCCGATCGACAACAACCTGGTGATCACCCCGCTGTCGTTCCCGGTCATCAAGCCGGACACCTCCACCGCCCCCTTCGCCCAGATCGGCGTAGACGGCCGGCAACTGGACCTCACCGCCCTCAACAGCACCACCGCCATGTCCCGCCGCGCCCTGCGCGACGACATGCCGGGGATCATCGTGCGCACCGCCGTGCGGGCGATCACCAAAGGCGCGGCCCAGAAGAAGCTCAACGAAACCAACCCGCTGGCGGGCCTGGCGGTGGGCATCTCTTCAGCCGTGCTCGAAGGTGCCGATACCCGTACGTGGCGCACATTGCCGGACACCACCCAAGTGGTGCGCCTGCGCCTGAAAAAGGGTGAGCACCAGGTGACCCTGCCAAGCGTGGCCGGTGGCTCGCAGGTCAAGGTCACCGTCGATCAGCGATACCAGGTCATCACTCTGCGCGCCGTCGGCAGCCAGGTGTTCGCCGCCGGCAACGCCGCCCACGTGATCCCGGGCGCCAACGCCACCGCCGTGGCCAGCCTCAAACAACCTTAAGAACGGAGTCTTTGCATGCGTTTCAAACTCTTCGCCGTCGCCGCCCTCGCCCTGTTGGCGAGCGGCTGCGCCACCCCGCCGCCACCGGAACCGGGCAGCGCCGCGAGCAAGGTCGTGGCCATGGGCCCGCAGAAGCACATTGTGGTCGGCGCCATGCGCGTGGCCCGCGAGAACGGCTTCATGACCGTCAACGTGCAGTTGAGCAACACCCTCAACAGCAACAAGACGTTCTACTACCGCTTCGCCTGGCTCGGCCCTGAAGGCTTCCCGGTCGCCGAAGAAGAAGTCTGGAAAAGCCAGATGATGTACGGCGCCCAGACCAGCTTCATCCAGGCCATCGCCCCGACGCCCAAGGCTGTGGACTTCCGCCTGGAACTCAAGACGCCTTAAGCCCGACACCCCATTCCCGATTTAGAGAGCATTCCCATGTTTGCACGCTTTTCCTGCATCGCCGTCCTCGCCCTGCTGGCCACCGGCTGCGCCAACACCTCGCCGACCCTGGGCAGCAAGAACATCAGCTACGGCGACACCAAGGCCGTCGAGACCGTGACCAACGAATTCGGCTCCACCGACCTGCAGATGATTGCCGAGTCGATGACCCGCTCCCTGGCCCAGTCCGGCATCCTGCAGGGCCGTCCTGTGGTTCAGGTCTACGACGTGAAGAACAAGACCAGCGAGTACATCGACACCCGCGAGATCACCACCAGCATCAAGACCCAGCTGATGAAGTCCGGCACCGCCCGCTTCGCCAGCGACAACACCGCGATGCAGAGCCAGGTCGACCAGCTCAAGCTGCAGAACCAGAGCGGCCTGTACAAGAAGAGCACCGTGGCCAAGACCGGCAACATGATCGCCGCCAAGTACCGCCTGGAAGGCTCGATCAGCTCGATCGTCAAGCGCAGCAGCGACTACAAGGACGTCTTCTACAAATTCAGCCTGCAACTGATCGACGTCGAAAGCGGTCTGGCCGAGTGGATGGACGAAAAAGAGATCCGCAAAACCACGGAGCGTTAACCGATGCGCGCATGGATTGGCATGATGGCCCTGGCTTGCGCGTTCGGCGCGCAAGCGGCCCCGAAAGTCGCGGTGACGGACCTGGCGTACCAGGAGCGTGTGGAGCAGTACATCCACATCGTTTCGGCCCAGAACAACTACCGCGAGGGTTACTACAGCGCGAGCGGCTCTTCGAGCTACAACGAGCTGGAGGCCACCACCAGCTACATCGAGCAGGGCGAGCTGCGCAAATTCACCGGCGACATCAAGGGTGAGATCCTGCGCACCGGGATGTTCCAACTGGTGCAGGGCACGCCCTACACCGCCTCGTCCAAGGGCGACGTCTACGACGTCATCAAGCGGATCAAGGCGGGTAACTTCAAGGGCGCCGACTACGTGCTGTTCGGCACCGTGTCGGACATCGACTTCACCCAGGACATGAACGAGCTGGCCCACACCGACAGCTACTCGGCCGTGCTGGGCCTGACGTTGGTGGCGGACTTCAGCCTGATCAACACCAAGACCTACGAGATCACTTCGGCCTTCACGGCGATGGGTGAAGCGCAGGACACCAAACTGGTGAACGGCCGCGACATCAAGATCTCGCTGAACCGCCCGCGGGTGGTGCGTGACGTGTCCAAGGCGCTGGGCGAGGACGTGGCCGGGCAACTGAGCATGCAGCTCGGCGGCGGCGGTTACGAGCAGCCGCGCGAGCCGCAGCAGCGCAACAACCTGCCGCGCGACACGGCGCCGGTGATCCTCAAGTGATTGCCCGCTGACGCAGGGAAGCACCCGCGGCGGGGAAGGATCCCGAGCCAAAAAAAAGGCGACCTGAACAGGTCGCCTTTTTTTGTGGCCGCAGGATTCAGGCGGCGGCTTTGCGCAGCGTCGCCATGAACGCCGCCGCGCCGATGAACAGCCCGGCGAAGGTACGGTTCATGCGCTTCTGTTGCTTGGGCGTGCGCAGCAGGCGCAGCACCTTCGAGGCCAGGCCGGTGTAGCCGGCCATGACGATCAGGTCGACGCAGATCATGGTCGCGCCGATCACCAGGTACTGGATCAGCAGCGGCGCATGAGGGTCGATGAACTGCGGCAGCACCGCCAGCATGAACACCAGGGCCTTGGGGTTGCTGATGTTCACCAGGAACCCGCGGAACACCAGCGCCATCGGCTTGCCGATCGGCCGCACGGCGGCATCGTCGCTCATGTCGCTGGGCAGCGCACGCCATTGCTTGACCGCCAGGTAGACCAGGTAGGCCACACCGAACCACTTGATCGCGTAGAACGCCGTGGCCGAGGCCGTCAGGATCGCGCCGACGCCGGCGCCGACGATCGCGATCTGCAGGGCCAGCCCCAGTTGCAGGCCGAGGGCGTTCCAGTAACCGCGCCAGAAACCGTACTGCAGACCGCTGGACATCGACGCGATCGCGCCGGCGCCCGGAGACAGGCTGATCACCCAACAGGCGGCGAAGAACGCCAGCCATGTTTGAAACTCCATCGCACACCTCGACTCAGACTCGTGACAGACGTCCAAGCTAATGCGGATCCGGGCGGATGACCACCGATTTTTTGCAGGATGTTGCAGCTTGCCGACCAACGTTTACGGGCCGATGGCGCCTTCACCTTGCCGACGCCACATGACCTGTGCGAGCCAGCCTGCTGGCAATGGCGCCAGCCCAGGCGACGCAGGACAGAAGACTTACTTCTCGAACCCGCTGGAAGGAAACACATCGCTGCCCCGCCAACGCCGCACCGAACGCTGGAAGAACAGGCTGTTGGGCACCTGCACCATGGCGCTGCCCGTGCCGAGCTCCTCGGCCTCGATCAGCGTGGTGTACAGCAGGTTGATCGCCACCACCCGCCCCTTCACCCCGGGCTTGTCGGTGGTGTCCACCAGCTCGACCACATCGCCCAGGCGGAACGGGCCGACGGTGAAGATCAGGATCGCGCAGAGCAGGTTCGACAGCACGCTCCACATGGCGAAGAACGCCACCGCCGCCACCGCGACGAAACCGGACAGCGCCGTCCACAGCACGGTGGCCGACACCCCGAGGCGCTCCAGCACGAAGATCAGCGCGCTGCCCATGATCAGCCAGCGCAGGCCGCCGCGAAGCGGCATCAGCAACTGCGGCGGGAACGGGTAACGCTCGCCCAGGCGGGTCAGGCATTTGGCGACGAAGCGCTGGGCGAAGTAGGCGGCCAGCAGAATCAGCAGGATCTGCACGCCGAGCCAGATCGGCTCGACCCACACCGCCGGCAGCGGCAGCTTGAACGCCTCCATCAAGACAGCGTCTCCAGCTCCGCCTGCATGCTTTCCAGGGTTTCCAGCGCTTGCATCCACGCCTCTTCCAGCTCGGCTTCCCGCGCTTTCAGCTTGGCCTGTTCGGCCAGCAGGTCACGCAGTTCGTTCTTGCGGGCCGGGTCGTAGATGTCGCTGTCGCCGAGGCTGGCATCGACCTTGGCGAGCTTCTCGTGCAGCTTGCCCAGCTCCGCTTCGAGCTTGTCGGCTTCGCGCTTGTGCGGCGCCAGTTGCTGGCGCAACGCGGCGGCGGCCTGGCGCTGGGCCTTCTTGTCGGTCTTGTCCGGGTTCACCGGCGTGCTGCTGACCGGTGCGTTGCGCTGGCGGTAGTCCACCAGCCAACGGGCGTAGTCGTCGAGGTCGCCGTCGAACTCTTCGACCTTGCCGTCCGCCACCAGGTAGAAATTGTCCGTGGTGCTCTTGAGCAGGTGCCGGTCGTGGGACACCACCAGCACGGCGCCGCTGAACTCCTGCAACGCCATGGTCAGGGCCAGGCGCATTTCCAGGTCCAGGTGGTTGGTCGGTTCGTCGAGCAGCAGCAGGTTCGGCCGCTCCCAGGCGATCAGCGCCAGGGCCAGGCGCGCTTTCTCGCCGCCGGAGAAGTTCAGCACCGGCTCGTCGATCCGCCCGCCGCGGAAGTCGAAACCGCCGAGGAAGTCGCGCAGGGTCTGTTCGCGTTCGGTCGGCGCCAGACGCTGCAGATGCAGCAACGGGCTGGCCTTGGCGTCCAGCGAGTCGAGTTGGTGCTGGGCGAAGTAGCCGACCACGGTGTTCTCGCCGCGGGTCAGGCGCCCGGCCAGCGGCGCAAGCTCGCCGGCGAGGTTCTTGATCAGGGTCGACTTGCCCGCGCCGTTGGGGCCGAGCAGGCCGATCCGCGCCCCCGGGGTCAGCTGCAGCTTGACCTTCTCCAGGATGGTCTTTTCGCCGTAGCCCAGGCGGGCGTCGGACAGGTCGATCAGCGGACTCGAGATTTTGGTCGACTCGCGGAACACGAAGTCGAACGGCGAATCGACGTGGGCCGCCGACAGCTCTTCCATCCGCTCCAGGGCCTTGATCCGGCTCTGGGCCTGACGGGCCTTGGTGGCCTGGGCCTTGAACCGGGCGATGTAGCTTTCCATATGCGCACGCTGCGCCTGCTGCTTCTCGTAGGCCTGTTGCTGCTGGGCCAGGCGCTCGGCGCGGGCGCGTTCGAACGCGGTGTAGCCGCCGCGGTAGAGCACCAGCTTGCGCTGGTCGACATGGGCCACGTGATCGACGACTTCATCGAGGAAGTCGCGGTCGTGGGAAATCAGCAGCAGGGTGCCGGGGTAGCCCTTGAGCCACTCCTCCAGCCAGATGATCGCGTCGAGATCCAAGTGGTTGGTCGGTTCGTCGAGCAGCAGCAGATCCGACGGGCACATCAAAGCCTGCGCCAAGTTCAGACGCATCCGCCAGCCACCGGAGAAATCTCCTACCTGACGATCCATCTGCTCATTGGTGAACCCGAGGCCGGCCAGCAGCTTGCGCGCACGCGCATCGGCGGTGTAGCCGTCGGCGCTGTCGAGTTCGGCGTGCAGGCGGGCCAGGGCCTCGCCGTCATGGGCCGCTTCGGCCGCCGCGAGGTCGCGCTGCACCTGGCGCAGGCGCACGTCGCCGTCGAGCACGTAGTCGACCGCCAGGCGTTCGAGCGTGTCGACCTCCTGGCGCATGTGGGCGATGCGCCAGTCGGCCGGCAGCAGGCAGTCACCCGAGTCCGGGTGCAGCTCGCCGCGCAGCAAGGCAAACAGGCTGGATTTGCCGGCGCCGTTGGCACCGATGAGACCGGCCTTGTGGCCGGCGTGCAGGGTCAGCTCGGCGTCTTCTAGCAGACGCTGCGGGCCACGCTGTAAAGTCAGGTTCTGAAGTCGGATCATAATGGCGGCGGAGTCTACCAGCTTCGCCCGCAACTGGCGCGAGTAGCACGATGTCCTCTGACCTGTGGAGCTTTGCCCTGGCCGTCTACGCCCGTCCGGACGTGGAGGCCGCCTGCCTGCGCCTGCAATCGGCGGGGGCGAACGTGTGCCTGATGCTGTGCGGCCTGTGGCTTGAACAACGAGACGCGACCTGCGACGACGGGCGCGTGCACCAGCTTCGGCACATCACCGACCCTTGGGACCGCGACGTGGTCCAACCGCTTCGGGCACTGCGCCTGCAATGGAAAGACGCGGCCGACACCGACCCGCTGCTCAAGGGCATGCGGGAGCAGATCAAGGGGCTGGAACTGGAAGCGGAGCGCGCGCTGCTGTCGCGGCTGGAAGGCGTGGCCCAGGGTTGGGCGCGGAACTCGAAAGAGTCGAGCGACTGGCTCGAAGGCCTGGCCGGCGAGGCGGCCAACCTGAACCGCGACGCGCTGCGGGTGCTGCGCGTCGCGGCGGCCGGCGCTTAGGAGGCGCTGGTCGGGGTGCTGGCGACGCTCGACACGGCGGCCGGCGCAGGTGTGGGTGCGCTGGTCGGGGTGGCGGCGGTTGGGGCGGTGGCGGCTGCAGGTGCAGCAGCGGCCGGCTTGGCGGCGGCAGCGGTCACCGGCTTGGCGACAGGCTTGGCGGCGGCCGGTTTTTTCGCGGCAGGTTTGGCTGCTGGTTTGGCGGCTGGCTTGGCCGCAGGTTTTGCAGCCGCAGGCTTGGCGGCGGTGGTCGCAGGCTTCGCCGCAGCGGCAGGTTTGGCAGGCGCTTTTGCCGCAGGTTTGGCTGCGGGTTTGGCGGTGGCCGGCTTGGCGGCAGGTTTCGCGGCAGCGGTCTTCGCAGCCGGTTTCGCTGCGGGTTTCGCCGCAGGCTTGGCTACGGGTTTCGCGGCAGGTTTCGCTGCAGGTTTAGCGGCTGCGGTCTTCGCCGGGGCGGCTTTGGCGGCTACCGGTTTAGCGGCGGCCGGCTTGCTGGCGGCAGCCTTGGCCACAGGTTTAGCGGCGGGTTTGGCCGCAGGCTTGGCGGTGCTGGCCACTGCCGGTTTCTTCGCGGCAGGTTTGGCGGCAGCCTTCGCCGGCGCTTTGGCGGCTACAGGTTTCGCAGCAGGCTTGGCCGGTGCCTTGGCGGCAGCGGTGTTGGCGGCGGCAGGTTTTGCAGCGGGTTTCGCAGCCGGTTTGGCGGCGGCTTTCTTGGCCGGTGCGGCGGCTGCCGGTTTGGCCGTACGGGCAGACAGCGCCTTGCCGGCGGCTTCCTGCACACGACCCACGCCCTGGGCCAGTTTCAGGCTTTCCTGGGCATCGCGCTTGAGTTGCAGGATGTAGCTGCGGGTGTCGGACTGACGGCCCTTCAGCGCGTCGAGCAGGTCTTCGAGTTCCTTCACGGCCGACTTGGCCTTGGCCTGCGCCTTGGCTTTGCCGGCGGCGGCGGCGTCTTGCAGTTTGGTGCGGGACTTGTGCAGTTTCTCTTGCGCCTTGCCGCGTTGCTTCTCCAGTTTGGCGAGCAGTTTTTCAGCATCAGCCAAGGCTTGGGAGCATGCGTTTTCCAGATGTTCGAGCAGGCTGCCCGAGAGCTGTTGGAGTAAGTGCAACGGAGTGTTTACGGGCTTCTTGGTGGCCGACATGGTTTACCTCCTGGCTGACGTGAGTGCGGCTCATACTAGACCTCTGCTGCTACCGCCGCTAGGGCATGTTGACAGTATCGAAAGCGCTCGGTTGCAGCGCTGCGCAAAACTTCTGCGCACAGACAAAAGCAGTTCACCGTTGCAGGTGTCTGCGCTGGCATAATCCACCGCAATTCAGGATGGAGAGTGCCCATGCCGCGCTACCTTTTTTTATCCCTCTGCCTGGTTTTTTCCGTCGCCCAGGCCGACGAGAAAACCACTGCGAACGATGCCCATGACCTGGCCTACAGCCTGGGCGCCAGCCTCGGCGAACGCCTGCGCCAGGAGGTGCCGCAACTGCAGATCCAGGCGTTGATCGACGGTTTGCAGCAGGCCTACCAAGGCAAGCCGCTGGCCTTGAGCGAGGCGCGGATCGAGCAGATCCTGGCCGACCACGAATCGCGCAACGCCGAGCAGGCATCGCAGCCTTCGAGCGAGGCCGCGATGGAAAACGAACAGCGCTTCCTCACCGCCGAAAAGGCCAAGCCCGGCGTGAAGGAACTGGCCGACGGCATCCTGATGACCGAGCTTGCGCCCGGCACCGGCACCAAGGCCGGCCCCGACGGCAAGGTGCAGGTGCTGTACGTCGGCCGGCTGCCGGACGGCACCGTGTTCGACCAGAACACGCAGCCGCAGTGGTTCAACCTCGACAGCGTGATCGCCGGCTGGCGCACCGCGTTGCAGAACATGCCGGTGGGCGCGAAATGGCGACTGGTGATCCCCTCCGACCAGGCCTACGGCGCGGACGGTGCCGGCGACCTGATCGCACCGTTCACGCCGCTGGTGTTCGAGGTCGAATTGAAGGGCGCGACCGGCTGACCGCGCAAACGAAAAACGGTGCGCCATGGCGCACCGTTCTGTGTGTCTTGCCCAAGGGTCGCCGTCAGGCCTGAACCGGGGCTTCTTCCTTGTGGGCGTTGTGCAGCACTTCGATCAGGCAGTCTTCCAGCTCGAAGCGTTCGTGCAACAGCACGCCCAGATTCTTCAGCTCTTCCGCGAAGCGCTCGGTGTCATTGCACTGGCCCTTGTGGCAGTGGTCATTGAAGTCCAGGGCAAGCTGCGTGATCTCGTCGATGCGCGGCCCGATCTGCTCCGCAAGTTTCAGCCCGCGCTTGTCATGGAACGCCTTGGCTTCATCGCTCAATTGTTCATGCACTTCGAAGTGCCAAGCGGACACGTAATCGACGAGGATCTGGCAAAACCGGCCGTTCTTCGACTTGTCGGCGAACGCGGGTTTGGCATCGCGCAGTTTGCTGAACGCGGTCACCAGCTCCTCACGCTCCTGGAGCCAGCGGTCGATCAGCTGATGAACTCCACCCCAACGTTCCTGAGCACTCTGACAACTTTCGAGCATGGCGATCTCTCTTCCCTTGTGGGTCACTGCTCTACACCCGCGCCCCTCTTGTGAAAACGGATTCGGAGGCTGCCGGGCAGAGCGTCATTGAGCAACTGAATTGCAATGACACGTGCGGGCCAGATTATTCCCGCAGGCCAGTGGCTTCAAGGTACGCAGGCGACAAAGTTCATACAAGCGTTTAATCCCGGATCAACAGCCGGTGCGACGCTTCGCCGCCGAACGGACGCTGCACCGCGCCCCAGAGCAGACGCAAGAGCTGGTAGACCGCCAGGATCGACATGCCGAGGAAAAACAGCAGGCTCCACTCCGGAATGCTCAGGTCGAACAGCGTCCAGGAGATCTCGGCGCAGTCACCATGGTCGTTGAACATGCCTGACAGCGCGCACATCCACGACAGCGGCGTTTCTGGGGCCGGTATGCAGTTCGCCAACTGGTGCAGCGGGTCGCTCTGCCACAGCACCTGGCGCCAGGCGGCGGTCATGCCCCCGGCGCTGGCGGCCAGCGCCGACATCCAGTAAAGCGACAGGCCCACCCGCCGCGGCCCATGCACCGCCGCCACACCGCAGCAGACAAACAGCGCGACCAGGAACAGGCGCTGCACCAGGCACAGATGGCAAGGCGTCAGGCCGACCGTGTATTCGAGGTAGTAGGAAGCCCCCAGGGCCAGAGCCCCTGCCATGAAAGCCATGAAAAACAGGGAGCGTGAGCAGGTCAACGACATGGCTTATCCGCAACAGTAAAGACAGGCAGTTACGGTAGAGGAAAGCGCGCCGGCCTTTCAAGGCGGGGCACTGCCGACACTTCACCAGAGGTGTAGGGAAATCCCGACAGGTGCGAGAGGATTAGATGTAGTCCCGTGTAGGACGCTGCCTAAGACCCAGATCAGCAGTAACTTTTCTGGCGTCGGGCGTTAACGGGGAGCACGCTCCCCGTCACTCCTTCAGGCACGGGCCGGCACCGGCAACGGTGCGGCCAGCAGACGGTCATCCAGCAGGCCCAGCCCTTCCTGGAACAGCTGATTGCTGCGCTCGGTGTCGCCGAGACGGGCCAACAGGCGGGCGAGTTCGGCACAGGCCTCCGGGTTGCGTTGCGTGCGCAGGCTGCTTTCCAGGTAGTCCCGCGCCTTGCCCCACAAGCTGGCTTGCAGGCACAGGCGACCCAGCGTCAGCAGCAGGCTCGGATCGGCGGGATGTTCCTTGAGCCACCCCTCCGCCGTCTGCAACTGACGCGCCGGATCGTTGCCGCGCACCAGACCGTACAGGCGCGCCAGGTGGCTGTCGTACTGGCGCTTGAGGGCATTGCGCAGCACTTCTTCCGCCTCGACCTGCGCGCCCAACTGACGCAACTGCTCGGCGTAGGCCAGCACCAGCGGCGCCTCCTGACGCTGGGCGGAGGTGAGCTGCTGCCAGGCCCGCTCAAGGGATTGCTGGCCGACCGTGCCGTCCTCTTCACGCTGGGCCGCCAGCGACAGGTTCTGGCCCCAGGCACGGCGTTCCAGCTCCGTCAGTTCGGCCGGCGGCAAGACTTTGTCCTTGCGCAGTTCCGGCAACAGCCGGATCACGGCCGACCATTCCCCGCGCTGCTGATGCAGCCGTTGCAACTGGCGCAGGGTCTGGGCGTTGTGGGGATGGCGCCCGTGCATGGCCTGCAGCGTTTCCAGGGCGCCGTCGGTGTCGCCGCGGTCGGTCTGCAACTGCGCGTGGCTCAGGGCGATCGCCAGTTCGGCCTGGGGCTGACGCTCCAGGGCGCGCTCCAGCAAACGGTCGCATTCGTCATAGTTGCCCTGCTCGTTGGCGGCACGGGCGGCGCCGAGGTAATACAGCAACGGCTGGCGCTCGGCTTCGGCGGCCCGGTACAGGTGACGCTGGGCGCTGGCCCAGCGGCCTTCGGCCAGATCCAGCTGCCCGTGCTCGATCGCCACCTGCACGCGCCGGCTGCGGTTGCGCCGCGACCACGGGTTGACCACCCCGCCGGACGTCAGCACCAGCTCGACCAGCGCCTTGACGGCCCAGATCAGCAGCCAGAGAACCGCCACCAGCGCCAGGGTCGCCCACAGGCTCGACTCATAGCGGAAGCTCTTGTACGCGACCAGCACGTAACCGGAATGCTGGGCGATCGCCAGACCCAGCGCCGCCGTGACGGCGATGGCCAGAAACACGATCACATACAGGCGCTTCATGGCGTGGCCTCCTGCGCCGTGCCGGCGGCCGGTTTGGCGAACGGCTTGACCGAGTCTTCGGCATTGACGTTGCGCCGCTCGAGATAGGCCTGCACCGCGCTCAGGGTGCCGGCCAGGTCCGGCGTGCTGACCGTCACCGGCTGCTGGCTCAGTTCGGCCACTTGCTCCAGCATGATTTTGCTTTGCGGGTTGTCCGGATTGAAGTTGCCCTTGAGCACGTCCCGCGCCTCGGCCAGCGCCTGGGCGTACACCGGCGCCTGCCCGTTGAGCGCTGCCCACTGCGCCTGCTCCAGCGCCAGGCTCAGGGCCAGGCGCACCTGGCTCAGGCTCTGCCCGGCCAGCAGCGGTCGCACGTTCTTGTCGGCGTTGAAGTCGATGCGGATGTACCGCGAGACCTGATCCCACCATTGCGCCCAGCGGCTGGCCCCGTCGCCGTCGGCCGTCAGGCCCAGCAGGGATTCGCCGCGGTCCTTGTACTCGGGCGCCAGTTCGGTGAGTTCGATGACCTGATCGCGCAGGGCGCCCAGGCGCAGGAACAGGCCGGTGCGATCCGGCTGCGCGGTGCTGCGCAGGGCCACCAGGGTTTTCGCCACTTGCTCGCGGGCGGCGAACGAACCGGGATCGTTCTGTTCGCGCAGGATCTCGTCGGCGCCCTGCACCAAGGCCTGGGCGCTGCTGACGTCCTGCAGCGCCGACAGGCGCAGGCTGGCCAGACGCAGCAGGTGCTCGGCCTCGGCCAGGCGCCAGTCCTTGCGGCTGGCGCCGAGGACGGTTTCCAGACGCTGGTTGAGACGTTGCTGATCGCCCTGCAACTGCGTCACCAGCCGCTGGCGCTCATCGAGCTCGTCGGCGCCCGGCAATTGCCCGAGACGTTCGGTCAGGCGCTGCTCGTTGAGCTTGAGCGACTGCGCCTGATCGTTCAGCGCCTGCACCTGGTCCAACTGCTGCCGGGTGTCGGCCTGCAGGTGACGCACCTGCCACACGCCCCAGCCGCCGACCGCGACGCCGGCGGCGCCCAGCAGCAATGCCACGATGGCCAGTCCGTTTCCCCGACGCGGTTCCCGGGCCGGTGGTGGTACGTCAACCGGTGCATCGATCACAGGTTGAACATCATCTTTAGGCAAGGCTGTTTCGCTCACGTATCCATCCTTTGCATTAGAGAACGGGCACGGGATGCTCCCGTAACGCCGTCAGCAAGGCCGCGGCACTGGCGCCGCGGCAATCCACAACTGTTCGGGCCCCGGCGGCACGCGCCTGTTCGGCGACCCTTGGGCTTGGAACAAACAACGGCAACTGCGCCACCTCGGGCCAGGCGTCGCCGGCCAATTGGCGCAGGTGCTCGAAACCCTGTCCACTGCTGACCACCAGCCCGTTCAGGCGTTCCGATCCGATCCTGCGCGTCAGCTCCCCTGGCGCGCAGGCCGGCAGGTCGCGGCGGTACAGCTCCAGATACTCGACACTAGCACCAAGCGCGCGCAGGCGCTCGGCGAGCAGCTCGCGCCCGCCCTCGCCGCGCAGGATCAGCACCCGCGAACCGGGCCGCGCCACCGCCTCGCGCAAGCGCTCCAGGCGCAGCAGTGCTTCGCTGTCGTCGCCCTCGTCCGGGAAGTGGGTGTCCAGCCCCCGGTCCTTCAGAATCTGCGCCGTCGCCGCGCCGACGCTGAACCAGGGCAACGACGGCGGCACGTCTGCGCAAGCGTCCAGCAGTTGCACGGCCAGGCGCGCCGCCGGTTTGCTGACCACGATCACCGCAGCGCACTGCGCCAGTTGCCCCAGGGTCCGGCGCATTGTGTCAGAGACCGCCAAAGGGACGATCTCCAAAAGCGGCAGGCAGCTGCTGAAAATCCCCTGCTGCGCCAACACCTCGGCCAGCGCCGTGCAGTCATCCGCCGGACGGGTCAGCAGCAGGCGCCAGCCGGTCACTCGTGACCTGCCTCGCCGTACACTGCCTTGAGGATGTCGTCGGCGCCCTGGCCGAGCAGGTCTTCGGCGACCTGCACGCCCAGCGACTCGGCCGCCTCGCGCGGGGCCCGGGCCTGGGCGCTGAGCAGCTTGCCGCCGCTCGGTTCGCCCACCAGGCCGCGCAGCCACAGCTGATCGCCTTCCAGCACGGCGTAGCAGGCGATCGGCACTTGGCAGCCGCCGTTCAGGTGTTTGTTGAGGGCACGTTCGGCGGTCACCCGCGAAGCGGTGTCGGCGTGATGCAGCGGCGCCAGCAAGGCATGGATTTCGCGGTCGGCGCTGCGGCATTCGATGCCCACGGCGCCCTGGCCGCCGGCGGGCAGGCTGTCGTCGACGCTGATCGCCGAAGTGATGCGGTCTTCGAAGCCGAGACGGATCAGGCCGGCCGCCGCGAGGATGATGGCGTCGTACTCGCCTGCGTCGAGCTTGGCCAGACGGGTGTTGACGTTGCCGCGCAGGAAGCGGATCTCAAGATCCGGACGGCGGGTCAGCAATTGGGCCTGGCGGCGCAGGCTGGACGTGCCGACGATGCTGCCGGCCGGCAGCGCGTCGAGGCTGGCGTAGGTGTTGGAGACGAAGGCGTCACGCGGGTCTTCACGCTCGCAGATGCAGAACAGGCCCAGGCCCTCGGGGAAATCCATCGGCACGTCCTTCATCGAGTGGACGGCGATGTCGGCTTCGTTCTCCAGCAGCGCGGTTTCCAGTTCCTTGACGAACAGCCCCTTGCCGCCGATCTTCGACAGCGGCGAGTCGAGCAGCTTGTCGCCGCGGCTGACCATGGGCACCAGCGTCACCTGCAACCCCGGGTGGGCCGCTTCCAGACGGGCTTTGACGAATTCGGCCTGCCAGAGGGCCAGAGCACTTTTGCGGGTGGCGATGCGGATTTCGCGAGAGGACATGGATCAATCCGTACTGAATAGATACGGCGGATGATAACAGCTCAGCCAAATCCACTTTGACTTGAATCAGCAAGCGCACGGCCTCCCTGGCCCGTGTGCCTGACAGGAAGAAGCGACGGACGCCGGGTCAGAGCCCCTGCATCATCTTGCGCACGCCCGCCACATGCCGGCGGCTGACGATCAAGGCATCGCCGTTCAGGCCTTTGAGGTAGAGCTGGAAGTGCCCCAGCGGCGTGCGCTGCAGCCGCTCGATGCGCTCGCGCGCCACCAGGGCGTTGCGGTGGATCCGCACGAAGCGCTCGCCGAACTCGTCCTCCAGCGCCTTGAGCGGCTCGTCCAGCAGGACTTCGCCGTGCTCGTGGCGCAGGGTCACGTATTTGTGGTCGGCGATGAAGTACACCACCTGATCCAGGGGAATCAGCTCGATGCCTTTGCGGGTCCGGGCGCTGATGTGGCTGCGCGGACCGTTGCCGCTTTCGGCGGCGGGACGGGTCAGGGCCGAGAGCTGGGCCCGGTTGGGACGTTCGGCCCTTTTCAGGGCATCCTGCAAGTGTTCGGTTCGCACGGGTTTCACCACATAGCCCACGGCACCGGCCTTCAGGGCCTCCACGGCAAATTCATCGGAACCTGTGCAGAACACCACGGCGGGCGGGGTTTCTCGTTCGCACAGACGGGCAGCGACCTGCAGGCCATCCAGGCCCGGCATGCGGATATCGAGCAGCACGATATCCGGCTTGTGACTGTCGATCAGGGCCAGCGCCTCTTCGCCATTGGTGGCGCTGGGCTCCAGGACAGTGTAACCCCCGAGTTCGCTCACCATTCGGCTGAGGCGCTCGCGGGCCAAGGGTTCGTCATCAACGATCAGGACATTCATATTGCGCTGGATTCCTGCGTGAGTCTCGCACAAGGATAGCGTAGACAGGTGGAGTGACGTCCGTCACCGCGAACCACGCTAAGACTAGCGCGGACGCCGAAAAGTGCCGTACGTCGGCCGGCAAAATTTGCCGGTGCCCGGATCCTGCGCCTTGCGCAGGGCTTGCCGATGGCCAAAGCTCCCACCCCTCTCTTTTTCTTGGCCGGCGCCCGAACCGCATTTGCGCCGACCCTTCAGTCCAACTGTAGACGTTCGTCGGGCCGACATTGCTCAATCGGAAAATATCGTTGCGCAAATCGCGACGGCGACGGCGGCGATTGTGGCGCAGGGGATGAGAAAAAAACGTTTCGACCAGTGTCAGCGACAGGATCGGCAACCCTGTTATCATCCGCGCCAGCATTTGCAGCCTTCTTTCTCCAAGCCGATACGAGCGAATTCATGAGCACTGACAAGACCAATCAGTCCTGGGGCGGCCGCTTCAGTGAGCCCGTCGACGCCTTCGTCGCCCGCTTCACCGCCTCCGTCACTTTCGACCAGCGCCTGTATCGCCACGACATCATGGGCTCGATCGCCCACGCCACCATGCTGGCCAAGGTCGGCGTGCTGACGGATGCCGAGCGCGACAGCATCATCGACGGGCTGAAGACCATCCAGGGCGAGATCGAGGCCGGCCAGTTCGACTGGCGCGTGGATCTGGAAGACGTCCACATGAACATCGAAGCCCGCCTGACCGACCGCATCGGCATCACCGGCAAGAAGCTGCACACCGGCCGCAGCCGCAACGACCAGGTCGCCACCGACATCCGCCTGTGGCTGCGCGACGAGATCGACCTGATCCTGGCCGAGATCACCCGCCTGCAGAAAGGCCTGCTGGAGCAAGCCGAGCGCGAAGCCGGCAGCATCATGCCGGGCTTCACCCACCTGCAGACCGCTCAGCCGGTGACCTTCGGCCACCATATGCTGGCCTGGTTCGAAATGCTCAGCCGCGACTACGAGCGCCTGGCCGATTGCCGCAAGCGCACCAACCGCATGCCGCTGGGCAGCGCCGCGCTGGCCGGCACCACGTACCCGATCGACCGCGAATACACCGCGCAGCTGCTGGGCTTCGACGCCGTGGGCGGCAACTCGCTGGACAACGTGTCGGACCGCGACTTCGCCATCGAATTCTGCTCGGCGGCCAGCATCGCGATGATGCACCTGTCGCGCTTCTCCGAAGAGCTGGTGCTGTGGACCAGCGCGCAGTTCCAGTTCATCGACCTGCCGGACCGCTTCTGCACCGGCAGCTCGATCATGCCGCAAAAGAAGAACCCCGACGTGCCGGAGCTGGTGCGCGGCAAGACCGGCCGCGTGTTCGGCGCCCTGATGGGCCTGCTGACCCTGATGAAAGGCCAGCCGCTGGCCTACAACAAGGACAACCAGGAAGACAAGGAACCGCTGTTCGACGCCGCCGACACCCTGCGCGACTCGCTGCGCGCGTTCGCCGACATGGTGCCGGCGATCAAGCCCAAGCACGCGATGATGCGCGAGGCGGCCCTGCGCGGCTTCTCCACCGCCACGGATCTGGCCGACTACCTGGTGCGCCGCGGCCTGCCGTTCCGCGACTGCCACGAAATCGTCGGCCATGCGGTGAAGTACGGCGTGGACACCGGCAAGGACCTGGCGGAAATGAGCCTCGAAGAACTGCGCACGTTCAGCGACCAGATCGAACAGGACGTGTTCGCCGTGCTGACCCTGGAAGGCTCGGTCAACGCCCGTGACCACATCGGCGGAACCGCACCGGCCCAGGTCAAGGCTGCCGTGGCCCGCGGCCAAGCCCTGCTCGCCGCCCGCTAAGGGCCAAAGGCATCGCCGCTTCCTTGTCCGCCGCGATCTTCTGCACGTGCGGATTCTCCTCCAGCTGTTCCAGCAGCGCCTTGGCCTTCGGCATCTCTGCCAACAGATCCACCCCGAACAGCTTTTGTCCGACCGCGCAGGCCAGCGGTACGCTGTACAGGAAATACAGATCCGCCACACTCAGGCGGTCGCCCGCCACGTACGGCGCGAACTTGCCGTGCCGGCCCAGGGCGGCGAAGCCCAGCAGCAGTTCGGCCTTGGTCTTCTCCTTGATCGCCTCAGGCACCGTCGCGCCGAAGAACGCCTCGCCGTAGCAGGCACGGCCCGGCAGCTCGATGTACAGCTCGATCTCCTTGGCCAGCGCCAGCACCTGCGCCCGCTCGAACGGGTCGGCAGGCAGCAGCGGCGCACCTTGGCCGGTCTGTTCGAGGTATTCGAGGATCACCGATGTCTCATTGATGTAGCCGGGGCCGGCCCCCAGCACCGGCACCTTGCCGCGGGGGCTGATGGCCAGTGCCTCCGGGGTCTGCGTCGGGTAGAACGTGACCTCTTCGAAGGGCAGGCCTTTCTCCAGCAGCGCCAGCTTGACCATGTTGTAGTAGTTGCTGACAGCGAATCCGTACAGTTTGAACATCACATAGCCTCCAGGCCGTGCGGGGTGGGCAGTGCCTGTTTATAGATCCTGCGGGGGATTCGCGCCACCGGCATCACGGCGCTGAATGAGGGTAGACTGACGCCTTTTGCACAGGAGCCTGCCATGAGCGAGCCAACCGACATCGACAACGACGAAGAAGCCTTCACCGAGTCCACCCTGATCGAAGCCGTCGAGAACCAGATCGAGAGCGAGAACCCGCCGGCGGCCAAGGCCACGTTCAACAAGCTGACCCTGGTCGGCTACGAACGCGAGGACATCCTCAACCTGATGGCCCATGTGCTGGCCTACGAGATCGACGCCATGCTCGACGAAGACCGGGCGTTCGACACCCAGTGGTACGAGACGGCCTTGCGCGCGCTCCCTGAGCTGCCGCCGGAAAAGCAGTGAGCCCGACCCAGTGGGAGCGCGCCCGCTCCCACACAATTTGTCACCCATCTCTGCGGCCCGGCGCCGGCGCCTGACTACACTGGACTCCACCCCCAAGAAGGAAAAACCCGGTCGGCGGCACTGGACAGGCCGCAACGGCAGGTTCACCTTAGGGGCGCTGTCGCTCAATTCCTAGAAAGTCTGGAGTCCTTATGTCGCTTACCCCTGAGTTGGTTGCCGAACTGGAAGTCCTCGCACTCTTCAACCTGGACAGTTCCCAGGAAGGTCTGAAGATTCATCAGACCGCCGCCCCGAAACACATCGCCGCCGCCAAGAGCCTGTTCCAGAAAGAACTCATCGACCAGGTCGACGGTGGCTACCTGACCAGCCTGGGCCGCGATGCCGCAGAACACGTGCAGAGTCTGCTGACCATCCTCGACGTCGCCGAAGAAACCGCCTGACCTTCTCCCCCATTGCCCACGGAAACCCCTGCCACGGGCTTTCCGCGGGCCAGCCCGGCGGCCTGCCGGTGCCGACGCTGGAAAAATGGCGCCAAAAAACAAATTCAGCTTAATGATTCCCCCGCCCAGGCGCTAAACTCCCCGGCATTGCGAGCCCCTCTGCCCCCGAGCCCTGCGAGCCGACATGCCCCGCACCCACGAAATCCGCCCCGACCTGGACGAAGGCATCGACCGCAAGGTGCTCAGCCAGCTGCGCGCACGCTTCCTCAAACTCAACGAAGGCCGCCTGGACCGGGCACGGGAAGGGCTTTCGCCCCGTCAGCAAAGCGTGCTGACCCTGTTGCCGCTGTTCTTCCACGTCAACCATCCCCTGCTGCCCGGCTATGTGTCGGGCAGCACGCCGGCAGGGCTGTCGAACTATGAGCCGGACGCCGACACGCTCACCGAGGCCCAGCGCCTGACCCGGTCGTTCTCCTACAAGCCGCGCCACGGCAGCAACCCGCCCCGGCCGATCCACGGCCTGTTCCTGATGGGCAGCCTCGGCACGCTGGCCCAGGCCGACCAGAGCGACATGGACGTGTGGGTCTGCCATGCCCCGGACCTGGGCGACAGCGAACTGGCCGAGCTGCGCAAAAAGTGCCAGGCCCTCGAAGCCTGGGCCGCGAGCCAGGGCGCCGAGGCGCACTTCTTCCTGATCGACCCGGCCCGTTTCGTCAAAGGCGAGCGCGACAGCCAGTTGAGCTCCGAAGACTGCGGCACCACCCAGCACTACCTGTTGCTGGACGAGTTCTACCGCACGGCCATCTGGCTGGCCGGCCGCACGCCGATCTGGTGGCTGGTGCCGGTCTATGAGGAAAGCGCCTACGCGCAGTACACCCACACCCTGATCTCCAAGCGTTTCATCCGCACCGACGAAACCCTCGACCTCGGCCACCTGGCGCACATCCCGCCGGGGGAGTTCATCGGCGCCGGGCTGTGGCAGTTGTTCAAGGGCATCGAATCGCCCTACAAGTCGGTGCTCAAACTGCTGCTGACCGAGGTCTACGCCAGCGAGCACCCGCACGTGCAGTGCCTGAGCCTGCGCTTCAAGCAGGCGGTGTTCGCCAACCGGCTGGACCTGGACGAGCTGGATCCGTACATGGTGGTGTACCGGCGGATCGAGGAATACCTCACGGCACGCAACGAACCGGAGCGGCTGGAACTGGTGCGCCGGGCGCTGTACCTCAAGGTCAACCGCAAGCTCACCGGCAACACCCGCACCCAGAGCTGGCAGCGCTCGCTGCTCGAGCGCCTGGCCGACGAATGGCACTGGGACCGTCGGCAACTGGCGCTGCTCGACAGCCGCAGCCAATGGAAAGTGCGCCAGGTCAGCGCCGAGCGCCTGGCGCTGGTCAACGAGCTGAACTACAGCTACCGCTTCCTGACCCGCTTCGCCCGCACCGAGCAGACCGTCAGCCTGATCAACAAACGCGACCTCAATGTGCTGGGCCGGCGGCTGTACGCGGCCTTCGAGCGCAAGGCCGACAAGATCGAATTCATCAACCCCGGCATCGCCCCGGACCTGGCCGAAGACACCCTGACCCTGGTGCAGTCGCCCAACAAGAAAGAACCGGGGCAGACCCAATGGGGCCTGTACAACGGCAGCCTCACGGCGCTGGAATGGGAGCACTTCGCACCGATCAAGCGTAGCCGCGAATTGCTGGAGCTGCTGACCTGGTGCCACCGCAACGGCGTGATCGACAGCAGCACCCGCCTGGCGCTGCACCCCGGCACCAGCGACCTGAGCGAGTTCGAGCTGTTCAACCTGCTCGGCAGCCTGCAGCAGAGCATCGTCCTGCCCTTGCCCACCGTCGCCGAAGAACCGCTGCTGCACGCCAGCGTGCCGAGCGAGGTGCTGTTGCTGGTCAACGTCGGCGTCGATCCGCTCAAGCACCACCGCGACCTGAACATCCTGATGACCACCGAGCGCACCGACTCCCTGAGCTACGCCGGGGTGCGCGAGAACCTGGTGCTGACGCTCGACCAGGTCACGCTCAACAGCTGGAACGAGGTGCTGGTCAACCGCTTCGACGGCCCCCACGCCCTGCTCGACTGCCTGCGCGACTACCTGAACAACCTGCCGACCGGCGCCCGGCAGCCGAAGCTGCGGGTGCGCTGCTTCTGCCACAACCGCGCGCAGTTCATCGCCCGGCGGGTGGAAGAGATTCTCGACACCGCCCAGACCCTGCTGCTCAGCGGACTCAACCACCGCTACCTCATCCAGGTCCAGCAGCACTATCACGTCCTGGAGCTGGTGCCGGGCCAGGTCAGCCACGCGGCGCTCGCCACCTTGCCCGCGCTGCTGGATTACCTGGGCGAAGAGCTGCCGCACTACAGCCCCCTGCACCTGGATCCGATGGCGCTGGAGGACCACGACCTCGCGCTGATCCTGCCCATGGGCCAACCCGAATGCATTCAGGTGTTCTACCGGGTGACCGAACGGCAGGCCGAGCTGTACGTGCTGGATGAGTTCAATGCGCTGTGGCAGCAGCATTTGCCCTACCACGACGAGCAGAGCCTGTTGGTGCCGCTGCAGCGCTTCCTGCAATCGATCCAGTTCCGCCGCGAGACGCAGGCACCGATGGATCAGGGCCCGGCCCCCGACCTCGAGATTTTGTATTACCAGTTATTGCCCCAGGGCCCCGGACGGGCGCGGCGGGTCGAAGCGCGGGCGGCGCCGCAGACCCCGGCCGACGAACCGTACTACGACGTGCAGGCCATCATCGGCAAGGCCGCACCCGGTCAGGTGCAGGTCACGCTGTACTGCAACCAACGGGAATTCAGCGAGCTGGAGCACGGCGACCAGCTGTTCGGCGTGGTCGCCCGGGAGATCATCGGCCAGCGCCGGGAAACCGAACGCTACCGCTGCTACATCACCGACCTGGACCTGTCGGGCCTGCTCGGGGACGGGCAGAGTTCGAGCAATCTTTACCTGCGCTACAAGGCCGACCTGGAGCGCGCCCTGAACGAGGCGCTCGAACAGGCCTGAGGCGGGGTCACACCGGGAAGTCGCCCCCGTTGGCCGGCTGCGACTCGACTTCGAGCAGAGTCAGCTTCAGGGTCTTGCCGCCCGGCGCCGGCCAGTCGATGTGCTGGCCGACCTTGAGTCCCAGCAGCGCGCTGCCCACCGGCGCCAGGATCGAGATCTTGCCCTCGTCGGCGTTGGCGTGTTTCGGATACACCAGGGTCAGGTGGTAGTCCTTGCCGCTGCCTTCCTCGCGGCAGTGCACGCGGGAATTCATGGTGACGACGTCGGCGGGCACGTCATCGTGGCTCACCAGCGTTTCGGCGCGGTCCAGTTCGGTTTGCAACTCATCAACGCCACGGGTGCCTTCAGGCAATCTGTCGATCAGCTGCTCCAGACGTTGCACGTCCAGACGGGTAAGGGTGATGGATGGTGCGGTCATGATCCGGGCAGACTCCTTTCTTCTGCGCAAAAAAGCAAAACCCCGCCAAAAAAGACGGGGTTCTTACCGGGCCTCGATGGGTTGAGGCGTGTCCGGACACTATCACAGCTCAAAAAATATACAAGCCACCCAAAGCCGGACACAAACCTGCGCCGGTCAGGCCCGGGCCTTGCGGGCCACCGCCTGCGCGCAGATCACCCGGCGGCGTTC
Source organism: Pseudomonas sp. B3(2017) (assembly GCF_002113595.1). Taxonomy (NCBI): domain Bacteria; kingdom Pseudomonadati; phylum Pseudomonadota; class Gammaproteobacteria; order Pseudomonadales; family Pseudomonadaceae; genus Pseudomonas; species Pseudomonas sp. B3(2017). Next base: position 437,267 of record NZ_NEIU01000002.1, read on the forward strand.
GTCATCCGCCGAGCGCCATTCGCGGATGTCTTCGACATGGCGGAAACAGCCCAGGCAGACTTTCTGCTCGTCCAGCCGGCAGACACCGCTGCACGGCGAAGGCACCGCCGGGCTGACGTTGCTGTAGAGCGGCTTGGCAGGCCGGATCTCGGTGCTCATCTCAGATCTCGTCGAAGTCGAGCTTCTCGCCGGCGCGCTCCCAGACGATGCGTTCGAGCATTTCGCCCAGCAGCTCTTCGGTCTTCTCGCACACCCACTTGCCGGCCTGCTCGTCGTAGTCGAAGTGGAAACCGCCGGAACGGTCGGCCAGCCACAACTGGCGCAGCGGCTCCTGGCGGCTGAAGATCAATTGGCTGCCGCTGTCGAACTTGACGGTCAGCACACCGGCCGAGTTCTCCATGTCCAGGTCCAGGTCGCTGTCGTCGAAGATGTCCTCCAGCGCCTGCTGGGTGGCATCGACCAGATCGTGGAAACGGGCTTCGGACAGACTCATTGCGGCAACCTCGGGAAATGACGGATCAGGCTCAAGGGCCGCAAGATACGAGCGACGGCGCCCGATTGCAAAGAATAACGACCGGGCGGGTTCCACGGCCTCCCTCGATTCCTGTGGGAGCCAGCCTGCTGGCGACGGCGCCGGCCAGGGCGCCGCAGGAGTCGCTTGCGCCGCCGCAACAGGCCCCGCCGGACGGGAACCCCGTCGCATAGGCAATCCGCCGGGTCGCCGGTATACTCCGGCGCAATTAACGCATTTTCAAGGATTTCGCCATGAAGCGCCTGATCTCTTCCCTCGCGGCGCTCGTCGCGGTTGCCTGCCTCGTCTCGGCCTGCGGTCAAAAAGGCCCGCTGTACCTACCCGACGAAGATCAGGACCCGACCGAGCAAGCCAAGTCGTCGCAGCATCAGCCTGCTTCCAAGGCACACAAGCACGACGTCTACTAAGGGATCGCCATGGACGCTTTCAACTACCGTGGCGGGGAGCTGTTCGCGGAAGGCGTGGCGCTGTCCGCCATCGCCGACCGCTTCGGCACGCCGACCTACGTCTACTCCCGCGCCCACATCGAGGCCCAGTACCGGGCCTACGCCGATGCGCTGGCCGGCATGCCGCACCTGGTCTGCTTCGCGGTCAAGGCCAACTCCAACCTCGGTGTGCTGAACGTCCTGGCCCGTCTCGGCGCCGGTTTCGACATCGTTTCCCGCGGTGAGCTGGAACGCGTGCTGGCCGCCGGCGGCAGCGCCGACAAGATCGTGTTCTCCGGCGTCGGCAAGACCCGCGACGACATGCGCCGCGCCCTGGAAGTCGGCGTGCACTGCTTCAACATCGAGTCCACCGACGAGCTGGAGCGCCTCCAGGCCGTGGCCGCCGAGCTGGGCGTCCGCGCACCGGTCTCGCTGCGCGTGAACCCCGACGTCGATGCCGGCACCCATCCGTACATCTCCACCGGCCTCAAAGAGAACAAGTTCGGCATCGCCATCGCCGACGCCGAAGACGTGTACGTGCGCGCCGCGCACCTGCCGAACCTGGACGTGATCGGCGTCGATTGCCACATCGGCTCGCAGCTGACCACCCTGGCGCCGTTCCTCGACGCCCTCGACCGCGTGCTGGATCTGGTCGACCGCCTCGGCGACTGCGGCATCCACCTGCACCACATCGACTTGGGCGGCGGCCTCGGCGTGCGCTACCGCGACGAAGAGCCGCCGCTGGCCGGCGACTACGTCAAGGCCGTGCGCGAACGCCTCGCCGGCCGCGACCTGGCGCTGATGTTCGAGCCGGGCCGCTACATCGTCGCCAACGCCGGCGTCCTGCTGACCCGTGTCGAGTACCTCAAGCACACCGGGCACAAGGACTTCGCCATCGTCGACGCGGCCATGAACGACCTGATCCGCCCGGCCCTGTACGAGGCCTGGATGGACATCGCCGCCGTGCGCCCGCGCGACACCGCGGCGCGGACCTACGACGTGGTCGGGCCGATCTGCGAGACCGGCGACTTCCTGGCCAAGGAACGCGAACTGGCCCTCGAAGAGGGTGACCTGCTGGCCGTGCATTCGGCCGGTGCCTATGGCTTCGTGATGAGCTCCAACTACAACACCCGCGGCCGCGCCGCCGAGGTGCTGGTGGACGGTGACTCAGTTTTCGAAGTGCGCCGCCGCGAAACCGTGGCCGAGCTGTATGCCGGCGAAAGCCTGCTGCCGGAGTGACCCCATGCTGCTGCGTTTTACCAAGATGCACGGCCTGGGCAACGACTTCATGGTCCTCGACCTGGTCAGCCAGCACGCGCACATTCAGCCCAAACACGCCAAACAGTGGGGCGACCGCAACACCGGCATCGGTTTCGACCAGTTGCTGATCGTCGAGGCGCCCAGCAACCCGGACGTGGACTTCCGTTACCGGATCTTCAACTCCGACGGCTCGGAAGTGGAACAGTGCGGCAACGGCGCCCGCTGCTTCGCCCGCTTCGTGCTCGACAAGCGCCTGACCGCCAAGCGTCGGATCCGCGTCGAGACCAAGGGCGGCATCATCGAGCTGGACGTGCGCAACGACGGCCAGATCGGCGTGAACATGGGCGCCCCGCGCCTGGTGCCCGCCGACATTCCGTTCGATGCACAGGCCCAGGCCCAAAGCTATCCGCTGCAGGTCGACGGCGTCACCGTCGACATCGCCGCCGTGTCGATGGGCAACCCGCATGCCGTGCTGCGCGTGGAAGACATCCACAGCGCACCGGTGCATGAGCTGGGGCCGAAGATCGAACACCACCCGCGCTTTCCGGCACGGGTCAACGTCGGCTTCCTCCAGGTCATCGACCGCCACCGCGCACAGCTGCGCGTCTGGGAGCGCGGCGCCGGGGAAACCCAGGCCTGCGGCACCGGCGCCTGCGCCGCTGCCGTGGCCGCGATCAGCCAGGGGTGGATGGATTCGCCGCTGTCGATCGACCTGCCGGGCGGGCGCCTGTCCATCGAATGGGCAGGCCCCGGCCAACCGGTGCTGATGACCGGTCCGGCAGTGCGTGTATACGAAGGACAAGTGCGTCTTTGAGCGAGCAGAAGCCATGACCGACAAGCCTCAAGCCCCCGCCAGACCGTCCGCCGGATCCGCCGCCGAAAACCTGGAGGCGGCCGCCGTCGCCGCCTACCTGGAGGCCCATCCGGACTTCTTCGCCGAACACGAGGAACTGCTGCCGTCCCTGCGCATCCCCCACCGGCGCGGCGACACCGTGTCGCTGGTCGAGCGCCAGATGGCGATCCTGCGCGAACGCAACATCGAGATGCGCCATCGCCTCTCGCACCTGATGGACGTCGCCCGGGACAACGACCGGCTGTTCGAGAAGACCCGGCGCCTGATCCTCGCGCTGATGGACGCCGCGACCCTCGAAGACGTGGTGATCAGCGTCGAGGACAGCCTGCGCCAGGACTTCCAGGTGCCGTTCGTGAGCCTGATCCTGCTCGGCGACAACCCGGCGCCGGTGGGCCGCTGGGTGACCCACGCCGACGCGCAGACCGCCATCGGCGGCCTGCTCACCGAGGGCAAGAGCGTCAGCGGCAGCCTGCGCGAGCATGAGCTGGACTTCCTGTTCGGCGAAGAGCAGCGCAAGCAGATCGGCTCCACCGCCGTGGTCGCCGTCAGCCACCAGGGCATCCACGGCATCCTCGCCATCGCCAGCCGCGATCCGCAGCACTACAAGAGTTCGGTGGGCACCCTGTTCCTGAGCTACATCGCCGAAGTCATGGGCCGCGTGCTGCCACGGGTCAACAGCTCCCTGCGCAAGGTGCGCTGAACATGGAACGGCAACTGGACGCTTACTGCGAACACCTGCGCAGTGAGCGGCAGGTGTCGCCCCATACCCTGTCGGCCTACCGCCGCGACCTCGACAAGGTGCTCGGCTGGTGCGCCAAGCAGAACATCGGCAGTTGGCAGGCGCTGGACATCCAGCGCCTGCGCAGCCTGATCGCCCGCCTCCACGCCCAGGGCCAGTCCTCGCGCAGCCTCGCCCGCCTGCTGTCGGCGGTGCGCGGGCTCTATCACTTCCTCAACCGTGAAGGCCTCTGCGACCACGACCCGGCCACCGGCCTGACGCCCCCCAAAGGCGAGCGCCGCCTGCCCAAGACCCTCGACACCGACCGGGCGCTGCAGCTGCTCGAAGGCGCGGTGGAGGACGACTTCATGGCCCGCCGGGATCAGGCGATCCTGGAACTGTTCTATTCCTCCGGCCTGCGCCTGTCGGAGCTGACAGGCCTGAACCTCGACCAGCTCGACCTGGCCGACGGCATGGTCCAGGTGCTCGGCAAGGGCAGCAAGACCCGCCTGTTGCCGGTGGGCGCCAAGGCCCGCGAAGCGCTGGAGCACTGGCTGCCGCTGCGCGCCCTGGCCAATCCGGCGGACGACGCCGTGTTCGTCAGCCAGCAAGGCCGGCGCCTCGGCCCGCGGACGATCCAGGTGCGGGTCAAGCTCGCCGGCGAACGGGAACTGGGGCAGAACCTGCATCCGCACATGCTGCGGCATTCCTTCGCCAGCCACCTGCTGGAGTCATCGCAGGACCTGCGCGCCGTGCAAGAGCTGCTCGGCCACTCGGACATCAAGACCACCCAGATCTACACCCACCTGGACTTCCAGCACCTGGCGGCGGTCTACGACAGCGCCCATCCTCGGGCCAAACGCACCAAAGGCGAGGATTCATGAGCATCCAGTTGATCACCTTCGACCTCGACGACACCCTGTGGGACACCGCTCCGGTTATCCTCAGCGCCGAAACGGTGCTGCGCCAATGGCTCGGCGAACATGCGCCGAACCTGGGCGCGGTGCCGGTGGAGCACCTGTGGGCCATCCGCGAACGGGTGCTGGCCGGCGAGCCCGGGCTCAAGCACCGCATCAGCGCGTTGCGCCGGCGGGTGCTGTTCCACGCGCTGGAAGAGGCCGGCTACGCCCACGGCGAGGCGTCGGACCTGGCGGACAAGAGCTTCGAAGTGTTCCTCCACGCACGGCACCAGATCGAGGTGTTCCCCGAGGTCGAGCCGGTGCTGGAGATCCTCGCCAACCACTATGCCCTGGGCGTCGTCACCAACGGCAACGCCGACGTGCGCCGGCTGGGGCTGGCCGATTACTTCAAGTTCGCCCTGTGCGCCGAAGACATCGGCATCGCCAAGCCGGACGCGCGGCTGTTCCACGAGGCCTTGCAGCGGGGCGGCGTGAGCGCCGAGGCGGCGGTGCACATCGGCGACCATCCGGGGGACGACATCGCCGGGGCACAGCAGGCCGGGCTGCGGGCGATCTGGTTCAACCCGGCGGGCAAGGTCTGGGAAGCGGAGCGCCTGCCGGATGCGGAGATTCGCAACCTGGCGGATCTGCCTGCGATCCTCGCCCGCTGGAACGCGGCTCAAGCTGAATAAACCCGTGGGATCATACCGGTCTGCGAGATTGATCTATCCAGGCCGTAAATGATCCTTTCGCTCAAATTGAGTGGAGAGGGGGGAAGCATGTTCGATTCGCCACAGAACGCCCTGCGCTGCAAGACGCCGCTTACCGAAGCGCTGCGAAAAGCTGCACTTTGGTATTTGCAACTGTTGCCTAGGCAAATACGACCTGCTTTTTTTTCGCCCGCAAAAATGCTATAAGCAACCGCTGAATTTCATCTGGAAATACCATTCCCTACCAAGTTAGATGCGGCAACAAACTAGCCGGAAGTGAAATTTTTCTTTTAAAAGCCCTAACTGAATTCAGTAAATAACAATAGAACGGAAGCAATTCGACCGAAGTAGCGAGAGGGAACATAAAGCGTGCTAGCCTACAGAAGAGAGATAGACGGCCTACGAGCCCTGGCTGTCATCCCCGTCATTCTATTCCATGCTGGATTTGAAATATTCAAAGGCGGGTTCGTTGGCGTTGACGTCTTCTTTGTCATCAGCGGATACCTGATAACTTCCATTCTCCTGTCCGAGAAAGAGGCAGGAACATTCTCTTTACTCAAGTTCTATGAGCGAAGAGCAAGGCGTATTCTACCCGCTCTTTTTGCGGTAATGGTTGTATCAATTATATTCGCGTGGCTCTGGCTACTCCCTCGAGACATGAAAGACTTTGCTGGCAGCCTGGCAGCTGTTTCAGTTTTCTCGTCGAATATATTTTTCTGGAATGCGAGCGGCTATTTCGACACTGCAACCGAACTAAAGCCCATGCTACACACATGGAGCCTCGCCGTAGAAGAACAATACTATCTATTATTTCCTATCTTCCTGATGGCAACCTGGAAGCTGGGTAAAAAATTCATTGTCAGCACTTTACTGCTTATCTTCTTTGCCAGTCTGATGCTGGCACAGATCAACGTCGAAAAATATCCGATAGCAACATTCTATCTGCTACCCACGCGAGCATGGGAGTTGCTCATGGGAGCCTTACTGGCCTTTTATCTCTTTCAAGAGAAAAAAAGACACCCTGGCCAGATTACGAAACAGGCTGGCGCAGCTCTTGGATTTTCTCTGATCGTTTTTTCATCTGTTTTTTACGACAAGTACACGCCGTTCCCGAGCCTCTATGCGCTTGTACCTACAGTCGGCGCCTCTCTGATCATCCTGTATGCGACCCCAGCAACCTTTGTGGGAAGATTACTGGGCTCAAGAATTCTGGTAGGCATAGGGCTAATCAGTTACAGCGCTTACTTATGGCATCAGCCACTGTTTGCTTTTGCGAGATACAAGACTTCTCAGAATCTTGATCTGACCCTGACTATTGTTTTGTTGCTGCTAACCGCAACGCTCGCCGTTTTGAGCTGGCGCTTCATTGAAACCCCTTTTCGGAAACCGCGAGCCCCTGGTGCAAAACGATTAATTTACTTCGGCACAGTGGCCCCCGCCTGTTTCTTGACCTTCGGCTTTTTTGGATATGCCACCGAGGGCAATTTTTCAAGATACGATACTGAATCCATGGAAGTGCTCGCCTTCACAAAAGAAAGAGGCGAGTTCGTCTGGGAACTAGCCAATCAGCTCAGCCTGAAGGAGTTCAATCGCGGACCCGGCCGCAAAGTTCTGGTGATCGGCGACAGCATGGCCGGCGACTTCCTTAACGTCATTCGTGATACACCGTACTACGAGAAAAATGATTTTTCCTTTTACAGGATCGAGCATGCCTGCGGAAATCTGTACCTGGAAGAAAACTTCATCGACAAGGTCGAAAAAGATTACCAACAGCTTTGCCTGAACGGAAACTGGTATAACAATCCCGAAGTAAAAAAACTACTTGCCGAGGCTGACCGAGTTGTTCTCGTCTCGGTCTGGGTGCCTTGGCAAATAGAATTACTGGACAAAAGCATCAAGAATCTTGAAAGAGACTTTGGGCCAGGAAAATTTTTTGTTGTCGGGAGAAAAACATTCGGCCCAATCGACCTCTTGAAACTGAGCAGTCTCAGTTTCAGTCAAAGACTCGCTTATAGAACTTCGCCGGACGCAGGCATTTCCTACATCAACCGTTTGCTGTCTTCAAAAGTAAGAAACGATCAGTTTCTGGATTTGGTCACTGGCATTTGCGAGGCCAATCAATGCCCTCTGTTTGATCTCAACGGTATGTTGATGTCCTACGATGGATCCCACTTGACTCCGGCAGGAGCGAAATACCTGGCTGAAAAGCTGGAAACGGGCCCGTTTTTCGAGTCGTTACTGAACTAGTGTCAGTCAGGCCGCATCGGTTTATCCAGCAATGAAAAAAGCCCGCAGCGACGGCGGGCTTTTTTCGGCAAGCGGGCGACGCGCCTCAGATAGGGCGGCTGCCGTACTTGTTGTCGGGCTTCTTGGGCGGGTCGGCGACCACATTGGCCTCCACCTCAACCACTTTGCCGCCACGGGCAAGGAATTCTTCCATGGCCTTGGCCAGGGCATCGCGTTCCTTGTTCTTGGCTTCCATGCTCGGCAGCTCGTCGACCGAGACCGCAGCCTTGGCCTTGCCTTTAGCGGCCGGGGCAGGTGCATCGCCGCCGTCATCGCTGTCCTCGGCGACATCGTCGGCCGCCGCTTCCAGACCTTCTTCGGTATCGTCTTCGTCGCCTACTTCGAGGTCGTCGTTTTCCAGATCATCGTCGCTCATGTTCTACCTCATGACTTGCGAAAAGCAGATTAGTTATAGACCAGCTTAGGCAACTGTCGAAAGTCGCCGGAAAAAATCATCCGCCGCTGCTGACCAGCGGCTCATGCCCCTTCACCGTGGAGGGTGGCGAGGACTTTGCGGGCACCGCCATGATCGCGGTGCTCGCCCAGGTAAACGCCCTGCCAGGTGCCCAGCGCCAGCTTTCCCGCCGAAACCGGCAGGCTCAACTGACAGCCCAGCACGCTGGCCTTGAAGTGCGCCGGGAGGTCGTCCAGGCCTTCGTCGTTGTGCTCATAGCCGTCCGTTCCTTGTGGGACCAGACGATTGAAAAACCGTTCGAAGTCGCGACGTACCGCCGGATCGGCGTTCTCGTTGACAGTCAACGACGCCGAGGTGTGCTGCAGCCACAGATGCAACAGACCGACCTTGCATGCCTTGAGTCCGGGCAGGCCGGCCAGCAACTCGTCCGTCACCAGATGAAAGCCCCGGGGCCGTGCCCGCAGGGTTATCAGAGTCTGTTGCCACATACAGTTCTCCGCACGTTTCGGGGCGCATTCTAGCGCGCTCTGGAAAAAAACAAAGGCCCTAATATTCCTTCAGCGGTGTAAGCCTTTGGCCGCATAAACACCCCTGCCTCCGACAGCGCCGAAGCCGCACGCGAAAACCTTCCGGCGGTGTCACGGATGACAAAATCCGGACAAAAAAATGCCCGGCGAACCGGGCAATTTTTTCAGGTCGCTGGCTTACAGGTTGTAGCCGCGCTCGTTGTGCTGAGCCAGGTCCAGGCCCACCGACTCTTCCTCGTCGGTCACCCGCAGGCCCATCACCGCGTCCAGCACCTTGAGGATGACGAAGGTTGCGACTGCGGTGTAGATCACCGTGAAGCCGACGCCCTTGCACTGGATCCAGACCTGCGCCGCGATGTCGGTGACGGTGCCGAAACCGCCCAGCGACGGTGCGGCGAACACGCCTGTGAGGATCGCGCCGAGGATGCCGCCGATGCCGTGCACGCCGAAGGCGTCCAGGGAGTCGTCATAGCCGAGCTTGCGTTTCAGGCTGGTGGCGCAGAAGTAGCAGACCACGCCCGCCGCCAGGCCGATCACCAGCGCGCCCATCGGGCCGACGGTGCCGGCGGCCGGCGTGATCGCCACCAGGCCAGCCACCACGCCCGAGGCGATGCCCAGTGCGCTCGGTTTGCCGTGGGTGATCCACTCGGCGAACATCCAGCCCAGCGCCGCGGCGGCGGTGGCGATCTGGGTGACCAGCATCGCCATGCCGGCGGTGCCGTTGGCGGCGGCGGCGGAACCGGCGTTGAAGCCGAACCAGCCGATCCACAGCATCGCCGCGCCCATCAGGGTGTAACCCAGGTTGTGCGGCGCCATCGGGGTGGTCGGGAAGCCTTTGCGCTTGCCCAGCACCAGGCAGGCGATCAGGCCGGCCACACCGGCGTTGATGTGCACCACGGTGCCGCCGGCGAAGTCGAGCACGCCCCAGTCCCACATCAGGCCGCCGTTGCCGGACCAGACCATGTGCGCGATCGGCGCATAGACGACGGTGAACCAGATGCCCATGAACACCAGCATGGCGGAGAACTTCATCCGCTCGGCGAACGCACCGACGATCAGCGCCGGGGTGATGATCGCGAAGGTCATCTGGAAGGTGACGAACACCGCCTCGGGGAACAGCGCCGCCGGGCCGGTCAGGCTGGCCGGGGTGATGCCGGCGAGGAACGCCTTGCCGAAGCCGCCGACGAAGGAGTTGAAGTTGACGACGCCCTGCTCCATGCCGGTGGTGTCGAACGCGATGCTGTAGCCGTAGATGACCCACAGGACGCTGATCAGACCGGTGATGGCGAAGCACTGCATCATCACGGAAAGGATGTTTTTCGAACGGACCATGCCGCCGTAGAACAACGCGAGGCCGGGGATGGTCATGAACAGCACGAGGGCCGTGGAGGTGAGCATCCAGGCCGTGTCGCCGGAATTGAGGACCGGGGCCGCCGCTTCGTCTGCCGCCATGGCCAGGCCGGGCATTACGATAGGCAACAGGGCTCCTAGCCCTGCGAATTTACGCAGAGTCATTTTGTTTTCTCCTGGGGCGTTGGGTTTGTGGCGGCTTAGATGGCGTCGGTATCGGTTTCGCCGGTACGGATGCGGATCGCCTGTTCCAGATTGACCACGAAGATCTTGCCGTCACCGATCTTGCCGGTGTTGGCGGCCTTGGTGATCGCCTCGATGACCCGGTCAAGGTCCTTGTCGTCGATGGCGACGTCGATCTTCACCTTGGGCAGGAAATCGACCACGTATTCCGCGCCGCGGTACAGCTCGGTGTGACCCTTCTGCCGGCCGAAGCCTTTGACTTCAGTGACGGTAATGCCCTGCACGCCGATTTCGGACAGCGACTCGCGCACGTCGTCCAGCTTGAACGGCTTGATGATGGCAGTGACTAGCTTCATGAAACTCTCTCCCGAATTGGTGGACTTGCCCCAGGAAAACAAACCCGACTCAAGTCTAAGCGCAGTGCCTGGCTTTGTAACGCATCGTCGGCCCTCCCGGCCCGACCGACGCCAGCTAACCGCATCAGACGAAACTCCCCGCTCCGCCTGCCGCACTGCATTCATCACAGCGACTGCATCAGTGCATGGGTCACCACCGACTAAGCAGAAAGCTTGCCACCTTGCCAAAACCCACTGATTTCAATCCCTTGGCCGCGTCGGCAGTGGCCATCACTAAAATGGCACCGGGGATACGCACAACAACGGTGCGCCGCCGTCCGGCGGCTTGCGCGAAAAGCGTGCATCCCTGCCGGCGCCAATGACTATAGACACTGCGTGATACACTGCCGGCCATTGTTTCCAGGACATTTCCCATGCTCGCGCCCAAAGACTTCCTCGACGCCCTGAGCGGCACCGCCTCCCGTCTGTTCAGCGGCGACACGCCCTTGCCCAAAGCCGAAATCGAAAGCCAGTTCAAGATGCTGATGCAGAGCGCCTTCAGCAAACTGGACCTGGTGAGCCGCGAAGAGTTCGACAGTCAGATGGTGGTGCTGGCCCGCACCCGCGCCCGCCTCGAAAGCCTCGAGGCAAAGGTGGCGGAGCTCGAAGCGAAGCTGAACCCGCCGGCCGAGTGAGGCCGCAGCCTACCGGGCTACGGATCGGCAGCCCATGAAAAACCCCACACCTTCCGGTGTGGGGTTCGCGTATTCGGTGAAGGCGTCCCGCGCCTCAGGCGCCGCGCTTGACCACCCGCCGGTGGCAATCGGCCGGGGACAGTACCTTGCCCGACCTTGAGCGGACCGCAAGGGTCTCGATCGGTTCCGACAGTTCGTCGTCCAGCAGCACCGAATGGCACTCGCCTTCCTTGAAGAGGAAGCGCTCCCCCCACTGGCGCAGGCTGACCACGATGGGAAACACGGAGCGCCCCATTTCGGTCAGCACGTATTCCTTGTAGGCACTGCCGTCGGACGCCGGCTGCACCTCGAACACCCCCAACTCGACCAGCATCTTGAGCTTGACAGTGAGGATGTTGCGGGCCAGGCCCAGGCGTTTCTGGAATTCCGTGAACCGGCGGACGTCGTCGAAGGCGTCGCGGATGATCATCAGCACCCAGCGGTCGCCGATGGCTTCGAGCGTTCGGGCCACGGGGCATTCGCTTTGCGCCAGTTGCTGCTGTCGGGCCATGGGTCTCCGGATTCAATCGGCAAGAAGGAAAAAAGACGCTGCGGGCGTCAGGGTAAGTGCTTCGAACAACTGGTTGCATATTAAAACTTGATTGGGTAAAAATCCACGCATCGGTTTTGTTTCGAAACCACATCAGCTCAAGGATGGATGTCGCGATGCCGGATTCTCAAACGCCCTCGACAATGGATCGCGAGACCGCTGCCCTGGCTGCTCGGGAACGCCCGGCGCCGACGCTCGGCCGCTACCGGACGCTGCTGTTCGCCATCACCTGCGCCATGGCGGTGGCCAACGTGTATTTCGCCCAGCCGCTGCTGGAGTCCATGGCCGCGAGCCTTGCGGTCGCGCCCGGCGCCATCGGCGTCGTGGTGACCGCCACCCAGGCCGGTTACGCGGCGGGGCTGCTGTTCATCGTGCCGCTGGGCGATCTGCTCAACCGCAAGCGACTGATCCTGACGCAGATGCTGACGTCCGCCGTCGCCCTCTGCGCGGTCGGCCTGTCGCAGGACTGGCTCACGCTGCTCGGCGCGATGGTGCTGGTGGGTTTGATGGCCGTGGTGGTGCAGGTGGTGGTCGCCTACGCCGCCGCCCTGGCCAGCCCGGAACAGCGCGGCCAGGCCATCGGCACCGTCACCAGCGGCGTGGTGCTGGGCATTCTATTGGCCCGCTTCGTCTCCGGCGCCGTGGCGGACCTGGCGGGTTGGCGCGGTGTGTATTTCGTCTCGGCCGCCCTGATGGCCGGCATGGCGCTGGTGCTGCACCGCACCCTGCCGGCGTCCGCCGCGCCACCGGCCGCCGGCGGCTACCGGCAGTTGCTGCGCTCGGTCTTCCAGCTGTACCTGAGCGAACGCACCCTGCGCGTCAGGGGCACCTTCGCCCTGCTCATCTTCGCCGCGTTCAGCGTGCTGTGGACCTCGATGGTGCTGCCGCTGAGCGCGCCGCCCCTGTCGCTGTCGCACACCCAGATCGGCCTGTTCGGCCTGGCCGGTGTCGCCGGTGCCCTGGCCGCCGCCAAGGCGGGACAGTTGGCCGACCGGGGCCTGGGCAACCGCACCACCGGCATCGCCCTGGCGCTGCTGACCTTGTCCTGGCTGCCCACCGCGTTCGTCGAAAGCTCGCTGCTGGCCATGGTCATCGGCGTGGTGCTGCTGGACTTCGCCGTGCAAGCGGTGCACGTGACCAACCAGAGCCTGATCTTCGCCGCCCGGCCCGACGCGCAAAGCCGCCTGGCGGGCGCCTACATGTGCTTCTACTCGGTCGGCAGCGGCCTGGGCGCCGTAGCGGCCACCTACACCTACGCCCATTACGGCTGGGTGAACGTGTGCCTGCTCGGCGCCGCCATCAGCGGCGTCGCGCTGCTGTACTGGGCATGCCTGAACCGGACTTCCGCCGCGCGATAACCCTCGTCCTCCCCGGAGGCAAACCACCGTTGAGCCATTGCACGTAGCGTTGGCCGTCCTGATCGCGGCCATCGTGGCGTACAACGAAAGCGTGCCGCTGAACAAAGTGCTGGCGGTGATTCTGATCGTCCTCGGCCTCATCGTCGGCCTCTACGGGCCGCGCATCCGCAACGCTGTGCTGGCGCGGCCTGCGCGCACTTAGGGCTGAAACGGCAGGCGTCCGGGAAGACGCCTGCCGCAACATCCGGTGAAGGTTTGCCGCCCCGCGCCCGCCGCCGGATCCGTTTCCCCCGTCTACCCTTGAAGCACCGCAGGAAGCGGCCCGCCCATTTCAAGGAACGCCCATGTCCCTCGCCATCGTCCACAGCCGCGCCCAGATCGGCGTGGAGGCCCCCGCCGTCACCGTCGAAGTCCATCTGGCCAACGGCCTGCCGTCGCTGACCATGGTCGGCCTGCCCGAGACGGCGGTGAAGGAGAGCAAGGACCGGGTGCGCAGCGCGATCATCAATTCCGGGCTGCAGTTTCCGGCGCGGCGGATCACCCTGAACCTGGCCCCGGCGGACCTGCCCAAGGACGGCGGGCGGTTCGACCTGGCCATCGCCCTGGGCATCCTTTCGGCCAGCGTACAGGTGCCGACCCTGACCCTGGACGACGTGGAGTGCCTGGGCGAACTGGCGCTGTCCGGCGCCGTGCGCCCGGTCCGCGGGGTGCTGCCGGCGGCGCTGGCGGCGCGCAGGGCCGGCCGCTCGCTGGTGGTGCCGCGGGCCAACGCCGAGGAAGCGTGCCTGGCGTCGGGGCTGAAGGTGATCGCGGTGGATCACCTGTTGCAGGCGGTGGCGCACTTCAACGGGCACACGCCGGTCGAGCCGTACGTGTCGGACGGCCTGATCCACGCCGCCAAACCCTACCCCGACCTCAACGAGGTGCAAGGCCAGGCGGCCGCCAAGCGCGCCTTGCTGATCGCCGCGGCAGGCGCCCACAACCTGTTGTTCAGCGGACCGCCGGGCACCGGCAAGACGCTTCTGGCCAGCCGCTTGCCGGGGCTGCTGCCGCCGCTGACCGAAAGCGAAGCGCTGGAGGTCGCGGCCATCCAGTCGGTCGCCAACGGCGCGCCGCTGACCCATTGGCCGCAGCGCCCCTTCCGCCAGCCGCACCACTCGGCGTCCGGGCCGGCCTTGGTGGGCGGCAGTTCGAAACCGCAGCCCGGGGAAATCACCCTTGCCCACCACGGCGTGCTGTTCCTCGACGAACTGCCGGAGTTCGACCGCAAGGTGCTGGAGGTGCTGCGCGAGCCGCTGGAGTCAGGCCACATCGTGATTGCCCGGGCCAAGGAACGGGTGCGCTTTCCGGCGCGCTTTCAACTGGTGGCGGCGATGAACCCGTGCCCCTGTGGATATCTTGGCGAACCCACCGGCCGTTGCTCCTGCACGCCGGACATGGTGCAGCGCTACCGCAACAAGTTGTCGGGGCCGCTGCTGGACCGGATCGACCTGCACCTGACGGTGGCGCGGGAAGCCACGGCGTTGAATCCGCTGGTGAAACCGGGGGAGGACAGCGCCAGTGCCGCCGGGCAAGTGGCCGAGGCCCGGGAGCGCCAGCAGAAGCGCCAACGGTGCGCCAATGCCTTTCTGGATTTGCCGGGGCTGCGGCGCCATTGCGGGTTATCCACAGCCGACGAGGCGTGGCTGGAATCGGCCTGCGAGCGCCTGACGCTGTCGCTGCGCTCGGCGCACCGCCTGCTCAAGGTAGCGCGGACGCTGGCGGACCTCGAACGCTGCGACGGCATCCGCCGCGAGCATCTGGCGGAGGCGCTGCAGTACCGGCCGGCGACGCAGTAGGGGCGGGAACCGCGTCGGGCCCATCGCGAGCAGGCTCGCTCCCACAGGGGATTGGAGGTGCCGGCAAAACTGTAGGAGCCAGCCTGCTGGCGATGGCGGTCTGTCCGGCACATCGATGTCGGATGTTCCGCCGCCATCGCGGGCAAGCCCGCTCCCACAGGGCGCGCGGTGAGGCGGCTAGAACTGTGGGAGCCAGCCTGCTGGCGATGGCGGTCTGTCCGGCACATCGATGTCGGATGTTCCGCCGCCATCGCGGGCAAGCCCGCTCCCACAGGGCGCGCGGTGAGGCGGCTAGAACTGTGGGAGCCAGCCTGCTGGCGATGGCGGTCTGTCCGGCACATCGATGTCGGATGTTCCGCCGCCATCGCGGGCAAGCCCGCTCCCACAGGGCGCGCGGTGAGGCGGCTAGAACTGTGGGAGCCAGCCCTGCTGGCGATGGCGGTCTGTCCGGCGCATCGATGGCGGGGGCGACTCAGCGGAAGCGGTCGACCTCGGAGCGCAGATCCGCCGCCAGCTTCTCCAACTCCTTGGCGGTGACCGCAAGGTTGGACACCACTTCCCGCTGTTCGCTGTTGGCCAGCGCGATGCTCTGCAGGTTGCTGCTGAGCAGGGTCGCGGTGCTGCTCTGCTCCTGGGTCGCGGTGGTGATCGCCGCGAACTGCTGGCCCGCCGAGCGGCTCTGCTCGTCGATGCGCGCCAGGGCCGAGGCGACGTTGGCGTTGCGCGACAGGCCTTCCTGCATCAGCGCATTGCCCTGCTCCATGGTGCTGATGGCGTTGCCGGTCTCCTGCTGGATGCTCTGGATCATGCCGGAGATCTCGTCGGTCGCCTGACGGGTGCGCGAAGCCAGGTTGCGCACCTCGTCGGCCACCACCGCAAAGCCGCGACCCTGTTCGCCGGCGCGGGCCGCTTCGATGGCGGCGTTGAGCGCCAGCAGGTTGGTCTGTTCGGCGATCGCGGTGATCACGCTGACGATGCCGCCGATTTCCTGGGAACGCTGACCGAGGGTGTTGATGACGGTCGCGGTGGTGTTCAGCGCGCCGGCGATCTGCTCCAGCGACGAAGACGCTTCTTCCATCGAGGTGCGGCCGATCTGGGTCTGTTGTGCGTTTTCCTGGGCCAAGCGCTGGGTGTTGCCCATGTTGTCGGCGATGTTCAGCGAGGTGGCGCTGAACTCCTCGACCGCGCCCGCCATGCTGGTGATTTCGCCGGACTGTTGCTCCATGCCTTCGTACGCGCCGCCGGACAAGCCCGACAGCGCCTGGGCCCGGCGGTTGACCTCTTCGGAGGAACGGCGGATGTGCTCGACCATGGTCGACAGGGCCTGGCTCATCTGGTTGAAGGCGCGGGCCAGCTGACCGATCTCGTCGTTGCTCGAAACGTCCAGGCGCACGCTCAGGTCGCCGGCGCCCAGCGCCTCGGCCTGCCGCACCAGATCCCCCAGCGGCTGCAGCTTGCTGCGCAGCAGCCAGACCACGGAACCCACCGCCAGCAGCATCGCCAGCAGGCTGCCGATGGCCAGTTGCGTGCCGACGCTCCAGGTCACGGCGCGGATCTCGCTTTTCGGCATGCTCGCCACCACCGACCACGGCCCGCCGTCGAACGGTACGGCGATGCTGTAGAAGTCTTCGACGCTGTCGCTCCAGAAGCGGCCCTTGCCCGGGGTTTTCGCCAGACCGGCGACCACCGACACCGCTTGCTCCGGCGCCTGCACGCCGGCCGGGGCCACCAGCCATTTGCCCTGCTCGTCCAGCAGCGCCAACGAGCCGGTCTGGCCGATGCGGAAGCGCTTGAGGTTGTCGAACTGGGCGTTCTGCGCATCGGTATAGTCGAAGCCGACGAACAATACGGCGATCACCTTGCCGCCAGCGTCGCGCACTGGGGTGTACTGGGTCATGTACAGGCGCTCGAACAGCAAGGCGCGGCCGACATAGCCCTGCCCCGCCATCAACCGCGCGTAGGCCGGGTGGGCGTGGTCGAGCACGGTGCCGATGGCCCGGGTGCCGTCCTGCTTGCTCAGGGAGGTGCTGACGCGGATGAAGTCTTCGCCGCTGCGCACGAACAGCGTGGCGACGCCGGCGGTCATCTGCTTGAACTCGTCGACTTCCTTGAAGTTGTTGTTCAACACCTCACCGCCCAGGTGCAGGCCCGGCGTGCGGGTGCCGGCGACGGTCACCGGTTCGTCCGGGTGGATGCTCAGGCCCGCGCTGAAGCGCTTCTCGAACAGCCCGCTCAGGCGCTGGGTACTTTCGCGCAGCGTGCCGTGGAAGGTGCTCAGTTGGTCGGCCAGCAGGCGCGCCTCGCTGGCCAGGTGCTCTTCACGGGTGGCGAGGTTGGCCGAATCCAGCGAACGCAAGGCGAACACCGTACTGCCGCTGATGACGACCGCCAGTATCACGGCGAGCGCGAGGCCCAGCTGCGAGGCGATCCGGGCGCGGGGTTGAGACATGGACAGCTCCTGGCCGGGCCTGCGGATCCTCCCTGATCACGGCTCGGAAAATATTCTAATAATGGGGGTGTATCGTGGACCGGCACGACGGTTCCACTTGGACGTATTCGGCTGTGAAAACGAATACTTGAGCGCACAACAGGGTTATGCCCCAGGGCCGGCATTGTGGTGGCTCGAACGATTCAGCTCAAGCGCGCGACCTGCGGCAGTTCCATCGCCCGGACTTCGCCCTGAAGGAAATCGCTGAGGCGGCGTAAACGTTCACCGCCCGGACGGGTCTTGGGCCACACCAGGTAGTAGTTCAGGCCGCTGGCGACGGCGGTGGGCCACGGCAGGCTCAGCCGTCCCTGGGCCACGTCCTCGGCCACCATCAGCAGGTCGCCCATCGATACGCCGTAGCCCCGTGCCGCTGCGATCATTCCCAGCTCCAGGGTATCGAACACCTGCCCGCCCTTGAGCGACACCTGCTCGGACAGGCCCATGCGCTCCAGCCAACTGCGCCAGTCGCGCCGGTCGGGGGTCGGGTGCAGCAGTTCGGTGGCGGCCAGCCGCGCCGCGTCCCAGGGCCGGTCATCAGGCAGGTTGGGCGCGCCCACCGGGATCAGTTCTTCCGGGAACAGCAGGCTGGCTTCCCAGTCCGGGGGAAAATGCCCGTCGCTGAGCAGCACGGCGCAATCGAACGGTTCGTTGTTGAAGTCCACCGAATCCACGTCCATCCAGGCACTGGTCAACTGCACCTCGTTGCCCGGCTGCAGATGGCGGAACCGGCTGAGCCGCGCCAGCAGCCAGCGCATGGTCAGGGTCGACGGGGCTTTCATGCGCAGGATGTCGTCTTCGGCGCGCAAGGTATTGCAGGCCCGCTCCAGCGCCGCAAAACCTTCACGGATGCCGGGCAACAGCAGGCGCGCCGATTCGGTCAGCTGCAGGTTGCGGCCGCTGCGGTGGAACAGCCGGCAGGCGAAGTGCTCCTCGAGCGTGCGGACATGCCGGCTGACCGCACTCTGAGTGATCGACAACTCTTCGGCGGCGCGGGTGAACGAGCTGTGCCGCGCCGCTGCTTCGAATGCGCGCAGGGCATACAAGGGCGGCAGACGACGGGACATAGACAAGGCTCCGGTTGCGGGATGGCGTCAACTTAGCAGAAATGCCCCTGGATGAGTTTTAATCATGCCACCCATCCTTTTTATCCCTTTGTGCCAACCCCGCCGAACCGCGAGAATCGACGGTCTCTTGCTCCCTCGATTAAAAGGATGTGACGACCATGCAGCGTCCCGTGCGTACCGAACTCTGGGCCATCCTCCGGCTGGCGGGGCCGCTGATCGCCTCGCAGTTGGCGCACATGCTGATGGTGCTGACCGACACCCTGATGATGGCGCGCCTGAGCCCGGAGGCCCTGGCCGGCGGCGGCCTCGGCGCGGCGAGCTATTCGTTCGTGTCGATCTTCTGCATCGGCGTGATCGCGGCGGTCGGCACCCTGGTGGCGATCCGTCAGGGCGCCGGCGACATCCTCGGCGCCGCGCGGCTGACCCAGGCCGGGCTGTGGCTGGCCTGGCTGATGGCCCTCGGCGCCGGTCTGCTGCTGTGGAACCTCAAGCCGGTGCTGCTGCTGTTCGGCCAGACCCAAACCAACGTCAACGCCGCCGGGCAGTTCCTGCTGGCCCTGCCGTTCGCCCTGCCCGGCTACCTGAGCTTCATGGCCCTGCGTGGCTTCACCAGCGCCATCGGTCGGGCGACGCCGGTGATGGTCATCAGCCTGGCCGGCACCGTGGCCAACTTCCTGCTCAACTACGCGCTGATCACCGGACTGTTCGGCCTGCCGAAGCTGGGGCTGACCGGCATCGGCCTGGTCACGGCGATCGTCGCCAACTGCATGGCGCTGGCGCTGGCCTGGCACATCCGCCGGCATCCGGCCTACGACGCCTACCCGCTGCGCCAGGGCCTGTCGCGCCTCAACCGGCAATACCTCAAGGAACTGTGGCGCCTGGGCCTGCCGATCGGCGGCACCTACGCCGTGGAGGTCGGGCTGTTCGCCTTCGCCGCGCTGTGCATGGGCACCATGGGCAGCACGCAACTGGCGGCGCACCAGATCGCCCTGCAGATCGTCTCGGTGGCGTTCATGGTGCCGGCGGGGCTGTCCTACGCGATCACCATGCGCATCGGTCAGCATTACGGCGCCGGACAATTGCTCGACGCGCGGATGTCCGGGCGGGTCGGGATCGCCTTCGGCGCGGCGGTGATGCTGTGCTTCGCCATGGTGTTCTGGCTGTTGCCGGATCCGCTGGTGGGCCTGTTCCTGGATCATGACGACCCGGCCTTCGCCGAGGTGATCCGCCTGGCCGTCAGCCTGCTGATGGTGGCGGCGTGGTTCGAACTGTTCGACGGCGTGCAGACCATCGCCATGGGCTGCATCCGCGGGCTCAAGGACGCCAAGACCACGTTTCTGGTCGGGCTCGGCTGCTACTGGCTGATCGGCGCGCCGGCGGCGTGGCTGATGGCGTTCCATCTGCACTGGGGGCCGACCGGCGTCTGGTGGGGCCTGGCGCTGGGGCTGGCGTGCGCGGCGGTGTGCCTGACGCTGGGGTTCGAGTGGAAGATGAAGCGGATGATCCGGCACGAGCCTTCGGATTCGTTCGCGGTCGCCCAGGCTGAATGATCTATTCACGCGGCGTCTGGACTGGCGCCATCGCCAGCAGGCTGGCTTGTATGCTGGTACTTGAAGGGAGGAGGAGGGACTAGGCTGGATTCTGACTGTTGACGCAGTACAGACCCGTGGGAGATTTC